>CAXTOO010000007.1:7575-40018 GCA_964245875.1 uncultured Fimbriimonas sp. | reverse complement strand
GTGCTCGCCGCCCTCGCCCTGGCCTTCGCCCCCCTTCCCAAGATCGACCCCGCCGCCTTGCGCACCAGCGTCGAGAAGCTCGCGTCCTGGCCCACCCGCCACATCAGTTCGACGACCTTCGACGAGGCGGTCGACTGGATCGCTGGGGAGTACCGCAGGATCCCCGGCGCGCGGGTCGAGCTCTTCGAGTATCCCGTCGCCAAGGGGCCGCGCGTCGTCGCCGACCGCGCCGTCCGCATGGTGCTCTGCCGCCTGGAACCCAACTCGCCCGACCCCCAGCCCGGCCTCGTCATGATGGGCGGCCACCTCGACACCATCAACATGACCCGCCCCGACGACCCGACCCTGTGCGCGCCCGGCGCGAACGACGACGCCAGCGGCTCCGCCGCCACCCTCGAGTGCGCCCGCGCGATGGCCCTCCGCCCGCGCCGCCACCCCATGCTCTTCGTCGGCTTCACCGGCGAGGAGCAGAACCTCCTCTCGTCTCGCGCGCTCGCCGCCCGCGCCAGGGCGGAAGGATGGAAAATCGACGCCCTCTTGAACAACGACATCGTGGGCAACTCCTCCGACCTCCAGGGCGAGCGCGACCCCCGCGAGGTCCGCGTCTTCTCCGAACTCTCCCCGAACCACGAGTCCCGCGAACTGGCCCGCCTCATGGAGTGGCTCCAGCGCACCCAGGGCGCGAAGGGCTTCGGCGCGAAGCTCGTGTTCCGCAACGACCGCTTCGGCCGCGGCGGCGACCACACGCCCTTCAACCAGGCCGGCTTCACCGCCGTGCGCCTCACCGAGACCTTCGAGGAGTACACCCGCCAGCACACCGACCGGGACCTGCCCGAGTACGTCGACTACGGCTACCTCGCGCGCGTCGCCGGCCTGAACCTGCTCGCCCTGGACCGCCTCGCCAACGCCGGGCCGCCGCCCATGCGGGTGCGCATCGGTCGGGCGCAGGGCCACGACACCGTGCTCACCTGGGCCGCCACGCCCGGCGCCGCCTACACCGTCTACTGGCGCGACACGGCCGCTGGCCCCTGGCAGCAGGCGCAGCGTGTGGGCGCGGCCGAGACGATCACCCTGAAGCGGGTCTCGCACGACGAGCACGAGTTCGCCGTCGGCGCCGACGGCGGCATCCCGGTCCCCGCGGCCTAGAGCCCCCTCTCGTCGCCCCGGCTACGGCGCACCGATCATATCGGCCTTGCGTCGGGCGACGAGAGAGGGTTGGGGGAGGGCGATGGGCCTTTCGCCATGATCACATCCAGCCTGCAAGGCTGGACGAAGATGCCGTCGACGGCGTCTTATAATAGAGACAAGAGAAGGCCTGTGCCGGAGAGTCCTCGGGCGCTCGCCCCGCACGTTCTGGAACCGGAGGTGGATATCGAAGAGAACCTTGGGCTGGTCGTGGCAAAGGCTTTCGCTGAAGCAAGCCCCGAGAAGTGGGACAACGCTGAGGAAGACGCCGCTTGGGCCGACTGGCAGTAGGCCAACTGGTGAGGAGGCCGTTTCCCTACTCACAAGAGAACGACAAGAAGTTTCGACCCTGTATCGTGCTGGCGTTCTCGCCTTTTGGCAACGGTGCGGACGTGCAGGTCTGCATGGTCACAAGCCAGAGGACGAGCGATCCGAACGCGATTCCGATCTCGTCGGTTGATCTCATCTGGCACGATCTTCCCTTGGTCGGCTACGTACGGCCCATGTATCTCTTCTCTTGGCAACGAAGACCTCTTCGAGGCGAAGGGTATGGTGGACGATGCAATGATGCGGCGAATCTTCGACACCATCCGCACCAGAATCGGAAGATCCTAGAAGCGGCTGCGGAGATCGCACTCGATCGGTCGAGACGCACTCCGGTCCAAAGGGGCAACCGCCGTTCGTCCTCATCCATTCGGCTGTCCTCTCTGAAAAATCCCGCGCACGGTGGACGAAGATCGCGTTCGCGGTGTTAGGCAACGGCAGGCCTCGCACCGGAGAAAAGGGCGTTCCCACCAATCCGCGGTCACGTTTTTCAATCTGAACAAATTTTCTCCGCTCGCAGACCTTGAATCCCCCTTGAGCCTGAGACAATGCCGTTGTGATAGCATTCCGGCCCTCGTTTGCAAGCATCCCACGCGATTTCGACGTCAAGGCAAGGCCGGATTCGAAGCGCTACAGCAATCGCCGGAGGGCCGACTTCGAAACGGCGAGGTTCGCGCCCAGACGGAGCATCTCCGCGTTCTTGCCCGCGTCGCTGCTGATCGCGAGGATGACGATGGGCGGACAGGCGCGGCGGAGCTCGGGCGTGAGGCAGACGCCGGTAAGGGAGTCGGAGAGGAAATAGTTGTCGAGGATCGCGGCGTCGTAGCCCCGGAGAGGAAGCTCCGCGCGCTCGACGCCTTCGCGGGCGTCCACGTCGTGGCCGTCCAAGGCCCGCGCGAGTCCCTCGCGCACGGTGCGCTCGTCCTCCACGACCAGCACCCGCTTGGGGCCGCCGCCGAGTCCCATCGCGCCTAGTAGCGCCGGGAGCGAGGCCCAAGCGTGGGAATCTTTCATTTTTAAGGCGAAATGGGTGGACCTACGACCCTGCCACCTTACACAATAGGTGCAGGCGGGAGCGGCGGCGCGATGAAGGGCTCGGCGACAACGTCATATAAAATCGTCGATCGTCGCCGTCCTGGCGACGTACCTTGGTCGCCTTGAACACCCTGACCCTTAACTTTTACCAGATTCTCGACGTCGTGGCCGGAGCGGACGACGAGACTCTGCGCCGTGCCTATCGCCAGCTTGCCCGCAAGCACCACCCCGACGTCTCCTCGGACCCCAAGGCCCACGAGACGATGGCGCGGATCAACGAGGCGTTCACCACGCTCATGGATCCCGTCAAGCGGATGGAGTACGACGCCGTCCTTTCCGGCGGCGGCCTCCAGGAGGCCCCGGCTCCCCGCCGCGCCGCCCCGCAGAAGCCCATCGTCGTCACGCGCAAGCGCGTCTTCAAGGCCCACAAGACACCGGTCTACAGCGTCGCCTTCACGCCCGACACGAACCAGCTCGTGTCCAGCGCGTTCGACAACGAGATCATCTGGTGGGACGAGCGCACCGGCGAGCCCCAGCGCCGCACGAAGCTCGAGGCGGGCACCGTCTCGACCCTCCTGCCGTTCGCGAACGACAAGCTCTTCGCCGCCGGCTCGGCCGAGAGCCAGATCTCGCTCTACCGCCTGAACGGCCCGAAGGTCGACTCGTGGAAGACGAGCCAAGAGGAATGGGTCTCCTCGGTCGCGATCTCTCCCGACGGAGGCTCGGTCGCCAGCGGCTCCCTGCTCCGCGCGGTCACCCTGCACCGCACCGACGACGGCTCCGGCGTGTTCCGCAAGAGCGACCACACGGAGGCGGTCACCGCCGTCGCCTGGTCGCCTGACGGCAAGTACATCGCCACCGGGTCGGCCGACGCGACGGTGAAGCTCTGGCACGCCAGCAACGGCGCGCTCCTGCACACCATCCGGCAGATCCGCTCCACGGTGACCTCGCTGGCCTTCAGCCAGGACGGACGCTACCTCGCGGCGGCGGGCGTCGATCTCTCGATCCGCGTCTTCTCCCTCGCGGACGGCCTGCTCGCGAAGATGATGTTCGGCCACCAGAAGCCCATCGAGAGCATGGCATTCCATCCGAACGGCTGGCTTTTCGCCTCCGGCTCCCGCGACGGCACGGTCGGCCTCTGGAACGCCGCCAAGGGCATCGGCAACACGCGCATCGAGGCGTCCGAGCGACCGATCAACTGCGTCGCCTTCAGCGCCGACGGCTCCCGCCTCGCCGCCTGTGGGCAGGACAAGACGGTGCGGATGTGGGAAGTGCGGGCGAAAGAGCCCAAGGGCGAGGCCGTGGCGCAGGCCACCGCGAAGGTCGCCGCCGAGTAGCACTCGGCGACCTTTTGGCCGATAATGGGGCTATGGCGGCGAACCGCATTCTCGAAGAGACCTCGTTTGAGGCATATCTCGCCCTCGACGAAGCGGCGACGGAGGAGCGACTGGAGCTCTTCCGGGGTCGCGTGATCACGATGATGGCGGTGAGCGGCACCCACGCGCTCGTGCAGGCGAACCTCGCAGGGATGTGTCGCGAGCGGCTTCGAGGAAAGGGGTGCCGCTTCGTGGGCGAAAACGCGAAGGTTCGCGTGCCCCGAAAGAACTCGGGCTACCACCCTGACGGCACGGTCGCCTGCCCCATGCGGTTCTTGAACGAGCGGCAGGGCGTGGTCGAGAGTCCTCAAGTCGTGTTCGAAATCCTCTCGCCCGGCACCGAGCGGTTCGACCGGAACGACAAGTCGGACGACTACGCGACGATCGAGAGCGTACGCGAGATCGTGCTGATCGAGACGCAGGCCGAACGGGTGGAGGTGTATGAGCGGCGCGAGGAGGGTTGGCTTCGCCGGGTGTACCTCGCAGGCACGGCGGCGCTCATTCCGTCCATTGGCTTAGAGTTGCCGCTGGAAGAGTTGTACGAAGACGTCGTCTTCGCGGAAGACGAGGCAGACCCTGCCTCGTCCTGACGCAAGCAGGATAGGAGAGCCTTATCTCGGCGGGCAGTAGCCGCCGGGGGTGAAGATGATCGTCGCGCCGCCGACCTTGACCACCGATCCTGGCCGAACGGTCTGGTAGGCCGGAACGCCCTCGATCTGGCGGGTCTGGAGCACGAGGTCGAACGCGCCGCGCTCCACGCGCAGGAGAATCCACGGGGCGGTGGTGAAGGTGGGAGCGTTGGAGCGCCGCGAGTGACCGTCGTCGCCTCCCCGGCCGTTGCGGCGCTGGGGCGGCACGATCTCCAGGGCCGAGACGACGGCGCGGTCGATGCGTCGGTCGATGCGTTGCACGCGCAGGTCGTAGCCCGGGCCGGGCCGTACGCCCGCGTGGATCGCGACGAGCCGCCAGCGGCTGAAGAAGCCCGGCTCCAAGTTCGGCCCTGCCTCCCGGTGGTTCGCGCGCCAGTAGTTGCTCCAGCCTACCGGCTCGTTGAAGACGTACAGGCCAGGCGAGTTGGTCGCGAGGTCGTTGCCGCGCGCGATCATGTCGTAGCGCACGTTGCTCGACGACTGCGGGAGGCCGAAGGGCGTCTGCGCGACCGCGACGGCGGCGAGGAGGGGGAAGATCATGGTCCTAAAGGTTTCGACGCGCCGCGACGCCAGGACGTTTCGCCGCCTAGCCCGCGCACTCCTCCTTCGCCTCCTCGCGCAGCATCGCGATCAGGGCCTTCTCGGCCTTGCCCCGCGTGGGCAGCCGACCGGAGGCGAACGCCTCCAGGATCGTCGGGTGGACGTAGCACTTGCGGCAGACCGAGGGCGTGTTGCCGAGCTCCTTGGAGACCGCCTTGATCGTCTCGTTGATCGCCGCCTTCGCCTCCTTCTTCGTGGCGGGCGCGCCGCGCCCGGCCAGCGTCTCCAGCGCCTGGACCGAGGCGGCCCAGGTGCGGAAGTCCTTCGCGGTGAACTCGTCGCCCGCCACGTCCTTCAGGTAGGCGTTCACGTCGTGGCTCGTCACGCCGTGCGGCCGACCGTCCTCGCCGACGTACTCGAACAGGCTCTGCCCCGGCAGGTCCTGCATCTGCTTCACGATCCTCGCGAGCTTCTTGTCGCGCAGGGCGACGTCGTGCTCGACGCCCGACTTGCCCACGAAGTGGAAGTCGACCTCGCCGCCCCTCACCTCTGCGTGCTCGTTCCTCAGGGTCGTGAGGCCGTAGTGGTCGTTGTCCTTCGCGTACTGCTCGTTGCCCACCCGGATGAGCGACCGCTCCAGCAGGTCGACGATGGTGGCGAGCACCTTCTCCTTCGGCATCCCTCGGAGCGCTTTGTCCGCCTCGATCCGCTCGTGGATGCGCGGGAGCCGGGTGCCGAAGTCTGCGAGGCGGTGGAACTTGTGCGCGTCCCGCGCATTCCGGAACTCGGGATGGTAGCGGTACTGCTTGCGCCCGCGCGCGTCTATGCCCGTCGCCTGGAGGTGGCCGTTGGCGCGAGAGCAGATCCAGACGCGCTCGTAGGCGGGCGGGATCGCGAGCGAGCGGATGCGGGCGAGGGTCTTCTCGTCGTCCACCTCGCCGCCCTTGGGCTTCAGGTAGGCAAAGCCGTCGCCGCGCCGCTCACGCCGGAGGCCCGGCGAGGCGTCGGTCGTGTAGACCAGCCCGGCCTCCTCCACGGCCTCGACGATGGACTCGGGAGGTGGGGGAGCTTGCACCCCTCTATGGACCCGTCCAGGCGTCCGCCGGGTTTCGTGTAAAATTCCGACGGGTCGGCCATGAAGCTTCACTATCTCACCGTGCAGGACATCCTCTGGATCAACCTCCAGGCGACCAAGAAGGTCCAGCATTTCTCGCATGCCCGCCTGGAGGAGGCGACCTTCTACCAGTACGCCTACGGCGACAGCCAGGAGCTTCTCGGGCAGGCCGCGCGGTTCCTCGCGGGCTTCGTCAAGATGAGTCCGCTCGACGCCGGCGTCGAGGCGACCGCCTTCCTCGCCACCGCGGCGTTCCTCGCGTTGAACGGCGCAACGCTGCGACTCGACGACGCGGCGGGCGCGTCGTGGTTCCGCGGCGCGTCCGCCTCGATGGAGGCGGCCCGCGAGGCCTTCGAGGGCGTCGCGGAGCCGGATGCCCACGCCGCGGGAGACCACCATCCCGATGTGAGGGCGACCGTCCGCGCGATCATGGGCTGCTATCCCCAGACCACCGCCGCCCTCCTCGGCGCCGCGACGGTGGCCTAGAACCCCTCCCTCTGGGGAGGGGCAGGAGTGGGGTTGATCGGCTCCAGACCCATCCATCTCGCGCGAGCCGGAGCGCATCCCTCGGTGGGTCCTCCTCCTCATTTTCCTTGCGGTGCAAGCCGTCGCGGTTTGCGGATCTCCCGCCGCGGAAAAACGAGGAGGAGTGACGCATGACCACAATAGGGGCATGATCCAACGCCTTGCCGCCTACGCCGTCGTGAAGGACGACGGCGGGCGGATCCTCATGTGCCGCCTCGCGCCGCCCCTCTTCGACCGCGGTAAGTGGACCCTGCCTGGCGGCGGGCTCGACTTCGGCGAGCATCCCGAGGCGGCCGCGATCCGCGAGGTGCGCGAGGAGACGGGCTACGACGTGCGCCTGAAAGGCCTCCTGGAGGTCCAGAGCGAGCTCTACGAGAACCCGCGCGGCGCGCTCCACGCCATCCGCTTCGTGTACGCCGCCGAGATCGTCGGCGGAAAGCTCACCATCGAGCAGAACGGCTCGACCGACCTCGCCGCGTGGCACACCGCCGAGGAGGCACGTCGGCTTCCCAAGGTGGCGCTCGCGCAGAAGGGCTTCAACCTCGCGTTCCGCGACGTCGGGTAGCCGTCTTCGGCGGAGCGGAAGCCCGTTCTGCCGAGCGGAAAGCCGGGGATGAGGCCGGGAAGCCGCGATCCGACGCGGGGTAAACCCCTTCCGTGCCCATCCCCGCCTTCACCGACGGCGAACTGCGCGTCCAGTTCCTCTCCCCGACCGTCGTCCGCATCGAGCGCCGGGGAGCCAAGGGCTTCGAGGACCGTCCCACCTTCACCGCCGTGGGCCGCGACTGGCCCGGAACGCCCTTCCGGAAGCAGGGCGGCAACCTCGTCGCCGACAGCTACACCGTCGCCCTGAACGGCAGATCGTTCGAGGGCATCCGCGTCCTGGTGGGCGGAAAGACCGCCTACACCGTCGGCGAACTGCCCAAGCCGCAGTGGCTTCCCGCGCCCGGCCAGACCGGGCCGGTGTGGCCCATGGCCGACTCGCCCCGCCTCGTTCCGCCGCCGGGCGGCGCGATCCCGAAGAACCTCGGCGGCCCTTTGGGCGCGACGAGCGGCTACGACACCGGCAACGACGCGCCCGACCTCTACCTCTTCGTCACCAAGGATCCGCAGCGGCTGAGAAGGGACTTCCTCCACCTCACCGGCCCCGTGCCCCTCGTGCCGCGCTACACCCTCGGCCTTTGGGACAGCCGCTACCACCCTTACTCCGACCGGCAGGCGCTCGGCGTGATCGACGAGTACCGCCGCCGCGGCCTGCCGGTCGACCTGTTCGTGTGCGACACGGACTGGCGCGTGGGCGCGAGCAAGGGCTACGGCGTGAACGCGAGGCTGTTCCCGAACATGCCGGACTTCCTCGCAAAGGCGCACGCCAAGGGCGTGCGCGTCATGTTCAACGACCACCCCGAGCCGCAGACGCCGGGCGCGCTCGACCCGCAGGAGACGACCTACCGCTGGAACGGCCTCACCGACCTTTTCCGCCAGGGCATCGACGTCTGGTGGTACGACCGCAACTGGTCCACCCGCCTGCACGAGCCGATGCCGGGCCTGCGGCCGGAGGTGTGGGGGGCGAGCGTGTTCCGCGACGTGACCGCCGCCTTCCGGCCCGACCGGCGACCGCTCATCATGGCGAACGTCGACGGCATCGACAACGGCATCCGGAACCGCCCGCCGCACCCGGCGTTCCACCGCTACCCGATCCCCTGGACGGGCGACACGGAGTCGAGCTGGCAGTGGCTCGGTTATGCGGTCGAGAACGGCGTGGACGAGGGCGCGGTGGGGATGCTGCCGTACGTGAACGAGGACGCGGGCGGCCACCGGGGCGACCCCAGCCCCGAGCTGTACACCCGCTTCATCCAGTACTGTGCGCTTTCGCCGGTGCTGCGGCTGCACTGCACGGCGGGCAAGATCCGCTTCCCGTGGGCGTTCGGCCCGCAGGCGGAGCAGGCGAGCTTCGAGGCGATCCGCTTCCGCTACCGGCTGATCCCCACCCTCTACTCGGCGGTCCACCGCGCTTCTCAGGATGGGACGCCCCTGTTGCGGCGGCTCGACTTGGAGTGGCCCGGCTTGAAGGAGGCAACGTCTTCGCGCCAATACCTCCTGGGCGACGACCTGCTCGTCTCGCCGGTGACCGATCCCGACGCGCCCGACCTGGAGCCGCTCGCCGGCCCCTTCCAGGGCGAGTACTTCTCGAACCCCGACCTCGCGGGAACGCCCGTGCTCGTGCGGCAGGACGCGAACGTCGACTTCGACTGGGGCGCCGGCGCGCCCGCGCCCGGACTGCCGGTGGACGGCTTCTCCGTGCGCTGGACGGGGCGGATCGGGCCGATGCCGAAGACGAAGCTCTATCGCTTCGGCACGTCGTCCGACGACGGCGCGCGGCTCTGGATCGACGGCAAGAAGCTGGTCGACGACTGGGGACCGCAGGACTCCGTGACGAAGTCCGGCACCGTGACCCTGGAGGCGGGAAGGAGCTACGATCTGCGGATGGAGTACCAGGAGATCGGCGGCGGGGCGAACGCGCGCCTGCTCTGGGGCGGCGCGGCGCCGACTCGCCAGGAACCGCTGTCCTGGACCTTCTGGTGCCCGCCCGGCGCCTGGATCGACCCCTACACCGGCGCGCGTGTGGTGGGTCCGAGGAAGGTGGCGATGCCCGCGACCCTGCGCCGCGTGCCCATGCTCGTGCGCGACGGCGCGGTGGTCTTCCTCGGCGACGACAAGGTGAAGAACTCGGACGAGCAGCTCACCAGGGGCATCACCGTCGAGGCGTTCCCCGGCGCGCGCACCACCCGCACCCTCGTGGAGGACGACGGCGTCTCGGCGCACCCGACCGTCACGACCCGCACCGCCGTCGCCGTCCGGACCGCCACCGGCGTGAAGCTCCTTCTCGGCCCCGCCAAGGGTCCCGCGAGGCCGCGCGACTTCACCCTCCGCATCCACCTGCGGGCGGGGGAGACCCCGCGCGGCATCGTGCAGGTGGGTCGCGCGGACGGCGCGAAGGGCCAGCTCCCGCAGGCGCCCGCCCAGGGCTTGAACACGGTCTTCGACGCCCGTGGCGGCATGGTGGTCGAGATGCGCTTCCCCGCCCTCCCCGCGCACGGCGTGGCGTCGGTGGAGGTCCGGCTGAAGTAGCCGTGGTGCCGCCATCCCTGGCGGCATCTCCGGCCTCTCGTCGCCCCGGCATCCTGCCGGGGATCGGGTATCTTCCGGCCTATGGCTGGGGAAGTCCTGGATCGAGTGAAGAAGGTGACCGTCGAAGAGCTCGGCGTGAAGGAAGAGGAAGTGGTGGAGACGGCCTCGTTCACCGAGGACCTGGGAGCCGACAGCCTCGACGTCGTCGAGCTCGTCATGGCCTTTGAGGATGAGTTCCAGATCGAGATTCCGGACGACGAGGTCGGCGAGATCAAGACCGTCGGCGACGCCGTCGCGTACATCTCCAAGAAAGCGGCCTGATGGAGGGTTGGGCCCCCAGCGGGCGGGTCGTCGTCACGGGCCTCGGGGCGGTCACGCCCCTCGGCACCGGCGTCGAGACGTTCTGGCCCCGGATCCTCGCGGGCGAGAGCGGGATCGACCGGATCACGCTGGTCGACCCCGCGCCCTACACCACCCAGATCGCGGGCGAGGTCAAGGACTTCGACGCCGCCGACTGGATGGACCGGAAGGAGGCCCGCCGCGTCGACCGCGTCATCGCGTTCGGCGTCGCCGCCGCCGCCCAGGCCCTGAAGGACTCGGGCCTCGTGCTCACAGAAGGGATCAAGGACGAGTTCGGCGTCATGATCGGCTCCGGCGTCGGCGGGCTGTGGACCATGCAGGAGCAGACCCACAACCTTTATGAGCGCGGGCCGGGCAAGGTCTCGCCCTTCTTCATCCCCTACATGATCGCGAACATGGCCGGGGGCCTCGTGTCGATCTTGAACGACCTGCGCGGGCCGAACGTCGCGCCCGTCACCGCCTGCGCCACCGGCGCGAACGGCATCGGCGACGCCTACCACGTCATCAAGCGCGGCGATGCCGTCGCGATGCTCGCGGGCGGCGCCGAGGCGGCGGTGAACGACATCGGCGTGTCCGGCTTCTGCGCCGCCCGCGCCATGAGCGGGCGCAACGACGAGCCGCAACGCGCCAGCCGCCCGTTCGACGTCGCGCGCGACGGCTTCGTCATGGGCGAGGGCGCGGGCGTCCTCCAACTGGAGGACCGCGACTTCGCCCTCGCGCGCGGCGCGAAGGTCTACGGCGAGATCGTCGGCTACGGCATGAGCGCCGACGCCTACCACCTTACCAATCCTCATCCTGAGGGCCGCGGCGCGGCGGCGGCGATGCGCATGGCCTTGAAGAACGCGGGCATGAAGCCCGAACAGATCGGCTACGTGAACGCGCACGGCACGAGCACCCCCGTGGGCGACGTCCACGAGGTCAAGGCGCTGTACTCCGTGATGGGCGAGTACGCCCTCAAGGTGCCGGTGTCGTCGACCAAGTCGATGATCGGCCACACCCTCGGCGCGGCGGGCGCGATCGAGGCGGCGATCTGCCTCCTCGCGATGCGCGACGGCGTCCTCCCGCCCACGATCAACGTCGACAACCAGGACCCCGAGTGCCGCATCGACTGCATCCCGAACGTCGCTCGGCAGACACCGGTGGACGTGGCGCTCAGCAACTCGTTCGGCTTCGGCGGCCACAACGTGACGCTGATCATGACGAAGGGCTGAGCGCGGCATCGCTCTGGGTCTTTCGGACTACACGTTTTTCCTTTCGTTTTCGTACCCGTTTGGGTGGGTCTTTTGGCAAAGATGGTTGACGCCTCCAGATGGGGACCGAGCATGGCGGAGGTCCCATGAAGATAAAGACCGCGAAGCGGTCAAAAGTCAACCATGAGTCGCAGGTTTTCGGTCGATGGTACGACGCGAGCGTGGGTGCCCGCGATTGAAGGAAGGACTCTCGCAGGCGAGCCACGAGGCTTCTGAACGCCCAAGTCGGGTCACCGGCTTTCAGACGACTCGGTTCGCCAAGTCTCCCCGCCTTTCCATTCTTCTCGGTCGCGCAGAAGGCGAGCCTCAGCATCGTCCAACGCCCTGCGGAGAACGTCCAGCGTCACGTCGTAGTAGCCCGCTTCAGACGAAAAGTGAAAGAGAACCGGACCCTGCCTTTCGTCGCAAGAAATCGCGAAGAGAACGTCATAACCTGCCCGGCCTTCGTACTCGAACCCTTCGACGCCGCTCGTCTTGGCCAAAGAAATGTCGCTTAGATGGTAGTGGGGCTTCGTCGCAGCCGTGAAGGAAGGCTTGAAGAGCCTCATGGCCGTGGCTCGGCGGGTAGAAGGTCCTCCGCTGGAATGCGAAGGCCTCGCGAGAGGGCGGTGATCATTTCTACCGTAAGCCGTCGCTTTCCCGCGAGCACCTCTGAAACCCGAGGCTGGCTTCCAAGATAAGGGATCAGGTCCTTCGGTCGGAGGTCAAGACGATCCATGTGGGCGCGAAGCACCTCGATGGGGTCGTCCTGGGAAAGCGGATAGTGCTCCTGCTCGTAGGCGTGGATCAGCACGGCGAGCACCTTCCGCTCGTCGTCCTCGGGCGTACCGGGGTCGGCGTGGAAGATCTCGTCGAACCGCGCCAGGGCCGCGTCGAGGTCGGCGTCGTTTCGAATAGGTCGAACGGCAACGGTCGGGTTCATAGGTTTTCGATATCCTTGCGGCTCAGGCGGTCGTACTCAGCATGGGTGCTGATCCAGACGACGCTCGCTTGAGTCACGCAGGTGTTCAGTTCAGGGCTGAAAAGTATTGTAGCGGCAGGGCTTGCCCTGCGAGAGACTTCCACAAGATCGTTCGTTTTGCCTCGCCGAGAGTCTTATGCAGGGCAAGCCTTGCCGCTACAAGAACGGTCTTCAACAGTTCGATCAGCCATCGTCAGACTCCCTCATGCTAGGCTCTAGCGTGGCGGAAGGATTGGGATTGTTCGAGGCGAGCAACGACGTCGGCGACGTGGGCGCGGCGGGCACGGCGAGCTTCGAGGGAGGCGTCTACACGGTGACCGGCGCGGGCGCTAACATGGGACTCGCCGAGGACGCCTTCCACTTCGTCTGGAAGCGCGTGGAGGGCGACCTCTCGCTCGTCGCGGACGTGGCGTTCGAGGGCGAGGGAACGGACCCGCACCGGAAGGTGTGCCTCGTGATCCGGCAGAGCCTGGAGCCGGACTGCGCCTGCGCTTACATCGCCCTGCACGGCGACGGCCTCGCCAGCCTCCAGTACCGCGACGCGAAGGGCGCGACCACCCACGAGGTGCAGTCGAACGTGACCGGGCCGAAGCGGATCGGCATCGAGCGCCGCGGTGCGACCGTCGTGGCGGCGATCGATAGAGCGCCCTCCGGCGGCTCCGTGCGGCTGGAACTCACCGAGCCGTTCTACGTGGGCCTGGGAGTCTGCTCGCACGCCCGGGGCGTGCTCGAGGCGGCGCTCTTCTCGAACGTCGCGATCGGCCCCGCCGGGAAGGGCCGCACCCTCTACAGCACGCTCGAGACGGTCGACGTCGCCTCCACCGACCGCCGCACGGTGCGCGTCTTCAAGGGCCACGTCGAGGCGCCGAACTGGACCGCCGACGACCGCCTGATCTACAACAGCGACGGCCTCCTTTACGCCATTCCCGCCGCAGGCGGCTCCAGCGATCCCATCGACACCGACTTCGCCGACCGCTGCAACAACGACCACGGCCTTTCGCCCGACGGCAAGTGGATCGCGATTTCCGACCAGTCGGAGGGCGACCACCAGTCCGTGATCTACACCCTGCCCATCAAGGGCGGCGAGCCGACGCGGATCACCGACCACGCCCCCTCCTACTGGCACGGCTGGTCGCCCGACGGCGAGACCCTCGCCTACTGCGCCCGGCGCGACGGCAAGTACGGCATCTTCACCATCCCCGCCGAGGGCGGCGAGGAGACGCGGCTCACGACCGCCGAAGGCCTGGACGACGGCCCCGACTACTCGCCCGACGGCGAGCATCTCTACTTCAACTCCGACCGTACGGGGCTGATGCAGATCTACCGGATGCGAACCGACGGCTCGGACCTGGAGCGGATGACCGACGATGGCTGGGGCGACTGGTTTCCCCACGTCTCGCCCGACGGCCGCTGGATGGTGTTCCTCTCCTACGGCCCCGGCGTGAAGGGCCACCCGCCCGACCAAGACGTGATGCTGCGCCTGATGGACCTCCAGACCCGCGAGATCCGGGTGCTGGCGAAGCTCTTCGGCGGCCAGGGAACGATCAACGTGCCCTCGTGGTCGCCGGACAGCAGGTGGCTGGCGTTCGTGAGCTACGCGTATCTAGAGTAGCGGCGCCCCCTGCCCGCCTTCACCTCGGCAGCGTTTGAGAAGGAGAGTCCGTAGGACCGCCAACCTTGGCTCGTCTCCCGGCTCGGCGATCTCTTTCGGAGTCCCGCGCCGTGGCGCCGGCCTCCGTGCCTGCGAATCGAGGCCCCTGGGCTCCACGGGCGACCTCTTGTACGGGAGACCGGTGGCGCGCAGCCGCTGAGTGCCCGCGTCCCGCGCAGCGAGATCCGCGAACCCGCCGGGCGAAGGCCGACGCGCCACAGGCCGTGTCCGGCGAACGCCACGGCGCCGGTGGTCGTGTCCGCCATGGCGCGACTGACGGGGCCGAGCGGAGAGGAATGGGCCATCGTCCCGCCTCTACCGGACAGCAGAGCGAGACGAACGGCTCGGCCTTATCGCACGGACTGCGAGGTCGCGACGAGGTCGCCGTTGATGACGGTGCCGTCGGCCTCGAAGGTGAGACGCTTCTCGCCCGCGAACCGGATGCGGAAGGTGTCGGACTTGCCGTCGCTCGTGCCGAGGGCGTGGAGATCGCTCACGCGGACGCTCACGCGTCCGCCCTGGGAGACACGCCGGTTGTGGTCGAGATAGGTGATGGCACCACGCCCGGAGAACTCGCAGACCTTGCCGCTCACGCCCACCACGTCGGGCACACCCATGGTGACCAGGGCGTAGGGTCCGTTCGCGTTCGCTTGCTGCTCGAAGCGGAGCGAACCGGTGGTGGCGGTGACGCTGCCGGTTCGCCTGGCGATGCTGTAGTCGAACGAGCCGGCGCGTCCGTCGGCGGTGAGGGTGCGGCCCTTGCCGCGAGAGCTCAGGAGGAGTCCGGCGGCGAGTGCGGAGGCGGCGAGCATGGCGAAGGCGAAAACAAGCGGTTTCTTCATCGTTGAGGTTCCTACGGGCCGAAAAGGCTTCTTATTCGTTGACGACGCGCGCGGGTTCCGGGACGAAGCGAGGGGGCTTCGAAGGCTGAATCGCGCAAGAAGCCGAGGGTGTTGGACGGATCACAGCGAAGAGCCGCCGCCCTTAACGCGGTAGGCCTTTGCGCGTCCATAAGGATCAAGGAAGATCAAGGTCTCCGCGTGCGCGGTCGAAAGGACGAACGTGAACTCGGACGGGTCAATTGCAATGATCGCCGGGTCGGGCACGTCGGGACGGCTGTTCGGATCCAGCTCATAGACCCTCGCGTTTCGGAAGCTCGCGAGGGTCTTCATCGTGTCCCTTCGGGTGGCATGCCGTGCGAGGAGGTCCTTTGCCACCACGATCCATTGCCGTTGGATCGACTCCAAGCGGTACTCGTTGACGAAGATCCAGCCGAAGGCGAACACGACGGTCGCGAGGACGGCAAGCCCGATCTCGACGGCGGTGTGGGCGACGCGCCGCAGGGCGCGCTGCGGCCAGGTCGCCCAGGGATCTTCGGGAGCCCAGATGCCGCGCACGGTTCGTACTACGTCTGGGATGGCCTTCGTCTGCGCCCTTCCCTAAGGGAGAGCGTTCCTCGGCGCGGGCACAAGGGCATCCCGCAACTACAGGCCATCCGCGAAATCGATCTCAATGCGAGAGGTCCCGAGCCGTCCCGGATGAACACGAAGACACGAAGCTCCACGGAGGCACGGTCCGGAAGGGGTGGCCGTATCGCGCGAGCCGCCTTGCCTCCGGCGGTTGACTTTTTCTCGTCCGAAGGGGGAGAGGACAAGGACGCTCCATCGACCGGCTAACTCGCCTCAGCTCGAGCAATTCCAATCTGAACAAACTTCCTCCGTCTTGCCCTCGTCGAGATCCGTTGAACCTAAAAAGACCGAAAATGATAGCGTTTAAGGGCTGGTTTGCAAGCATCGAAGCATTTCTGGGTGCTCTTTTCCCGTCCAGAGAGCTCTCATTGCCAGAGCGCGCGGAGGCCGCATGGCTTCCTGCTCCTCCCCCTATCCACCTGGGGCGCGCCGGAGCGCATCCCCTCGGTGAACCCTCCTCCTCATTTTCCTCGCGGTTGGGCTGGACGTCGCTTGGAGGCTCCCCGCTGCGGGAAGACGAAGAAGGGGCTATCGCCCGCCGGTACACTCTCGTCCAGCCCGATGCCGCACAAGACCACCATCGTCACGGCGATCCCGTACGTGAACTCGACGCCCCACATTGGGACGCTGCTCACGACCCTGACGGGCGACGTCACCGCGCGCTACTTCCGGATGCGGGGCGACGACGTGTTCTTCGTGGCGGGGACGGACGAGAACGGCCTGAAGATCAAGGAGGCCGCCGAGGCGCAGGGAAGGGACCCGCACGAGTTCGTGGCCGAGATCGCGGGGCGGTTCGTGGAGATCTTCGGCGAGTTCGGGATCGTGTGGGACGAGTTCGTGCGCACGAGCGAGCCGCGGCACGTCGCGGCCTCCCAGGCGTTCTTCGCGAGGCTTCAGGAGAACGGGCACCTCTACAAAGGGCGGTACGAGGGCTGGTACGACGTCTCCACGGAGACGTTCTTCAAGGAGGAGGAGGTCGTGGACGGCCTCTCGCCCGACGGCAACCCCGTGCGCTGGACGAGCGAGGAGAACTGGTTCTTCCGGCTTTCCGCCTTCACCGAGCGCATTCGGGAGCACATCGAGGCGAACCCCGGCTTCATCGTGCCCGAGTCGCGGCGCAACGAGGTCCTGAGCTTCATGCGGGAGGGGCTGCGGGACGTCTGCGTGTCGCGGCAGAACCCCGGCTGGGGCATCCCGATCCCCGGCGACGAGTCGCAGGTGATCTACGTCTGGTTCGACGCGCTGATCAACTACGTGACGGCGACGGGCTGGCCCGCGCCGGGCTTCGAGGCGATCTGGCCGCCGGCGGTGCAGTGGCTGGGCAAGGACATCCTCACGCGGTTCCACGCGACGCTGTGGCCCGCGATGCTGATGGGGGTCGGGCTGGCGTTGCCGGAGGCGGTGGCGGCGCACGCGTGGATCGTGCTGGGCGGCGGGGAGAAGATCTCGAAGTCGCGGGGCAACGCGGTGGCGCCGGGCGAGCTGGCTCTCGATCTGTCGATAAGGTCGGGGTGTACGGAGGCGTTGGCGCGGGACGCGGTGCGGCACTACCTCATGGCGGTGATGCCTTACGAGAACGACACGGCGTTCACGCAGGACGATTTCGACCGGCGGTACAACAACGACCTCGCGAACGACCTGGGGAACGCGCTGAACCGCTCCCTGAGCATGGCGCACCGGTTCGCGGGCGGCGTGGTGCCGGAGTGTCCGGCGGAGGACGAGGCCTTGCAGGCGATCGCGGCGGCAAAGGCGGTGTACGAGAGCGTGATGGACGGCTTTCGGCTGGAGCAGGCCTCTGCGTCGGCGTTCGGGCTGGTGCGGTTCCTGGGCAAGTACACCGACACGCGCGCACCGTGGGCCTTGGCGAAGGCCGGGGACCCGGCCTTGCCCGCGGTGCTGCGCTCGATGCTGCTGTGCGTGCGCGCCGCCGAGGGGCTGGTGCGGCCCGAGATGCCGCACGCGGCGGACGCCGTCGCGGCGCAGCTCGGCCTGCCGTCCTTGACCCGGTGGGAGGCGATCGGCGAGGAGTCGTCGCTTCCCGCGGGCCACGCCCTGGGCCAGCCCCTGCCTCTCTTTCCCCGCCTCGAACTCGCCAAGCCCGTCTCCGTCCCCAAGCCTCCGAAACCTGAGAAACCCAAGATGGCCGAAACCTCCACTCCCGCACCGACCGGCACGATCTCGATCGACGACTTTATGAAGACGCAGTTCCGCGTGGGCCGCGTGCTGGAGGCGGAGCCCATCGAGGGCAGCGACAAGCTCCTCAAGCTGCAGATCGTGGTGGGCGAGGAGCGGCGGCAGATCGTGGCGGGCATCCGCCAGAACTACTCGCCCGAGGACCTCATCGGGCGCCAGGTGGTGGTGGTGTTCAACCTCAAGCCCGCGAAGTTGCGCGGGGTTGAGAGCCAGGGGATGCTGCTCGCGGCGACGGACGAGCACGGCGGCGCGATCCTGCTTCAGCCGGATAGGGAGGCTCCGGAGGGGACGCAGGTCCGATAAATGTAGCGCGCGAGACCCTCGCGCGATAGACTGCCACCATGGACGAACTCCCGCCCATACGCAAGCGTCGAGGCCGGAGCCTTCCGCATTGGACGCGGGAAGGCTTCCCGAACTACGTGACGATGCGTCTAGGCGACGCCCTGCCCATCTCGTTAGTGGAGGAGTACAAGACCGAGATCGCTCGCCGCATCGAGGCCCTTGAACGTCGTCTTGGCCGAAGAACCCTTGAGGAAGAGCGGGCGGAGATCCGCCGGGTCTGCTCGGGCCGGGTTGAGCGCTACCTCGATGCCGGCCACGGCGAGTGCGTCCTCCGGGACCCAAGAGCGGCAAAAGCCTTTATGGCCTCTCTCCAGCTTCATGTCGGCGAGAGGTACGCCCTGGACGCTTGGTGCGTGATGCCGAATCACGCGCACATCATCCTTACGCCCGCTCCGGGCTGGACCTTGGAGAAGATCACGTACGATCTGAAGCACGGCTCCGCGGTGTTCGTGAACCGAGCGGTCGGGCGGCGAGGCAAGCTGTGGCAGAGCGAGTCGTTCGACCATCTGCCGAGGAGCGAGGACAGTCTGGCGCGGTTCCGGCGGTATGTGCTCGAGAATCCCGCGAAAGCGGGGCTGGTGGACTGGCCCTTTGTCGGACTCGGGTAGGGATCGGGGGTTCTTCGCGCGAGGGGTCTCGCGGTCGCCTGACCAAGGCCAGCGTCGGCAGCTATGGCATAACGATCCGCGCGAGGGTCTCGCGCGCTACGCTCGAGGATCGGGCGGATGGCGGAGGGTTCGCGCGAGGGTCTCGCGCGCTACCGATACATCAGCCGCGCGAGGATGAAGTTGGCGACGTAGACGAGCACCATGCTGATGACGACCGCGTTCGTGGTCGACTTGCCCACGCCGACGGCGCCGTTCTTCGTGCGCAGGCCCTGCTGGCAGGCGACGAGGGCGACGAGGAGGCCGAAGAAGGGGCCTTTCGCGATGCCCTTCACGATGTCCATCGGCTCGACGAAGCGCTGGACGGAGCTCATGAACTGCACGGGGGAGAGGCCCTCGCTCGCCGCGACCAGGAGGCCACCCAGGACGGCCATCCAGATCGACACGAGGGCGAGGACCGGCACCATGAGGATCGCGGCGACGAGGCGAGGAATGACGAGGTAGTTCGTGGGGTGGACGCCGAGCATCCTCAGGGCATCGATCTGCTCGGTGACGGCCATGGTGCCGATCTGCGCGGCCATCGCGCTGCCCGCGCGGGCGGAGACCATGATGCCCGCGATGACCGGCCCGATCTCGCGGGCGGCGGTGAGGCCGACGGTCGCGCCGACGAACGCCTGCGCGCCGTAGTCCTTCAGGAACTGGGTGAGGTAGAGCGAGAGGACCGCGCCGGAGAAGAACGAGGTCAGGACCACGATGGGGACGCTCGCCACGCCGACGAACGCCATCTGGACGACGCACTCCCGCCACTCGACGGGCCGCCGGGGGGCGCGCTTCGCCGCGTCGCCGAGGATGAGCGACGACTCGCCGACGAACTCGAGGAAGGAGACGACGGGGCGCACGGAGGGAGTGTACACGCGAACGGAAGCCGGTTCGGGGGCGTCGGCAGGGCTATGCTGCCGATTCTCGCGCTCGATCCCTTTGCCCTCGGCACGCCCTGGGCGGGGGCGTTCGCGGGGCTGGCGGGGAAGCCGGTGGAGGTGCGGACGGTGACGGCCTTGCGGGAGGCGGTGGCGCGGGGCGGGTACGTGCGGCTGGAGGCGGGGACGTACGACCTGAGTGGATCGACGCTGAACGTCCCGGCGCGGACAGTGATCGAAGGGGCGGGAATGGGGAGGACGGTGCTGCTGGTCCGTCGGACGGACGGGGGCGACCACGCCATCCGGCTGCTCGGGACGGAGATCGGGCTCCGCGCGATGACGGTTCGGAACGAGGGCGGCGAGGTCGGAGTGCTGCGCGGCAACTGGGGCGGGGGGCATGACGACGCGCGGACGTTCCTCGACGGGGTGGCGTTCGAGATCGGGAAGGGGCAGCCGGTGTGGCTCTTGGGATCGCCCGACGTGCTGATCCGAGGGTGCCGGTTCGTGTCGACGTCGGACCGCCAGCCGCCTCTCCACCTGGACGGGATGACGCGCTGCGACTTCGAGCGGAACCTCGTGGAGTGGCGAACGGGGCGGGTGGCGCTCACGATGTGGAGCGACTCGCGGATCGTGGGCAACGCGTTCCGGCTCGACGGCGGCCACCGTGGGCCGGGTCGGCCAGAGACGGGGGGCGTGGAGCTGAGCTACGCGAACGACGTGGAATTCGCCGGCAACCGGGTGGTGCAGTACGGTCCCTACGGCACGGGCGACAACGACGGCGAGATGGTGATGACGCAGGCGAGCAACCTGCCGGAGTGGCAGGGGGCTGGGTCGGTTTTGGCGGCACGGGGAACGACGCTGGAGACCGACCTCGACTGGGGCGGCGATCCCTGGATCGCGCCAAACAGCTATCCCACCCAGCGGCGCGCGGTGTACCTGCTGACGGGCCCGGGCGCGGGCCAGTGGCGCTGGGCCACGCCCGCCGGGCAGGGAAGGATCGAGGTCGACCGTCCCTGGAAGACGCCTCCCGAGCGGGGCGACCGGATGTCGGCGGGGAGCGTGACCGCGCACCGGCTGCGCATCCGGGACAACACGATCCTGCACGGGGTGCGGGGAATCGAGATCTATGCCGGGGCCTTGGAGTGCGAGGTGTCGGGGAACACGGTGCGGGACTCCGGCGGGATCGTGCTGCGGTCGAGCTCGGAGCGGAGCGGACGGACGCCGCGCTCGGGCCTGGAGCACTGGCCCTTGTGGAACTGCCGGGCGATGGGGAACCGGGTGTCGAACGCGGACGGCTGGCGCGCGGCGGCGCTGTCCGTCCTCGACGTGGACGTCTCGGCCACGGGCCTGCCCCTGGCGATCCGGAACGTGGTGGTATCGGGGAACATCATCGTGGGAAAAGGCCAACGGTTCTCCGCGGACAACGTGGGCGACTTCGACGGGATCGAGGGCAAGTCGGTCGCGATGGTCGCGAACGTGCCGCCCGCGGTCGGGCGGCAGGAGGGCGTCGTGTTCCGGGACAACCGCTTGGCGGGCGCCGTCGAGCGGATCGAGCGGTCTGCGACTCGCGGATAGCGTATCCTCTTTCCGATGCGCGCGGTGATCACAGGCGGAGCGGGATTCTTGGGTTCGCACCTTTCCGACTTGCTCCTTTCGAAGGGCTGGAAGGTCGTGGCGGTGGACAACTTCATCACTGGGAGCAAGGAGAACGTCGTCCACCTCGGCGACAACGGCGCGTTCGATCTCATCGATGCCGACGTCTGCGAGCCGATGACGGTGGACGGCGCGGTCGACTTCGTGTTCCACTTCGCGAGTCCGGCGAGTCCGCTGGACTTCACGCGCTTCCCCATCGAGGTGATGCGGGTCGGCTCGGTGGGCACCCAGAACGCCCTGGACCTCGCCCTCGCGAAGGGCGCCAGATTCATGATGGCCTCGACGAGCGAGGCGTACGGCGACCCGGCGGTGCATCCCCAGCCGGAGACTTATTGGGGCAACGTGAACCCCATCGGGCCGCGGGCGGTGTACGACGAGGCGAAGCGGTTCTCCGAGGCGATGACGATGGCGTACCACCGACACCACGGCCTGGACACGCGGATCGTGCGCTTCTTCAACACGTACGGCCCGCGGATGCGGCTGGACGACGGGCGGGTGGTGCCGCAGTTCGTGAAGCAGGCTCTCCTGGGCGAGCCGCTCACGGTGCACGGGGCGGGAGGGCAGACGCGGAGCTTCGGCTACTACGCGGACGTGGTGGACGGGGTGTACAAGCTCGCGATGAGCGACTACCACGAGCCGGTGAACATCGGCACCCACGAGGAGCGGACGATCCTGGAGTTCGCCCGCGAGGTGATCCGGATCACGGGGTCCGCGAGCTCGATCGTCCACGTCGAGTCGAACGTGGACGATCCCAAGCAGCGCCACCCGGACCTCACGCGGGCGAACACGATCCTGGGCTGGTACCCGTCGACCTCGCTGGAGGACGGCCTGCGTCCGACGATCGAGCACTTCAAGGGACAGCTGGCGTCGTAGAGGCCCCATGCCCGAAGAGCCGACCCCGACTCCACGCCTTCGCCTGGGATTCGTCGATGCCCTTCGGGGCTTCGTCATGCTCCTCGTCGTGGTGGACCACGTTGCGGGCGGGGTCCGGAACGCGGGGATCCCGATCCCTGGGCCGATGGATTCGGTCATGGACTACAGCTACAGCTTCTTCATGCCGCTGATGTTCCTGCTGTCGGGCCTCTTCATCGAGTCGGCGGTGCGCAAGGGGCCGCGTCCGTACGCCCTCTCGCGCCTCGGGAGCCTCGTCTATCCCTTCGTGCTGTGGAGCCTCGTCAACGGCGCGGTCCAGGTTCTCGCCTCTCGGCTCACGAACCATCAGGCCGACCGGAACCCGCTCGCGTGGCTCCTCTGGGACCCGGTCGGGCCGCTGTGGTTCCTCGAGGCGCTGATCCTGTGCCACGCGCTGTATGGGCTGCTTCGCTTCGCGCGTCTGAGGCCGTCGGTCGTCGCCGCGTTCGGGACGGGACTCACGGGAGTCTCGTTGTTGCTCCCCGACTCGATCCTCACCCACTCGCTGTTCTCGTTCGGCTTCTTCGCCGTCGGGGCGGCGTTCTCCGCGTTCGTTCTGGAACGCCTGCCCCAAGCGAGCGCCGGACTCCTCGTGGCGGTCTCGGTGGGCTTCGAGGCGCTTCACCTCGCGCTCATCCGGGCGCCGTATCCGGCGACCCTCGTGCCGGTCGTGGCGGTCGTCGGGATGGTCCCCGTCCTGTGCGTGGGTGTCCTGCTGGGCAACGTCCCGGCCCTGTCGTTCCTCCGGACGCTCGGCACGGCCTCACTGGCGGTGTTCGTCCTCCACACGCTCGTCGCCGCGCCGAGCCGGATCGTGCTCCAGAAGGCTTTCCACGTCTCCTCCGCTTGGCCGCACCTCTTGGCCGGCGTCGTGGGCGGGCTCGTGATCCCGGTGCTCGTATGGGAGCGAGTCCGCCCGCTCGCACCCTGGCTTTTCCAGTGGCCGACCGCGCGGCGACCCGACCGGAGCGAGCCGAGCGCGGCCTAGCTGCCGCCCCGCTCGATCTCGCGCGTCTTGAGCACGATCATGTACTCGTAGAACGCCTGCATGGTCGCGTAGGTGAATCCCGCCCTTCCGTCGAGGAACCCTCGCTTGAGCAGGTACAGGATGAGGAACTTGGCGAATGGGCGGGCAGGGAGGCGGTAGAACAGCTCCTTCTGCTGGAACCGTCGCTCTTGGAAGTCCTTCGCGGTGAAGGCGCGCAGGGGGTGGAAGCTCGCGTTGGCCTTGCGGTTCTCCACGATCTGCCTCGCCTCGAAGAAGGAGTAGGAGTTGTGGCGCTCGAACCAGTAGCCGATGCCCTTGCTGAAGGGGAAGTGGTCGAGGTACCCCTCGATCTCCCCCGTCGGTCCGTCCACGACGGAGAGGGGATTGACCAGGCGCTCGTAGCGCATTTTCTCCGGGCGGAAGAGCCGGACGTAGAAGGGGGTCGTCTGGCTGCGCTTCAGCCAGCGGCCCATGAAGAAGTCGCGACGTTGGAGACGGAAGGCGACGTTCTCGCCGGGCGAGGCGATGGCCGCGGCCATCGCATCGCGCAGCCCATCGGTGACGCGCTCGTCGGCGTCGATGTAGAAGACCCAGGGGTGCTTGAAGGGGATGTTCGCGAGGCCCCAGTTCTGGTGGGCGGCCCAGTTGTCGAAGGGTCGCCGGGTCGTCCTCGCGCCGAAAGCCTCCGCGATCTCCACGGTGCGGTCGGTGGAAAGCGAGTCGTAGAGGTGGACGTCGTCCGACCAGCGGAGCGTCTCCAGGCAGCCGGGGAGGTCTTGCTCCTCGTTCTTCGTGAGGACGAGTACGGAGATGGGGAGGATCTTCACGGGGTCTCCCGGACGACGCGGGGCTTGAGGGGACGGCAGGGGTTGCCCGCGCAGACGGTCCAAGCGGGCATGTCCTTGGTCGCCACCGCGCGCGCCCCGATCACGGCCCCGTCGCCGACGGTCACACCGGGGCCGACGAACGCCCCGGCGCAGACCCAGGCGTTCTCCCCGACGGTGATGGGGTGAGCGACGAGCTGGAAGTTCGGATCCTCGTAGTCGTGGGTGCCCGCGCAGAGATAGGCGCCTTGGGAGACTACGGCGCGGGCCTTGAGGTGGATGGGGGCGACGGTGTAGAGTTCGGCGTCGTCGGCCACGCCCACGTGGTCGTCGATGCGCAGGTTCCAGGGCGCCCAGACCCGCGCCTTGGCGTAGACGTGGACATGGCTGCCGATCTGCGCCCCGAAGAGCCGCAGAAGCGCCGCTCGCCAAGCATGGAGAGGGCGCGGTGAGGGTCGGAACAGCAGGGCGTAGACGACGCCCCAGAGCGCGCGGCGCACCCGGTTGGCGAGGCTGAAGCTCGGCTTCGTGGTCGGGTCGGTCCCTTGGATGATGTCGCTCATGGCCCGCGCTCGGAAGATGGTACCTACGGAGGCCTTGGTCGGGCTCCTCGCGGCCATCAAGGGTTCTGTCTTGCGGCTTGGGGGAGAAGGCGCGCCTCGATCCACTTCCGCACGGCGTCCGTGTGGCGCTCGGCGAGCGACCAGACGCCGATGGCGTAGAGAACGGCCCCTACGGCAAGCGCGAGCGCCGTCCCGAGGCCGCCCGCACTCGGTTGAAGGCGATCTCCTCGGCCCAGCAGGTAGGCCGCGCCGAGCGTCAGGAACGGCACGTGGACGAGGTAGAGGGTGTAGGAGAAGCCGGACACGAAGGCCGTCGTTCGCCCATAGTTCGGACTGGCCTCTCTGTGCGGGCGGCTCGTCAGGGACCAGAGCGCGAGGGCGAACGTGATCGCGATCAGCACGTCGGTGGCGATGCCGATCGACTCCGAGTGCGCGAGGGCGCTTCGAACGAGCAGGCTCGCGGCGAACGCGATCCAAGAGGAGATCGCGAAGCCTTTGCTCCGCGATAGCCTCGTGGGAGGGAGGAGGGCGACGGCGGTCCCGAGAAGCCACACGCCGAAGTACAGCGCTCGCACGGGGCCGATGAGGGCGCACACCGCGAGGCCCGCGCCGGCCGCCACGATCCTGCGAACGAGCGCGCCGGGCCAGAACGCGAGGGCAAGACAGGGAAACGCCACGTAGTACCAGAACTCGTTCGCCAGGCTCCACGAAGGCCCATTGGTCCCGACCACCGGGCCGGTGATCGTCTGCAGGAAGAGGAGGCTGCGGACGACGTCGTCTCCGCCGAGAGCCGACCTCAGGTCGGTCGGCGTCATGTGGCCGAAGCCCGGTGCGTAGGCGCTGCTCGGGGCGAACATCCGCAGTCCAACGCGGTCGAGCAGGACGCCGAGGACGATGGCGGGGATGAGAACGACCAGAAGGCGCACGAGACGAGCGGTGGCGTAGCGACGAAGGTCCCAGCGGTTCGTGCCGAGCGCCTTCAGCACGCTTCCGGAGATGAAGAAGCCGCTGAGCACGAAGAACACCATCACGGCGTGGTGGTGCAGGCCCGTTAGGAAGTAGAGGACCCTCGTCAAGATGCCGCGGCGTTGAGCTTGGTCCCAGTCGACGAGGGTCATCGCGCGGGCGTGGCCGGCCAAGACGAACAGGGCGGACGCGCCGCGGATCGCGTCGAGGTGGCTCGCGGTTCCAGTGCCTCGTTTCGGAAGTTCCATCGGATCGAAGGTCTGAAAGGCAACGCGGCCCAAGGCCGTGTGGAAGTTACCCCAGGGGTCGCGGGCGTAGCCCTGGTTCCGGACTCTTCGACCCACCTGAAAGTCTCTGGAACTCCGTCGGCTTCGCGCCGCGGGCACGAGTGCGTCCCGCGGCTACAGGGCCGTCGAATGAGGCTCGACTACGTACTAGCCTGTCGCACGGTACACATCCAAAAGGACGCGGGCAGCCTGGCCGATCTCGAACCGCTTTGCGAAGCAATCGCGGGCCTTGCTGCGCATGAGGTCTCGGTCTTCGTGCGGGAGGTCGAGCCAACGCTGGAGCAGGGAGTCGGTGCCCGGCTGGTCGTCCTCGGCGGCGAGGCCCGCGCCGTCCTCGACGATCTCGCGCCAAATGTTGACCTTGTCCGAGATGAGCGTCGGGACGCCGCAGGCGAGGGCCTCGGCGACGACGATGCCGAAGTTCTCCTGGTGCGAGGGCAGGACGAACGCCTCGGCGGCGGCGTAGGCGCCCCACTTCATCTCGCCCTTGAGCATCCCCGTCCAGACGATCCGGTCGTGGACGCCCAGATCGGCGGCGATTCCTTCGAGCGTCGTCTGCCAGCCGGTCTGGTCGGGGCCGGCCATGACGAGGCGGAGCCGGGGGTCGCTTCCGGCGTGCTTGGCGAAGGCGCGGACGAGGAGATCGCCGCCCTTCTTGACATGGATACGGCTGAGATAGAGGAGGTTGCGGGTTTCGGAGAGGGCCGGGTAGGCGGCGAGGAAGGCACGTCGAGCCTCGTTCAGGTCGTAGGGGGAACCGGCGGTGCCGTAGGCGACGACGCGCTCCCGATAGGGACCCCAAGGCATGAAGGCCTTGTTGGCCTGCCTCCGCTCCTCCTCGCAGGTGAAGAGCACGGCCTTCGCCTCGCGCAGGACGCCGTGCTGCCCGAAAAGCCAATAAAGCTGCTTCTTCAGGTGCTTGAGGGGGTAAGTGCGGCGAAACCAGGGATCGAGCATCCCGTGGCAGAACACGAAGTAGGGCCGACCGTGCTCCTTGCGGGTGCGCCACACGGCGAGGCCGTTGTACTGCCAGAGGCCGTTGACAACGATCCGGTCGTACGCCTTGCCGTGCTCCCTAAGCCAAGTCTCCATCTTCGGCGCACGGCCGAACTTGCCCGTTCCCGGACCCATAGGATGGACCGGCAGGGGAAAGCCCGCCAGCCAGGGGCTGGCGGGATCGTCCATCGAAACGACCTCGACCTCGACGCCGAGCGGCGCGAGGGCGCTCGCGATCTGCTTCAGGCCCTCGATGGGTCCGCCCCCGGCAGGATCGGTGCTTGGGATGGCGTGAAGGATGCGCATCGTTCACGCTCGGGCGGCGCTCTCATCGGGCCGGTACTCAGGGATCGCGCGGGGCCGCAGGTAGCGGAAGTTCAGGAGGTTCGCGGCTCGGGTCGCGGCGAAGAAGGCGACGGCGACGATCAGCGGGTTGTAGAGCGCGAGGGTCATCAGGTTCGCGGTCGTGCCCTCGGAAAAGGAATGGTACACGCCGATGAGGATCGCTGGGCCATAGATGTTGTGGTCCAGCTCGAGCCGAGTCAGGAAGCGATAGGTCGTGAGCATGACGAGCATCGCCACCATCGGGATGAGAAAGGCTCCCCAGTAGCCGAAGGCGCCGAAGGCGTCGGCGGTGAGGCCCATGGTGATCGGCGTGAAGAAGTCGTCCTTGCCGACGAGTCCGGGCACCCGATGCGCCAGCTTGTTCCCTGGGGAGCGAAGATCCTTCTCAAAGCCGACGAAGTTCGGGAGGAGCATCGCGAATCCCGGCGCGATGTTCGTCCATCCGGTCGTCCCTTCCTTCTCCGTGACGTCGACGATCATGTCGGTCGGCTTAATGATGGCAAAGCGCTCGAGGAGGTTCGAGGCCGGGCCGAACTGGATGTCGTAGTAGAGCGCCTGGAAATTCTCCTTCGGCATGACCTCGAGCACGTGGCGGTCCGCCTCTTGGTACTTTGCCGGATGAGCGATCACGTCCTCGAGAAGGTCGATGGCCGCCCCATACTGGTGGGCGAAGTCGCCGCCGCGCGACTGGGCGCGAACGTTGAGGCTGAAGGGCGAGAAGATGAAGACGAAGAGGTAGGCGAGCACGCCCGCGATGGCGAAGTGCTGGATTCGGAACCGGTAGCCGAAGGCCCATCCGGCCAGGGCGATGGAGGCGACGACGGCCACGATGCCTTGCCGGACGCCGAACACGAGGTTGAGCGCCATGAGTGGGAGCGAGACCGCCCACACGAGCGAGTTGGTCAGCCGTCGCCCCTTGCTGTCCGCGAGGGCGACCGCGACTGCGCTCGACACGGCGACCACGTCGATGATGTTCAGCAGGCGCAGGGGATTGACTCCGCCGCCCCCAAGGTCGGAGTTGCCCGCCAGGGTGGTGATGGCGATGCGGACGAGGGCGAGGAGGGTGGAGGCGATGGCGAGTTGGCGAAGCCACGCGAGGTCCTGCGAGGGCGGGAAGAGCGGGCGGCCGCGATTCGGGCGCGCGTTGCGCATGAGGTACCCGCCTGCGGCGAAGCCGAGCATGACCAGGATCTCCGCCATCATGGTGTGGTTCGGGGCTCGCAGGTTGTGCTCGGGCGCCTCGCCGAGCAGCGGCTTGAAGACCTGCGAGAGGAAGACCTGCTGGGCCGAGAAGTACAAGAAGACGCAGCCGAACACCGTCTTGACGCCGCCCACGGAGCGGATCGCGAGGAAGACCGAGACGACGTAGAACGCCGTCAGTCCCGCGAACGTGAAGCTCGCGCCGATCGCCAGCTCGTAGGCCAGGGCGAAGGTCGCCGCCAAGACCGGCGCGAGGCGGCGATCGAGGGAGGCAGAGACGCGGGGCCGCGCGCTCATCTCGGCGGGGAGGGAAGGATGGTTCGTCATGGGGAGCCTCGGCGGGACCGACGATTCGAGAGAGCGGCGACTTTCAAGGCGCGTCCTCGGGATCGCGACGGGCCATTCCGCGGGCACGGCCGAGAAGCCAGTGGAAGGGTGGACGGACGAGTTCAAGGTACCCCCCCTGGTCCCCCAGAAGGCGCATCGAAATGGGTACGACGACCGCGACGACGTACAGATCGACCGGGATGAGGGCGAGGGCGACGCCCGGCAAGCCGATGAATCTCCCAAGTACGTAGCTCAGGAGGAGTCCCGCCAGAGTGGCGGCGAGGTACCGGAACGTGACCTGCTGATGGCGGTTGACGGAGAGGGGGACGATGTAGCTGACGTTCCAGAGGCAGGCGATCACGACGTCAACGAGCATGATCGCGAACACGTCTGGCCGGAACGGGGCCTTGCCGCGCGTCCAGTGATGGTAGAGGAAGGGGCCGGACAAGGCAATCGCCGTGCAGACGACGATCCCCAGCCAGACGCCGACCTGACAGACCCGGCGGTGGAGCCGTCGCGCGATGTCCAGGTCTCCCGCGCCAATGGCGCGGGAGAACTCCGGCCACGCGGCGTTGGAGACCATGCCGACCGCCTGGATCACGATGCGGGTCACGGTTCGGGTGGCGTTGTACACGACCACGCCGGTCGGGCCGACGACTTGGTTGACCACGAGCACGGTGCCTTGGAGCGTGGTGGCCTGCGCCAACGGAAGGGCCGTGTAGGCGAGCGCTGGGCCGACGAGGGGGCGGATCACGTCGAGGGTCGCGCCCCGGACGCCCAGGCTCAGCCAGGGCACGAGGCGACGCACGTAGAGGTACTGGACGAGGTAGTTGACCGCGCGAAGGACCAGCACGACACCCGTCACCACGACCGGCCCCCCCCCGCCGGTGACGATTCCGACGAGGGCGAGGAACTCGAAGAACTTCAGCGAGTCGTTCGCCCACACGCCCGTGGCGTAGTATCCGCCCGACCGGAACGCCGCTCCGATGACGGAGCCCTGTTGGGCGAGCACGATCTGCCCGACGAGGAAGAGCGTGGTCAGGACCGCCTCGTGGTGGTTGAAAGTCCCGAGTTTGAGCCAGCGGTCGAACGGAGTGACGAGGACGAGGGTCGAGGCGATGGCGAGGGCGAGGGCGGACAGCGCGAGGATCAGGACCCACACGGAGCGGAAGACGCGCTGGGCCTCGTCCCGCCGATCCGCACCGGCCAGCATCGTCATCTGGTTGGCGGCCGTTCCCGCGAAGCTGAGATCGGTGATCGCAAGATAGCCGGGAAGGGCGGTGAGCGCGATCCACTCCCCATAGCGCACGGGTCCCCACTTGCTCAGGAAAAGGGGGACGCTCACGATCTGGGTGACGATCACGAGCACTTGGCTGAAGCCGTGGGCGGCGAAGCCTTTGACCAGCCGCGTGACGATGGGGCTGGTCAAGGGCTACTCCGTCGCGAAGTACGGAACATCGGAGGTGCGTCCGCCGCTCTCGTCGACGAGGACGACGCCGAGGAAGCTGGCCTTGGCACGGCGCAGCATGCCAACGCAATAGCGCATGGCGTCCCGTCGGGTGAAGCCGCGCTTGGCGACGAAGACCGCAGAGTCGGTCACCTTGGCGAGGGCCCGCGCGTCGGTGTAGCGCATCAGCGAGGGGCTGTTGAAGATGATGACGTCGGCCATCTCCTTCAGCGCTTCGTGGGTGGACGCCATCGAGGGTCCCGAGAGCAGCTCCAGCGGGTTGTTGTGCTCGGTTCCGGCGGGAAGGAAGAGAAGGCCTTCGGTGCCGGTCTCCTTCAGAACGTCGGCGAGGGCGACCGTTCCCGAAAGAACGTCGCTCAGTCCGGGGCCGCGCGAGACGCGGAAGCGCTCGTGCAGGTCGGGAGTCCTCATGTCGCCGTCCACGAGGATCGTCTTGCGGAGGTCGGTGGCGGCCTCGGTGGCGAGATTGAGGCTCAGGGCGGCGCGGCCTTCGCCCGCAGAGGCGCTGGAGACGAGCACCGACTGCACGACGCCCCCCTCGTTGTTCGACTCGAGATTGTAGCGGAGCGAGCGGTAGCTTTCCAGGATGCGGTTGCGGCCGGCGCCCGACTGGAGCGAGAGTGCCTTGCCGCCGACGGGGACCTGCCCGATGGGCACGGCTCCGCTGGCGTCGTAGATCTGCTCGATCGTCTGGATGCGGTTGTCGAAGCGGTCTCGCATGAGGGCCGCGACGATCCCGAAGACGATCCCGAGGAGAGTGCTGGCGACCAGGGTGCGCGTGATCGCGGGCTGGGTCTTCACAGGCGCGGAGGGTGGGGCGACGACCTGGACCGCCTGCCGGCTCGATGAGCCGACCGACTGGACCTCGGCGAGCTGCTGGTTGACAGAGAAGACGGCCTGACGCTTCTCCTCGACCGCAGACTCCAGCTCGCGCTGGCGGGGAAGCCGCTTCTGGTAGGCGTTGAGCCCCGAGCGTTCGGCGGCGACGATGCCCGTGAGCTTCTCGACCTCCGACTGCCTGGAGGCGACCTGCTGTCGGGCCTCGGCGACGCGCTGGTCGTAGATCGCCCGCTCCGCGTTGCGCACGGTGCCCGTGCGGTCCTCTTGAGTCGGGATCTTGGCGAGGTAGGACTGCTGCTCCCTGAGGCGCGCGCGCAGCTCCCGGACGTTCGGGGAAGATTCGGTGTTCGTAACGAGGGCGGCGTTAAGCTCCGAGGTGAGGTCCGCGATCACCTTCAGCTGGTTTTGGCGAGGCTCGATCGACGGTCGCCTTTGCACGTCCTGGGTCAACGCTGGAATCTTGCCCTGGGCGTCAAGCGCCGCCTGCAGTCCACTCTGGGCAGACTGCAGGCCGACCTTCGCCGACTCGAGCTGCGACTCGAAGTTCGTGAGCCGCTCGGTGCGCTGCGCGCCCTCGTTGACGCCCGCGGCGACCGAGGTCGTGCCCTGGTTCGCCAGGAACGTCTCCATCTGAGTCTGGGCCTTCGTGAGGTCGGCCCGGGCCGCGTCGGCACGGGCCTTCGCGGTGTCGATCGTCGTCTTGAGCTTGTCGGCGTCGTTCTTCCGGACGTAGTCGTTGTAAGCCGCGGGAATGGCCTGGGCGAGGCGGGTCGCCGCGTCGCCGTCGGGCAGGTTGACCTCGATGTCCAGAACGGGCGTGGTGTTCTCCTGGCGGACGGCGAGAATCCTGTCCGTGGCGCCTTCGGTGGGAATGTTGACGTTGGCCCGCGAGAAGGCGTCCGCGAGAACCGGCTGGCTCCCGATAAGTCCGATCTGGCCGCCGATCTCGGGTGGGGAGCCGATCTGGGACATTCGATCGACAGGGCTGGACGCCGCCCGGAACGACCCGTCGGAGTAGTTCTGGATCAGAACGCGCGTCACCACCTCGTAGGAAGGGGTCGAGAGCAAGATGGAGACGACCCCGAGGGCGAGACAGGCCGCGAGTCCGGCGAGCACCATGCCCTTGCGGCGCTTGAGAACGCCGACGAACTCACGGAACTGATCTTCCTGACGAGGAGAGCCGAGGTCTGGGGTCATGCGGGTTCAGGGAGGACCGTATGGTCTGCGACATTGTACAACACGGCGACGGCTCGCCTCGTGTCCGTCTGGGTCAGCCTTCTCCTTTTCGGTCGTTTCTGCCGGGCATGGAGGATGCGAGGGGTAACCTCTAGTCCTCCGTCAAGGCGATCTCCATGCTCGAAAACGCTCCGGCGACCAAGGCCGCCCTTCTCCACGGCTTCTCCCAGCGCCGCATCCTCGTCGTGGGCGACCTGATGCTCGACCGGTAT
>CAXTOO010000007.1:0-7565 GCA_964245875.1 uncultured Fimbriimonas sp. | reverse complement strand
AGATCCGGTCCTACGATCTGCAAGTCATCAACATATACTGCACTGGGGCACCGCCAGCCGTATCTCCCCGGAGGCGCCGGTGCCGGTGGTCCACGTCCAGCGGCGCTCCGCCGTGCTGGGCGGCGCGGCGAACGTGGCACGGAACCTTCGCTCGCTCGACGTGGCGGTCGACCTCGCAGGGTTCGTGGGGCACGACGGCGACGCGGAGTCCCTGAGGGCCGAGTGCCGCGCCCACGCGATCGGCATGGACGCGGTCGTCGCGATCGACGAGTTCTGCACGGTGGCCAAGACCCGCGTGCTGGCGGACGACCGGCAGGTCGTCCGCTTCGACGACGAGATCGCCGCACCGCGCTCCGAGGCGGAGTCGGATCTCCTGCTCGGCGCGATCCGGCGGCTTCTGGAGTCCGGCGCGTACTGCGGGGTGGTCCTCTCGGACTACGCCAAGGGCGTGTGCACCCCGCACCTCTGCGCCGGCCTGATCGCCGCATGCCGAGATCGCGGGGCACCCGTCTACGTGGACCCCAAGGGGCGCGACTACCGCAAGTACGCCGGGGCGACCGCCATCAAGCCCAATCGGATCGAGATGATCGAGCTGGCCCAGGCGATGGGCTGGACTTTCGTCGGGCCGGTGGACGCGGCCCGACAGTTGCGCGAGATGCTCTCGCTGGAGTTCGTGGCGTTGACGCTGGGCGCACAGGGCATCGCGATCGTTCAGGCGGACGGGGTCCACGAGATGCCGACGGTGGCGCGCGAGGTGTTCGACGTGTCGGGCGCGGGCGACACGGTCATGGCGACGATGGTGGCCGCGCTGGGCAGCGGCCTGCCCCTTATGGACAGCGTCGCCCTCGCGAACCTCGCGGCGGCGGAGGTCATCGCCCACGCGGGCACGACGCCCGTGCGCCGGGAAGACCTGCTTCTCGCGCTCCAGCAGACCGACCGCGCCCACGGCGCGCGCAAGCGGTACACCGTCGAGGAGCTGAAGATCCTCGTGAGCGCCTGGAAGGCGCAGGGCCTGCGGGTCGCGATCACGAACGGCTGCTTCGACCTGCTCCACGCGGGCCATGTCCGCCTGCTGGAGGACTCGGCGGCGGTCACCGACCGGCTCATCGTCGCGATCAACTCCGACGACTCGATCACGCGGCTCAAGGGTCCGCAGCGCCCGCTCATGCCTGCGGACGCCCGCTGCACCGTCCTCTCCGCGCTGGAGTGCATCGACGCGCTCGTGGTGTTCGAGGAGGACACGCCGCTCAACGTGATCGAGGAGGTCCGACCGGACATCCTCATCAAGGGCGGCGACTACACGGTCGACACGGTCGTGGGAGCCGACGTGGTGCAGAGCTACGGCGGCGAGGTCCGCCTCGTGCCCCTCGTCGAGGGCCTGAGCACGACCCGCCTCGCGGACGCGCTCCGCAGGCTTTGATGTCTGGAAGGCAATTTTCGTTCTGATGTTTTTTCCTAGGATTTTCGCCCAACCTCCGTTAGAATGCGGTCTATCCCCTCCACGGACGCTCATGGAGGGACCGGTCATCTGAGCCAGCGACGCGCCCGTGAGCGTTCGCGCCGCTGCCCTGTGACGCCGTGCACCGACGCATCGGCCCGAATCCTCCTCTTGGGCTGATGCCATGGCCGACACCGTTTTCGACCGTGACGAGCGATCCCGATCGCTTTCGTCCTCTCCGCCCCGGTCGCTTCGCGTCCTGCACACGATCGCCGCGGGCGATCCCGCCGGCGGAGGCCCGATCGAGGGGATCCGCCAGCTCGCGAATGCCATGGGGCCGCTCGGCGTCGAGACGGAGGTCCTGACGGTCGACGATCCGTCCGACAGCCCCTGGAACGAGGCTTTCCCATCGAAGGTCCACGCGATGGGCCCGGGAAAGGGGAAGTTCGGCGCCTCCGCGAGGTTCGAGTCGTTCCTCGCGGAGCACGGGGGCGAGTACGACGCCATCGTCTGCAACGGCCTTTGGCAGTTCTCGAATCTCGCGGTGTGGAAGACCCGCCACCGGCACGGACGACCCTACCTGGTCTTCAACCCGGGATGCTCGATCCCTGGTTTAAGAGGACGTACCCGCTCAAGCACCTCAAGAAGCAGGCGTACTGGCTTCTGGGCCAGCACCGCGCCCTGCGCGACGCGAGCGCCGCGCTGTACGCCTGCGAGGAGGAGCGTGACCAGGCGTAGGGCGCATTCTTTCCCTGGGGTGGCTACCGCGAGAGGGTCGTGACCTACGGGACGGTCGGCCCCACCGAGGACGCGCTCGAGAGCCTCAAAGCCTTTCACGGGCGCTATCCCCTGCTCAGGAACAGGCGGATCGTGCTCTTCATGAGCCGCATCCACGAGAAGAAGGGATGCGACCTGCTGGTGCGGGCGTTCGCCCGGTTCGCCTCCGCCAGCCCAGACCTGGCGCTAGCGATGGCGGACCCGGACCAGAGCGGGCTAAGGTCCGAGCTGGACGCGATCGCCAAGGAGCATCGGATCTCCGACCGGGTGTGCTGGACGGGGATGCTCGAGGGCAAGCTCAAGTGGGAAGCGTACGCGGTGGCGGAGGTCTTCGCCCTCACGTCGCACCAGGAGAGCTTCGGCGTCGTCGTCGCCGAGGCGCTTTCGATGGGCAAGCCGGTCCTGATCTCGAACAAGGTGAACATCTGGAGGGAGATCGACACCGATGGGGCGGGCCTCGTCGCCAGCGACGACCAGGCCGGCGCGGGCGAACTCCTGGCGCGCTGGCTGACCCTGTCGCGCGAGGATCGCATCGGCATGGGCGTCGCGGCGAAGCGGTGCTTCGAGAGCCGGTTCGAGATCGGTCTCGCGGCCAAGGCTCTGCGGGCCGCTTGCCGCGAGTCCGTCGGGGCGGCGGGCTAGACGATGGCGCGGATCGCGCGGACGGCACAGCGACCATAATGAGGGATCATGATCGTCCTGACCGGCGGAGCCGGATTCGTCGGAAGCAACCTCCTGAAGCGCCTGAACGCCGAGGGAGAGCGGGACGTGCTCGTCGTCGACAACCTCAAGAACGCGGACAAGTACCGCAACCTCGTGGGCGCGGAGTTCTCGGACTACGTGGGCAAGGGGGACTTCCTCGACCTGCTGGAGGACGGCGCGCTGGGCGACGACGTGACCGCCATCTACCACCAGGGCGCCTGCACCGACACCCTGGAGTACGACGGCGAGTACATGATGCGCAACAACTACGACTTCTCGAAGGCGCTCCTGCACTTCGCGATCGACGGGCGCGTGCCGTTCGTCTACGCCTCCTCCGCCGCGGTGTACGGCCACGCCGCCATCTCCGTGGAGTCGCCCGAAAACGAGTGGCCGCTGAACGTCTACGGATATTCCAAGCTCCAGTTCGACCGCTACCTTCGCCGCCTCATGCCCGCCATCGAGAGCACCGTCGTGGGGCTGCGCTACTTCAACGTCTACGGGAACGGCGAGGCGCACAAGGGGCGGATGGCGTCGATGGTCTACCACCTCTCCGAGCAGGTGAAGGCGACCGGCGTCGCGAGGCTGTTCGGCGAGTACTCCGGCTTCGCGCCGGGCGAGTCGACCCGCGACTTCGTGCACGTGAAGGACCTCGTCGAGATGAACCTTTTCTTCGGCCGTGCGAACGGCACGAAGGCCATCGTCAACGCCGGGAGTGGCGTCTGCTCCTCCTGGAATGAGCTCGCGAACGCGGTCATCGACACCCTCGGCACCGGCCGCATCGAGTACATCCCCTTCCCGGAAGGGATGAAGGGCAAGTACCAGCTCGGTACCCAGGCCGACCTGACCCTTCTCCGGTCGCTCGGCTACGCGCGCGGGTTCACCTCGCTGCGCGACGGGGTGCGGGACTACCTGTCCACGATGGACGCCGAGACGGCGCCGTTCCGGCCTTGGAAGAATTGACTGTTCTCAAGACTTTCGACGCGATGGATTGTCCGCCGAAATACGTCATGGTGTAGAGTACATAGGCTGGGACGGCCCGTCGGCGGTCCGCTTTTTCCGAAGGTTGACCCAATGCACGAGCCGAAGCGAATCGCGATCTTCCGAATGGGCCACCTCGGCGACACGGTCGTCGCCCTGCCCGCGTTCTGGACGGTGCGCAAGCGCTTCCCAAACGCCCACATCGTGTTCTTCAGCCAAGAGGACGGCAAAGGAAGCCTGGCCCAGCAAGGCGAGGTTCTCCGTCGGGGAACCGTCTTCGACGACTACCTGGGCTACCCGTCCCGTCAAGGCGGAGCGTCGACGCTCGACATCGCCCGCGCCCTCGTTCGACTGCGCCGCCACCGCGTCGATGCCGTCGTCTACCTTCCATCCGTCCGTTCGACCGCGCAGATTCGCCGCGACCGTCTGTTCTTCCGGCTTGCGGGCGTGCGGCGGATCATGGGCATGCGCGGACTCCTGGAGACGGAGTATTGGCCCGAGGGGAAGCCGCTTCCCCTCGTCGAACACGTGGCGGACGTTCTCCTGGGCCATCTCGCGAAGGACGGGGTGTCGCTCGACGTCGATCCGACGACGATCATGGACATGGGCCTGAGCGAGGACGAACGCACCGAGGCGGAACGTTTTCTCCAGGCGAAGGGCGTCGACCGGTCGAGACCGATCGTGGGTATCGGACCCGGGAGCAAGATGCCGTCCAAGCTTTGGCCCATCGAGCGGTTCGTCGAGGTGGCCAAACGGCTGGAGGAAGAGTTCGATCCGACGTTCGTCGTCTTTGGGAACGGTGCGGAGCGGGAGACGTGCGAGGTTGTGTCGAGTGCGCTGCGCCGGGGGGTGAACGCCGCGGGCGAGCTTTCGATCCGGGGCGCGGCGGCGGTGTTCGAGCATTGCCAGCTCTACCTTGGCAACGACACCGGCACGATGCACCTCGCGGCCTCGGCGGGCGTTCGGTGCGTCGCCCTGTTCTCCGCCCGCGACTGGCCAGGGCGGTGGTTTCCCTACGGCAAGGGCCACGTCGTGCACCGAATCGCAGTGCCTTGCGAGGGCTGTCGGCTCGACGTGTGCGACCGCGGCAATCTCTGCCTCACGCAGATCGGGGCCGAGGAAGTCGCCGAGTCGGCTCGATGGTCCCTCCGCGCGGTCCTGGCGGAACGCGTCGCCTAGGCGAGGCCGAGCTCGCGCTCGACCGCCTCGATGACGACGTGCAGGACCAGCATGTGGATCTCCTGGATCCGGTCGGACGTCTCGCCGGGAGCCATCACCACGAGGTCGCACGCCGGGGCGAGCGCGCCGCCGCCGCGGCCGAGGAGTCCGACGACCCTCACGCCCTTCGCCTTCGCCGCCTCGGCGGCGAGAAGGAGGTTCTTCGAGTTCCCGGACGTGGATAGCAGGATCAGAACGTCGTCCGACGCGCCGAACGCCTCGACCATCCGCGAGAACACGTGGTCGAAGCCGTAGTCGTTCGCCACGCAGGTCAGGTGCGTCGACTCGCCCAGCGCCATCGCGGGCAAGGGGCGCCGCTCCTTGCGGAAGCGTCCGGTCAGCTCCTCCGCGAAGTGGAGCGCGTCGGCCATGCTGCCGCCATTGCCTGCGATCATGGCCTTGCCACCCCGGCGGTAGACGTCGGCGAGGAGCGCGCCGAACGCCTCGCAGGCGTCAAAGGCGGCGGGCGAGGCGCGGAACGCGTCGAGAGCAGCGGCGGCGTCCCGGAGTGAGGCGTCGAAAACCTTGCGGATCAAGAGGTTCGGCATGGCCATCAGGGGTGGGACAGGGCGCCCCGACGGGCGTCGAGGAGCTCCTCGATGTGGCCGATGACTGTGGCGCCGTAGGTGTCCCATCCGCCCATGCCCTTGACACGCTTGATCGAGGCGGTGGACATCCGCTGGAGAAGTTCCGGCTCGTCGGCGAGCCACTGGAGACGGTCAGCGAGGGCGGCGGAGTCCCGCGGTGGGACGATGAAGCCCTCCACGCCGTCGGTGTACAGATCCTCGCAACCGGTCGCCCGCGAGGCGATCACGGGAAGCCCGCAGGCCATCGCTTGGCCTTGGACCAGAGCTAGGCCCTCCTCGACGCTCGCGAGGAGGATCGCGTGGCTCCGGCCCATGTGGGCACGCACCTCGTCTCGTGAGACCACGCCAGGGGCGGACACCCGACCGGTTGCCACCGCCTTGGCGACGACTTCCGCGGTCTCGGGCTGGTGCGTCCCGAGCATGGTCAGGCGCTTGTTGGGGTGATCGAACCGGTCGAAAGCTTCCAGCAGGTATTTGATGCCTTTGCGGATCGACAGATTTCCCACGTAGAGCACCTCGAACGAGTCCTTGGCACGCTCGCCCTGGGGATAGAACCGGCTCAGGTCGACCCCGTAGGGGGCGACGCGGACCCGCTCGGGCGGGATCCCACGCCTGACGAAGGTCTCCGCGCCGTACCGCGTCGGGACGAGCACGGCGTCCGCCTTTTCGTACTCGATCTCCTGGCGTTCCATGACTCTCGGATCGATGCCCCGGAAACTCTGGCCGTACAAAGGGTACTCCTCGCGGAGAACCTCGTCCTGGTGCCGCACGTGGGTGCAGGGACGGTCGCAGAGGAAGACTCCTCCTCGCATTTGGACCTCCGCACCGCTGAGGAGCCCGGCAGTAGCGATCGCGACGTAAGCGTCGCACTCCGGCATCTCCCGCGCGGCGCACCGGTCGATGGCCTTTATCTTGATCCAGTCCGCCGCGTCGACTGCGGAAGGCATCCTCAACCTGAGGGCGGCCTGCTCGGCAAATCCCCAGAGCGGGTGCGAGTGGACGAGACCCTCAGGAAGATCCTCTTCCCGAAGCTTGAAACGCGGGTATGAGGTGAAGATTCCCGCGAAGGCGTCGGCTTTTTGGAGCTGGCGCGCAAGGTCGAAGTGGTGGAACCGGCCGAGCGTGGTAACCGCGACTTTCATATCCTATCGGAACACCGTGGATCCAGCGTGCGGCCTCCCGGCCGATCCAGTATATCTGGATCGGACGCCAAGCCAGCACGACGGAAGGCGGACACCGTACCGCCTGGGACGCTATACTTTTCTCCTGACGCAACGAGGCGTGGTTTCTGGCGATTTTGGTGGAAGGAGATATCTGAATGAAGGTTTGCGTCGTCGGCACGGGATACGTCGGTCTGGTCACGGGGGTGGTCCTCAGTTCGCTGGGGAACGATGTGGTGTGCGTCGACACCGACCGGACGAAGGTGGAGAAGCTCTCGGCGGGCGTCCCGACGATCTACGAGCCGGGTCTCGCGGAACTGCTCAACCAGGGCCTCTCCGAGGGTTTCCTGCGGTTCGCCACGAGCGTGGCGGAAGGAATGCGGGACGCCGAGGTGGCGTTCATCGCGGTCGGTACGCCCCCCGGGGCTGATGGATCGCCGGACCTGAGCATGGTCCGCGCGGTGGCGGAGGAGATCGGACGCAACATCCACGGACCCGTCGTGGTGGTCAACAAGTCCACCGTTCCCGTCGGCAGCGGCGAAATGGTGGAGTCGGTGATCGCCGCGCAGGGCGTTCCCAGCGAACTGTACGACGTCGTGAGCAATCCCGAGTTCCTGCGCGAGGGCTCGGCGATCCGGGACACGCTGAACCCCGACCGGATCGTGATCGGCTCGCGCCGCCGCCAGGCCGCCGCCAAGCTCGTCG
>CAXTOO010000006.1:23440-40544 GCA_964245875.1 uncultured Fimbriimonas sp. | reverse complement strand
AATCCGACCAAACACGACGCCGAGGAGCGCAGGCTTCAGCCTGCATAGGGTCCCCAGGCTTCAGCCTGGAAAATCCGACCAAACACGACGCCGAGGAGCGCAGGCTTCAGCCTGCATAGGGTCCCCAGGCTTCAGCCTGGAAAATCCGACCAAACACGACGCCGAGGAGCGCAGGCTTCAGCCTGCATAGGGTCCCCGGGCTTCAGCCTGGAAAATCCGATCAAACACGACGCCGATTGGATCATCATAGGACCGTGCCCCTCCCGATCCTCCTCGCCAGCCTGCTTCTCGCCCCTCAGAGGGACAAAGGGTTTGTGTCAGACCCTCGATACCCTTGGGTCGTCGCGGGTCTGAGCCTCGCCTACCGCGAAGGCGACATCCTCGGCTACCCCGAGACCCTCTACGGATTCCGCCGCCCAGGATCGCGTTATGAGTATGCCGTTGGCGTTCACGCCGCAGAATCTCGACGGCTCGAACGCCTTGAGTCTTTCCTCGCGAAACCGAGCAGCGACGTTGAGCAGGCGGCCCTTGTCCGCGGTGAGGTCCTCTTATCCTTCTACCGCCGCGCAGACGCTGAGTTTTCAAAGGAACTGACGGACATCGGAGTTACTCCCGACGACCGCCAGACCCGCCTCGCCGCCCTCACCCGCCAGATCGAGGCCAACGCTCCCGCCCGTACCCGCCTCTTCCGCGACGTTCCCGCCGACCACTGGGCGGCCAAGGCCGTCAGCGACCTCCGCGCCTTGGGCCTCCTGGACGGCTACCCGGACGGAAGCTACCGCGGAAAGTAGCCGCGGAACTCTCCACCGGAGGTTTACAAAAACCCGCCTCGCGGCGATAGAACGCGAGGCCCTCAGTGTTCTCCGTGTCCTCTTTGGTGAAAATCTCCCGTTAACCATCCATTCCGAAGATTGGGTCTAAAGCCCCAACCAAAAAGGGACCAAAACGAAATGGAAAAAACGCGCACTCCGAACGCCTGAACGCCGCCCCATCGGCAATCGGGTACACAGAAGCCGCCGCATGCTCCAGATCCGCGACATCAACGTGTTCTACGGCGCCATCCAAGCGCTGGAGAACGTCTCGATCGACGTCAACCCTGGCGAGATCGTCGCGATCATCGGGAGCAACGGGGCGGGGAAGAGCACCCTCCTGCGCACCATCAGCGGCCTCCTTCGGCCCCGCACCGGCTCCATCGCCTACAAGGGCAAGGAGCTGACCGACGTCTCGCCGGACGGCATCGTGAAGACGGGCATCTCGCAGTCGCCCGAGGGACGCCGGATCTTCACCAACATGAGCGTTCACGAGAACCTCCGGCTGGGCGCGTACATCCGCAAGGACAAGGACGTCGACCGCGACATGGAGGACGTGCTCACGCGCTTCCCTCGCCTGCGCGAGCGGTTCAAGCAGAACTCGGGCACGATGAGCGGCGGCGAGCAGCAGATGCTCGCGATCGGACGGGCATTGATGTCCCGCCCCGACATCCTGCTCCTCGACGAGCCGTCGCTCGGACTCGCCCCGAAGCTCGTGAGCGACGTGTTCAAGGTCGTCACCGACCTGAACGCCGACGGCCGCACCATCCTCATCGTCGAGCAGAACGCGAACCGCGCCTTGGAGATCGCCCACCGCGCCTATGTCCTGGAGACCGGCCGCATCGTCCTCTCCGACACCGGCAAGGCCCTGCTCTCCAACCCCAAGGTCAAAGAGGCCTACCTTGGCGGTTAGGAACCCCTCTCCCCTCCGGGGGAGAGGGGCAGGGGTGAGGGGCAAAGGATGACCCTCACGACGCTCCGCTTCGAGGCCCTCAGCGAAGCCCACCTGCCCGCGATTCTGGAGATCGAAAAGGTGGTGAATGGCTCGCCCTGGTCCGAGAAGAGCTTTCGGAACGAGATCGCCCACCCGCACGGCGTCTTCCGGGTCGCTCTCGAGGGCGGCGAAGTGGTGGGCTACGGCGGACTCTGGCTCGTGATCGACGAGGCGCACGTGACGAACGTGGCGGTCGCCCCTTCGCACCAGCGGATGGGGATCGGACGCCGCCTCATGCTGGAGCTGCTGCGCACCGCCCGCGGGGCGGGGATGTCGTGCGCCACCCTGGAGGTTCGGGCGGGCAACGGCCCGGCGCTGCACCTCTATGAGACGCTCGGCTTCGAGAACACGGCCATGCGAAAGGGCTACTACCCCGACAACAAGGAGGACGCCGTCGTGATGTGGCGCCACAGCCTTGAAGACGTTTGACGGGCCGATCCTGGCCATCGAGACGAGCTGCGATGAGACCGCCGCCGCCGTGGTCGTCGGTCGCAGGGTCCTCTCGAACGCCGTGGCGAGCCAGATGGAGCTGCACGCCCAATGGGGCGGGGTCGTCCCCGAGGCGGCGGCGAGGGCCCACGTCGAGGCGCTGCTTCCGACGATCGAAGCGGCTCTCCTCCCCCTTGGGGGAGGGCAGGGTGGGGGTTCAGGGCTTTCACAGATCGCGGCGGTCGCAGTGACCAACCGGCCCGGCCTTGTCGGCGCCCTCAGCGTCGGCGTCACCGCCGCCAAGGCGCTGGCCTTCTCCTGCGGCATTCCGCTGATCGGCGTCCATCACCTGGAGGGCCACCTGATGAGCGTCATGGCGCTCGACGCGGAGATCCCGTTCCCGCACGGCGCCTTGATCGTGTCCGGGGGACATACCGAGCTCGTCGAGGTCCGCGCGCCCGGCGAGTACCGTATCCTCGGCGCGACCCGAGACGACGCGGCGGGCGAGGCGTTCGACAAGGGCGCGCGCGTCCTCGGCCTCGGCTACCCAGGCGGTCCGGCGATCCAGATGGCGGCGGAGGGCGGCGATCCGCGCCGCTACCCGCTTCCGAAAGGGCTCAGCGGCGACACGCTCGACTTCAGCTTTAGCGGCCTCAAGACCGCCGTCCTGCGCCTCGCCGAGAAGGAGGGCAAAGACCTGAACGTGGCGGACGCCGCCGCCAGCCTCCAGTGGACGATCGCTCGCGTTCTGACCGAGCGCGCCCTGCGCGCGGTTCGCCTTCACGGCCTCGGAGCCTTGACCCTCGTCGGGGGCGTCGCCGCCAACCGCGCACTCCGCGAATCGCTCCGGGTCGCTTGCGAGCGGGAAGGGATCGCCTTCTTCACGCCAACGTTCGAGCTGTGCACCGACAACGCCGCCATGATCGGCCTCGCCGCCTCGTTCCGCCTCGCTCGGGGAGAAAGGGACGATATCGCGCTGGAAGCACGTCCGAATGACGAACTCTGACGATCCCCTGCCGATCCACCGATGCGTCTGCGGCGAAACCGCCTTCGCCGAGTTGTGGAGCGTGGGGGTCCGTACGCTCGACGAGGCGGCGCGGCACGGGTGCGGCGTCTCTTGCGGCCTGTGCCGACCTTATCTGATCCGGATGTTCGAGACCGGCGAAACCTCGTTCTCGGTCGATTAGCCTAAGCGCGAGGGTGGGCGCGATCGTACCGCTGCCGAACCTCTTCCATGTCGAGCGCGGTGTAGACCTGGGTCGTCGAGATCGACGCGTGGCCAAGGAGTTCCTGCACCGCCCGCAGGTCGGCGCCGCCTTGGACCAGGTGGACCGCGTAGGTGTGGCGCAGGGTGTGAGGCCCGACAGAGGCGGCGATCCCCGCCCCCTCGGCGTAGCGCGCGAGCACCGTGTAAGCGCGCTGGCGGGCCAGCGGCTTTCCGGTGTCGCTGAGGAGCACGAGAGGCGAGGCACCCCTCGCCAACGAAGGTCTGGATTCCCTCAGGTACCGATCTAGCCACGCGACCGTCGACTCTGGCAAGGGAACGACCCGGACCTTGCCACGCTTGCCGAGTACCCGTACCGCAGCGAGGTCCAGATCGAGGTCGGCACGGGTAAGCGCGACCGCCTCCGAGATGCGGAGCCCTCCGCCGTAGATCAGCTCCATGAGCGTGCGGTCCCGGAGGCCCGAGGGCGTCGTCAGATCCGGCCCGTCCAGCATCGTCGTGAGCTGGGCGTAGGACAGGGCCTTCGGCAGGGTCTTCGCCTTTCGGTGCCCACCGGTCGCGGGAAGGTCGGCGGCGAGTTCGGCCCCCTGGCGACGAAGGTACTTCAGCAGCGAACGGAGTGCGCTCAGCCGTCGCATCGCGGTCGAGCGGGCCTCGTGCGCCAGCGAGCTCTCGAACAAGGCAAGGTGCCGCGGCTCCGCCTCCTCCCAACGCTCGACCTGCGCCTCTCGCAGCACCCGCGATGCCTTCGTGAGATCGCGACGATAGGCTTCGATCGTGTGCTCGCTAGCGCCCCGTGCCGACCGCAGGTGGTCGAGGAAGTTCGCAACGTCCTCGTCTAGGGCGTTCGGCGCTTCCATACGGTCACCTGGGGGCGGACGTAGTCCATGTCCTCGATCCGGTAGGTCCGCTCGGCGTTCGCGAACACCCGCTCGACTTCGTAGTCCCGTCGCAGCCGATCCAGCCAGGCGTTGGCGGTCGCCACCCGCACCGTCTCATCGGGTCCAAGATCCTTACGGCTTCGGAGCCAGATCGGGTACTCGGTCTCGAAGTTCGAGGTGGCGACCCGGTCGGGCTTCGCGTCGAACAGCCGGGGATCGAAGTAGGTCTGGCTGCCATCCGGCCCCAGGGGGTAGTCGACACGCGGGGACGCGGCGGACCGCATTTCCCCCCGGATCGCCGACCAGAAACTTCGGGGGTTGGCGCCATCGGGAATGAGTGACGCCGACCAGTACCAGGGGTCACGTGCCAGCCCCACCGATCTCAGATCGGCACGAAGGAATCGACCGGCCGCGTCGCGCGGGTCTTCGCCCATCATGCCCAGCGTGAGCGGCAGGGCGTCGTGGATGCCTCCTCCGGGGATGCCGCCGACGCCGACGATGGCCGCCCCAGCGGCGACCTTCCCCCACACGCCTCGTCGTTGCGCCGTCGACACCGCGTAGCCGAAGCCGATGGCGAGACCGACGTAGAGCGGGAACGTGTACCTCATGTACTTGATCTCGGCGCGTCCGATGAGAAGGTAGTAGGGAAGGAGAAAGGCAAGCAGTACGAACGCCCACGAATGGCGGCGATAGGCCGCCCAGCCCAGTCCGATGACCGACATGAGGACCAGCACGAGTCCGATCCCGAACGACAGGTTCGCGAGATGGAACAGGAAACCGCTCGACGTTCCCGAGAAGAACAGCTCCTGCCCTGCCGCGGTATGACGCAGTTCGAAGGTGAAGTCCTCCATAAACTTCGCCGTCTGGAGGAACACCCCCGGCGTGGTGAGCAGGAACACGCCGAGGGCGACAAGGGTCGAGGCGACCGCCTCACGAACCCAACCGGGATGCTTGCGCAGTGCAAGCGCGGCGTACAGCGAGAGGAGGACGAGGATGCCCGTGTACTTGACGCCTGCGGAAAGGCCGGCCAGGACGCCGCACCAGGCGGCGGGCGAAAGACGGGCCTTGTCGTCCTTCGGACCGAGTGCCCGCACCGCGAAGTAGAGTGCGCCGCCAATCAGGGCCGACGCCAGGACATCGGGGGTCATGAAGCGAGAGTGGACCACGTGTGCGGGCGCGACCGCGATGAAGGCTCCCGCCAACAGTCCTGCCACCGTTCCGGCAACGCGTTGGGCCAGCAAGAAGGCGATCAGGGCCGTGGCCGCGCCCGCGAGAACCGACACGATGCGTCCCCCGAAAATGCATCGCGAGACCCAGTCCCAGTCCGTCTTGGCGGGATCGGTCCAAGACCAACCTTCCTTCGTCTTCGGACCTCCGGTGTAGCCCGAAACTACGTCGGCGGCGACATGAACCGTGGAGAGGTAGAGAGTGCCGTAGCTGTAGAATCCGGGCGTCAATCGCCCAAGAGCCAGATTCACGCTTCGGCTGTAGCCGAAGTTCGGCGTCTCGTCCGGGTGGAGGCTCGCGTTGCGGAGGTCGTTCTTCAAACCCCAGCCGAGACCCGGCAGGCGGACGAGGAGCGCGACCAGGAATACCGCCAGCGGCAACAGGCGCAGGGATCGACGCGCGTCCACGCCGCGAATCGTACCCCTGGATGCCACAATGGGCAATGCTCAAGAGCGGCATGACCTTTCCCGAGTTCAGCCTGCCGGACCAGGACGGCGCGACGGTGACGTTGGACGACCTGAAGGGCGGCAGGACGATCGTCTACTTCTATCCCAAGGACGACACGCCGGGCTGCACGGCGGAAGCCTGTGGCATCAACGAGTCGCTCCCCAACTTCGCCGGAGCGAGGGTGTTCGGCGTAAGTCCGGACTCGCCGAAGAGCCACAAGAAGTTCGCGGACAAGCACGGGCTACGTTTCACCCTCCTCGCCGACACCGAGCACACGCTGGCCGAGGCGTGCGGCGTCTGGGCCGAGAAGCAGATGATGGGCAAGAAGTACATGGGGGTCGCTCGAACGACCTACCTGCTGGACGAGAACGGCGTCGTCCTCCACGCCTGGGACAAGGTCAATCCCAAGGGGCACGAGAAGGAGATCCTCGCGTGGCTCTAGGAGTTCGCTAGCACGTGGGTCGGCGCGTCTCCGTCCCCAGCCTGAGGGCAATGCGGACTTCTGGGGAGCGGATCGTCTGCGTCACCGCCTACGACGCCGCGCTCGGCGCGCTTGCGGACGAGGCGGCGGTGGATGTGATTCTCGTTGGCGACAGCGTCGCCAACGTGATGCTCGGGATGCGCGAGACGACGGAGGTCGGCCTCGCCGAAATGGCGCACCATGTCCGGGCGGTGCGAGCGGGCGTCAAAAACGCCCTGCTCGTCGCCGACCTGCCGTTCGGTTCGTACGGCGCCTCCGTCGCGCAGGCGGTCGAGAGCGCCGCCTTCCTCGTCAAGGCGGGCGCGGAGGCGATCAAGATGGAAGGCGAACATCCGGAGGCGACGGCCGCCTGCATCCGCGCGGGCATCCCGGTAATGGGGCACCTGGGCTTCACCCCGCAATCCGTCAACCTCTTCGGGGGCCACCGGGTTCAGGGAAAGGGCGAAGCGGGAGAAGCGATCGTCGCGGCGGCACAAAGTATGGCCAACGCGGGTGCGTTCGGCGTCGTGCTCGAGCTTGTCCCCGCGGAGCTCGCGGCGAGGATCACCCGAGAGGTCGACCTGCCGACGATCGGCATCGGTGCGGGCGTGGGCTGCGACGGCCAGATCCAGGTCCTTCACGACGTGCTCGGGCTTTCGGAGCGCGTCTACCGTCACGCGAAGCCCTATCTCGATGGTCGCGCCCTGATTGCAGGCGCGCTGAAGGCGTACGCCGACGAGGTGCGCTCCGGCCAGTTTCCAACGGGAGCAAACGCCTCTTGAGGATTGTGCATCTCCCCGCCGATCTGGATGGCCTCCAGAGGCCGATCGCCTTCGTGCCCACGATGGGCGCGCTGCACGAGGGGCATCTCGAACTCGTGCGGCAGGCTCGCTCGAAAGCGCAGACCGTCGTCGTGTCGGTCTTCGTCAATCCGACGCAGTTCGGGCCGAACGAGGACTTCGCCCACTATCCCCGCGATCTCACCCGCGACGCGGCGCACGCCGCGACCGCGGGCGCCGACGTGGTGTACGCGCCGTCCATTGAGACGATGTACCCACGGGCAGCGATGACGAAGGTCGTCGTGCCCGAGGTGACCGACCTTTATGAAGGCGCGCTCAGGCCCGGCCACTTCGATGGGGTCGCGACGGTCGTGCTGAAGCTGTTCAACCAGGTCCGTCCAGACATCGCCCTCTTTGGACGCAAGGACCTTCAGCAGTGCGCACTGGTCCGACGGATGGTCGAAGACCTGAACCTCGCCATCAAGCTCCAGTTCGTAACGACCTTTCGGGAGCCGGATGGCCTTGCGATGTCCTCGAGAAACGCTTACCTCTCCCCTGCTGAACGGGCGGTTGCGCCACGCTTGCACGAGGCCCTTGAACGCATTGTGGCGAAGGATCGCGAAGCGCTTCAGGGGCGCCTGTTCATAGAGCGCACGGCCCTTGAGAAGGCGGGCTTCGAGGTCGACTATCTCGATGTGGTCTCGTCCAGAACGTTCCAGCCCTTGAAGGTCATCGCCGACGATGCCGCCGTGATCGGCGCGGCTCGGCTTGGACGAACACGTCTGATCGACAACATCGAACTCGGCGCGTCATAATGGAATGGCTAGCCCCCTTAGCTCAGTGATAGAGCAACACTTTTGTAAAGTGAAGGTCGTCGGTTTGAATCCGACAGGGGGCTCCAAACGTCCATGGACCGCCTTGACTACCTCGGCCACAAGGATTGCGTCCGCCTGACGAACGACGACATCGAGGTCGTGGCCGCGCCGTTCGGTCCCCGGATCCTCCACTACGGCTTCGTCGGGGGACAAAATCTCTTCGGACTGTTCCCCGACGTCACATTTGAGACCGAGATGGGCCGATGGCGGGCGGTCGGCGGCCACCGGATTTGGATTGCGCCCGAGTCGAATCCTCACTCCTACGCACCGGACGACGCTCTCGTCGAGGTGCGATTCGAAGGCGACCTGAACGCCCGCTTTAGCGCGGGAGCGGATGCCGCCGGGTTCGAGAAGTCGATTTCCCTAGGACTGATGCCGAAGGGGAGCGACGTCGAGGTGCGGCATCGAATCGTGAATCGAAACTCCTCCGCGGTCGCGATTGCGCCCTGGGCGCTCACGATCCTCGACGGCGGTCGCTGTCTGCTGCCCCTCGAGCCCTATCGGTCTCACGGTGACGCCCTCCTGCCGACCCAGCCGCTTGTGCTCTGGCCCTTTACGGACCTGTCCGACCCAAGGTTGGAGATCGAGGCGCGCTCGATCCGCATCTCGACCGATCCCTCTTCCGAAGAGCCGAACAAGATCGGCCTCGCGAACGGTCGTGGATGGGCGGGCTATCTCCATGACGGCACCCTGTTCGTGAAGCGCTACTCCCTCCTTGCTGGCGAGACGTACCCCGACTTTGGGGTGAACACCGAGGTGTTCGTCAAGGGCCGCTTCATGGAGCTTGAAACGCTCGGACCGCTTCGTCGGCTCGCGCCGGGTGAAGCGGTGGAGCACGTCGAGCGATGGAGCCTCGTCGCCAACGTGGGCAAGGACGAACTCGCCGCGCATCTTGGCCAGCCTTAAGATCCGGCGATTCGCAAACCAAGCAAGAATAGGGTTAGCCCCGCCTCTCCCGGTGCCGAAACCTTCTTTGTGGACTCGTGCGCCTGGGAACTGTTCGATCCTGCCCTAGCTCCGGTGGGCGAGGATCTTCGCCCCTTTTTGCAGGAGGCGCTTCTTCGCGGCGCCCGATGGTTCGCCGCCGACTCGGCCTCGGCCTTCCTGGCGGAAGGCGAGCAGGAGTTCTGCCTCGCCGCCCAGCACGGCGGCATTCCGCTGCCCGTCGGCACGATCCTTCGGCAAGGCGTCGCCCAAGCCGCCATCGACGCCCGCGAGCCGCTTCTGGTCGGCGATCCGACGGACCATCCGCGCCTGCGACACTCCATCGTGCGCCGCTCGGATGTCGCCTCCGCGATGGTGCTGCCCCTGATCCTTCCCGATGGGGAGGCGGTCGGCGTCATCAACCTCGCCCGAAAACCAGGCACCAAACCCTACGGTCCCGAGGACCTTCGAAAGGCGCAGCGGATGGCGGGGCACTTCGCGATGGCGATTGGCCTTGCCCTGCGGACCGTCGCCGCCGCCCGCGCGGCGCGCGACGAGGCGAAGAGCCGCCACCTTGCGGAGATTGGGCAGATGACCGCGATCCTGGCCCACGAGATCCGCAACCCGCTGTGCGCCATCCGCGCCGCCGCCCAGCTTGGACTCGACTCGCCCGCCTGCCTGGAGATCATCATCGAAGAGTCCGATCGCCTCGACCGCATCTGCGAAGGATTTCTCGACCTCTCGCGACCGATGGAAACGCGGCCGGAGAAGGTGGAGCTGGCGGCGCTGCTCCACCGGCTCGCGGCGAAGGAGGAGGCCGCGTTCGGCGAGGCCGACGTGAGGCTCACGGTGCGGACGCAAGGTGCGGAGACGGTCGACATCGATCCTGTTCGGATCGAGCAAGCCTGCCGCAACCTGCTGAAGAACGCGCGGGAGGCGACCGGCTCGGGGGGACATGTCACGCTCTCGGTCTGGAAGGACGGCTTCGAGGTCGCGGACGACGGGCCGGGCTTGCCCGATGAGGTGCGGCGTTCGCTCTTCACCCCGTTCCTCACCGCAAAGCCACGCGGAAACGGTCTCGGCCTCACGGTGGTGCAACGGGTCGCGGAGGCGCACGGTGGCCGGGTTGTCGTCGGCGAAGTGGAGAAGGGCGCGTCGTTTCGGGTCGAACTGGGGGTGGCGGCGTGAGCAAGCGGGAGCTTCTGGTTGTGGACGACGAGCCGAACCTTCGGCGGGTGTTGCAGGCCGCGTTGGAGAAGGGCGGGTATGTCGTCCGAACCGCCGAGGACGCGAGCCATGCGCTTCGTCTGCTCGGCGAACGGCCCGCCGATCTCGTGCTCACCGACGCGACGATGCCGGGCATGGACGGGGTAACGCTCGTCCGGGAGATCTGCGACCGATGGCCGGGCACGCCGGTGGTCCTGATGACCGCCTTCGGCACGATCCCGCTCGCGATCCAGGCGATCCGGAACGGAGCCACGGAGTTCGTGACCAAGCCCTTCGACCTAGAGGCCCTAAAACGCACGATCGAAGGCGCCCTGAAGGCGACGAAGCCCGCGAAGGCCAAGCCGACCGACGGGCGCGCGTTCATCGCGGAGTCGCCCGCCATGCGGGAGGTTGAATCCCTGGTTCGGCAGGTTGCCGACTCCCGTGCCACGGTGATGATCGGCGGCGAGAGCGGCGTCGGCAAGGAGGTCGTCGCGCAGGCCCTGCATCGGCTCGGCTTGCGCTCGGCGGCGAGCTTCGTGCCCGTCAGTTGCGCGGCCATCCCCGAGTCGCTCCTGGAGGCAGAGCTTTTCGGACACGAGAAGGGCGCCTTCACCGGGGCGATAAACGCCCGTGCGGGTCGGTTCGAGGCCGCGAACGGGGGCACGCTGTTCCTCGACGAGGTGGGCGAGATCCCGCTCGCGGTCCAGGCCAAGCTCCTCCGGGCGGTGCAAGAAAGGGAGATCGAGCGGCTCGGGGCCAACAAGGCGACTAAGGTCGACCTTCGTTTGGTGACGGCGACCCACCGGGACTTAGACGCCGCGGTGGCGTCGGGCGCGTTCCGGCTGGACCTGCTCTACCGGCTTCGAGTGGTCGAGATCAACATCCCGCCGTTGCGAGAGCGGCCGGAGGACTTGGTCCCGCTCGCTTCGATGTTCCTCGCCCGTGCCGCGGAGCGGGAGGGAAGGGCGCCGTTGCAGATCGGTTCGGAGGCGGAGCGTTTGATGGGCTTCCACCCTTGGCCGGGCAACGTTCGGGAGCTGGAGAACGTCATGGAGCGGGCGACGGTGCTGGCCCCGCCGTCGCAGGAGGAGCTGACGCCGTCGTTGTTGCCTGGCTGGGCGAGGTTGAAGCGGGCGGCGTAGCCGAGCTTGGTGTGCTTGACCCTACCTAATGGAGGAGGTGAGGGCGCATCTTTTGTGGATACGGCTGAGTTCTGGGCCGCGTGTTTCAATGTTCTTGGGTCGTTTTGAACTCGAGACTCGCGGTTATGCTTTTGGATTCCGTGAAAAGCGAATTCATGTTGGCCTTTGGCCGTTTTTGTAGGCGGATGGATCGTTGGCGGCACATTCCCGAGGGACCTGGGGGAGGATTTGGTCAACCATCGGAGGAGGTGCTCAGGCGGCGTGGACGGTGGGGCGGCGCTCAGGGTCGGGTTCGACGCGGCGGAGGATCTCGCGGGTGAGCGGGGCGATGTCGCCCCGGCCCGAGAGGAGATACTTGACCAGATAGAGGGCGGGATTGAGTTCGCCCCAACTGAAGTAGAGGTGGGGCCGCTCGCCGGTGAGGTCCCGGACGCGAAGGGAGAGCGCGGCGATGGCGTTCGGGATGGCGGTTCCCGTCACGCGAAGAACCTGGTACTCCTCGACCTGAACCCCCGCGACGCGAACGACCCCGGAGAAATCGGAGGCGTCCTTCACCGTCACCTCGACGAACAGGATGCACTCCTCGGGCGCGAGCCGGTGGTCCCGCCGCGCCTCGTAGTCCTGGCGGGCGTACTCCGAGATGTCCATCGTCTCCGGGTGGTTGGGCACGAGGCAGATGCGATGCTGGTCGCGCTCCACCGCGTCGCGGATGAACGTGAGGGCGAGCATGTCCAACTCGATCCGGTCCACCCGCAGCTCGAGCGTCCGCCAGACCCGCGAGACGAGCGAGACGATCACGATGGACGCGATAAAGAGGGTCGCGATGCGCAGGCCATCGGGCCGTTCGATCACGTTGGCGACGGTCGTGTAGCCGAACACCGCCGCGATCAGGCCGTAAAAGGTCATCGACCGCCTCGCGCCCCGTTTCCTCGCCGAGATCGTGACCGCCACCGCCGCGCTCGTCATCAGCACGAGCACGCCGGTCGCGTAGGCGCCGCCCTGCGCGTTGACGTCGGCCTTGAACACGATCGTCACCAGAAAGGCGATGGCCGTGAAGACGAGCACCAAGGGCCGCGCCGCGCGGGTCCACTCCGGGGCCATGCCGTAGCGGGGGAGGTAGCGGGGGACGATGTTCAGCAGACCGGCCATCGCGCTCGCGCCGGCGAACCAGAGGATGAGGATCGTGCTGATGTCGTAGACGGTGCCGAACACGTTGCCGAAGAACTCGTGGGCGAGATAGGCGAGCGCGCGCCCGTTGGCGGCGCCCGCCGCGTGGGTGCCGGTGGCGTCGGCGAACTCGCTCGTGGGGATGAGGAGCGTCGTCACGAGGCTGCTCGTGAGGAGGAAGACGCTCATGATGAGGGCCGCCGTCGCGAGCAGGCGGTAGGTGTTCTTGATGCGGCCGACGGGATTGCGCTCGGTGTCGGTCGGGCTGCCCTTCACGAGCGGCATGATCGCCACGCCCGTTTCGAACCCGGACAGGCCCAGCGCCAGCTTCGGGAACACCAGCAGCGAGATCCCGAGCAGCGCAAGCGGATTGCCCCCGTGGTTCTGCATCAGCGCCTCCCTCCAGCGGTGGAACACCGTCGGGTCGTGCGCGATCCGCAGCAGCCCCTCGCCGACCACGATGGCGTTCAGAGCGAGGTACGCGACCACCAGCACCATCGCGATCCCCACCGCCTCGCCAAACCCCTTGAGGAACACCGCGCCGAGCAGCGCGACCAGCACCAGCGTGACGATCACCGCCTTGCCTTCGAGGAAGTGGGAGAAGAAGGGGTTCTCGACCAGGTGCGCCGTGGCGTCGGCGCCGGAGAGGGTGATCGTGATGATGAAGTCGGTCGCGACGAAGCCCAGGAGCGCGAGGACGAACAGCTTGCCCTGCCACCAGGGAAGGAGCTTCTCCAGCATCGCGATCGAGCCTTCGCCGTGGGGGCTCTCGATGGCGACCCGCCGGTAGATCGGCAGCGCGCCGAAGAGCGTCAGCACGATGAGGATCAGGGTCGCCATCGGCGACAGCGCGCCCGCGGCGAGGGCGGCGATGCCCGGCTGGTAGCCCAACGTCGAGAAATAGTCGACGCCGGTGAGGCACATCACCTTGGGCCAAGGGCTCTGGTGGTGTCCCGCCTTGTGCTCCGCCTCGAACGGCCCCTCCGGCTCGCCCAAGCCCTGGAGAAGCCACTTCTTCAGCGGCGAGGCGGGGGGCTTGAGGGCGGCCATCGATCCGGGAGAGACTAGCGACCCTGGGGAGGCTCGGCGGCCACGAGCGTGATGTCCACCGACTTCAGGGCGCGGGCGACCTCCTGGACGATGCTCCGGCGGGTGAGGTTCTGGAGCTTGCTGCGCTCGGGGTGGCCCATCAGGAGCTGCGTGACGTTGTGCTCGTTCGCGAACTTGATGAGGCTCTCCGCCACCTCGCCCTTGAGCGAGTGCGTCTCGATCCCCAGCCGCTCGGCGAGGGCGAGGTCGCTCTTGAGAATGCTGCGCTCCGCCTCGTCCATGCCCGATTCTTCGACGTAGACCCCCACGACGTTCCCGCGGAGCCGCTGCCCCATGCGCCAAGCCTTGCGGATCAGGCGGAGCGAGCCGCGGTTGGGCGCGATCGCCACCATCACGCGGTCGCTCGTCGCCCAGGGCTTCGTGATGTTCTTGTCCTTCCGGTACTCGTCCAGGTCCTCGTCGACCCGCCCCGCCGCCTCGCGCATGGCGATCTCGCGGAGCGCCACGAGGTTGCCCTCCCGAAAGAGGTCCTTGATCTTGTCCGGCACCTCGCCGTTGGGGAAGATCGAGCCGCGGTCGAAGCGGTTGATGAGCGCCTGGGGCGTGGTGTCGACCAGCTCGATCTCGTTCGCGGTGTGCAGCAGCCGGTCGGGCACGGTGTCCTCGACGGGGTGGCCGGTGATGTCCTTGACGAGGTCGTTCAGGCTCTCCAGGTGGAGCACGTTCAGCGTCGTGAGGACGGCGATGCCCGACTCGCGCAGCACCTCCACCTCCTGCCAGCGGCGCTCGTGCTTGCTTCCCGGCGCGTTCCGGTGGTGCAGGTCGTCCACGAGCACCAGGTTGGGGTGGCGCGCGAGGATCGCGTCGAGGTCGAGCTCGCCCGTCGGCAAGGTGGCGACGCGGTCGAGGTCGTCGAGCGCGTCGTGGGTGTCGGTTCGCCCTCGGTCGTCCACGACGCCGATGACGACCTCCTGGCCGCGCTTCTTGCGGCGCTTGGCCTCGTCGAGCATCGAGTACGTCTTGCCGACGCCCGGCGCGAAGCCCAGGAAGATCTTGAGTTCGCCAAGCTTCGGGTCAGGCATGGGTCTCTTGGGCGGTGGAAACGGTCATCATCGAGTCGAGCCAGCGCTGGAGACCGCTGCTCAGGTCCTCGATCCGCAGAACTCCTCCCTCGGGCGGCGCGGCGTGCTGCCAGAGGTGGTTGGCGAGCGCCTCCTCGCACATGGCGTTCCAGAAGCGGTGGCCGCCGGGAACGTGCTCGCAGTCGGTGTGGCACTTCACCAGCTCCATCACGTAGGCGGGAAGCACGACGCGGACGTTCTTCGAAGCCTCGCTGGCGCGGTGGACGGAGAAGGTGCAGGTCAGGTCGCCGATGTGGTCGTCCGTCTGCTCGCCCTCAAGCTCGAAGCCGAAGCCGTTGAAGGTGGTCCGCGTGAACTCGCGGCAGACGCGGCTCACCGGAACGGCGGTGCACTGCTCGATCGGGCGATCCAGGGCCGAGCGCACGGCGAGGCGCAGGGTCTCGGCGGTGAAGGGCTTGCGGAGGAAGTCGCTCGCGCCCGCCTGGATCGCCTCCAGGGCGAGGTCGATGGTCCCGAAGGCGGTGATGAGGATGAGGCGGGCCTGCGGGTTGCGCCGGAGGATCTCGCGCTGCACCTCGATGCCCGGCATTCCCGGCATCCGCTGGTCCAAGAGCACGAGGTCGCAGAGCGCGCCCTCGCCGTACTTCTGGAGCCCCTCCGCGCCGTCGGCCGCAACGTCCACCCCGTAGCCGGAATGCTCAAGCGCCAGCTTGATCATGGTCCGGATGTTCGTCTCGTCGTCGATGATTAAAATTCGCTCGGTCAAAGCGTGTCGTCCCCGCCGGCGGGGCCGGCGTCTCGCGGAAGCGTAAAGATGAATCGACTGCCCTGTCCCAGCGTGCTCTCCGCCCGGATACGACCGCCATGGGCGCGGACGATGTTTCCGGCGATGGAGAGTCCCAGACCGGCGCCACCCTGCGTCGCTCCTGGCACTTGGACAAAGCGCTCGAAGATCGTGGCGAGATACCCCTCGGGGATGCCCACGCCCGTGTCTTCGACCGCAAAGGTTACTTCATCCTCGCCCGGCAATGCCCGCACCACGATTCGCCCGTCCTTCGGCGTGTGGCGGATCGCGTTCGAAACCAAGTTGGTGAGCACCCTGCCGATCTGTCCCCGGTCGGCGAAGACTTCGCCGGAGCCATCCGTTCCTACGTCCTCCAGCGCGATCCCCTTCGCTTCCGCCTGCGATTTCAGGCCCTCGACGGTGGTCCGCACGAGATCGGCGACCGGCACGCGCGTTCGATTGGTCCGGACGGAGCCGGACTCCAGCTTCGTGACGTCGAGCAGATCCTGCATGAGCTTGTTCAGCCGTCCCAGGTCCTCCAGCTGCATGTCCACCACCTGCCGCTGGGTGCCGTTCAGCTCGCCCAGCGCGCCCTCCTGAAGCATCTGCGCCCCGAGAAGCAGGCTCGCCACCGGCGTCCGCAGCTCGTGCGAGGCGACCCCGATGAACTCGTTCTTCAGCCGGTCCACCTCGCGCATCTGGGTCACGTCCTCCAGGACGGCGACGCTCCCCAGAAGGCCGCCGTCCTCGGCGGACATCGGGTTCGCGCGGAGGCGGTAGATGCGTCCCTTGAGGGCGATGAGCGCACCGTCGTCCTCCCCCGACTCGATGCGGCCCTGCGTGGCCTGCACCAGGGCCCGCGCCAGTCGGCGGTCGGCGATGTGCTCGGCCACCGGGATCTTCGCGCCCTCCGGAATGGCGCCGAAGATCGTCTCCGCCGCGCGGTTGAGGTGGACGACGTTCGCATTGCCGTCCAACACCACGACCGGGTCGTAGAGGTGCTCCAGCGCGGCGTCGCTCATCTGCTCCAGCTTTTGGACCCGGCGGCGGTTCTGGGCGCGCGCCTCGTCGAGCCGCCCGGCCATCTCCTCCAGCGCCGCGCCGAGAGCGCCGATCTCGTCCGAGCGGCCGGTCTCGCGCACCGCGAAGTCCCCGGCGGCGATCGTCTCCGCACGCTCGGCGAGGAGCGACAGCCGGGCCACCGCCGTTCGGTTCAGGCGGATCGCCAGCAGCACGGCGACGAGGACGGCCATCGCGGTGACCCACGTCGTTCGCGCGATCGCCTGGTCCGCGTCGAGGCGTCGCTGGCGAAGGCTGCTCAGGATCGACCCTTCGTTCCCCCATCTCAATCGGTCGGTGAGGACGCGGATGCGGGCGATCTGGGGAAGGATGCGCTCGCGGACGAGGCCGGGCGTCGTGTCCTGGTAGGCGACGAGGTTGGCGTTGTACGTGTGCTCGTAGACGTTGCGGTAGGAGTCGATCTCGGTCGCGAGGAGCACCGAGAGTCCTGTCTCCTCGGATTCGGTCACGCTGCTCTCGGTCTCCGCGAGGCCGCTCGTGAGCTGGAGGTCGCCCAATTCGTGGGCGGTGGTCGCCTCGTCGACCGCCCCGGACCGCAGG
>CAXTOO010000006.1:0-23430 GCA_964245875.1 uncultured Fimbriimonas sp. | reverse complement strand
CAGAACCTCCCGCTGCTGCGCGAGGGCGCTGTCGATGCGCGCCGCGCCGCGGACGGTGTGGATATCCTGTTGCACCTGGGCGCCCGCGTTCCGGCCGAGCTGCACGAAGCTGTAGATCGCCGATCCGGTGATGAGCGCCATCAGCAGGACGACCGCCAAGTGCGAGACCAGCAGTTGGACGCGGAGACTACGCATTGGCCCCCCTCTCCCCTCCGGGGGAGAGGGGCCGGGGGTGAGGGGGCCGAGAGCTACCCAAAGACGTACACCTCCACCTGCTCGCCCACGCGCACGTCGAGGTCGTAGAAGCTGCGCAGCACGGTTCTTCCCGTCGCGGCCGCCACCGCCGACTCCACCTCGCGCCGGGTCAGCGCCCGCTGCTCGCGCCGCGCGCTCTGCACGAGCTTCCGCCCCTCCTCGGTGCGGACCAGTTCCCGCTCGGTCGGGGTGAAGACGTTGGCGCACCGCACGACCGCCATGTCCGGAAGCATCGAGACCGCGCAGGTCTCCGGCGGGTGGCCCTGCTGCTCCCGGTGGTATCGCGACACCACGCGCTCGATCGCCGATTCCACCGTCGCTTCCATCTCCCTTAGAGGGTACGCTTTTCGTGGCATGAGAATCCCGCGCCTCCTCGTTGCCGTCCCTCTTCTCCTTCTCGGATGCCGTCCGTCGCCCCAGGCACCCTCGGACGATCTCGCCAGCCTCGGGATCGACCCGGCGGAGTACGCGCGCGTTCGCCACGACGTGACCGCCCGGATGGAGCTTGAGTCCGCCGCCCAGGCGAATCGCGTTGCGCCGGCCTTCCAGCGGAAGGACTCCTACGGAACCGCCGTCTCGGTGGGGAAGGGTTCGCTTCCCCAGTTCGTGGTCTTCACCAAGAAGGGCTGTCCGTGCTCCATCGACGCCCAGCCGCTCTTCAGCAAGCTCGCGCTGAAGTTCAAGGACAAGGTCGAGTTCGTCGGTGTGATCGACAAGGGAGCGCAGGATTTCGCGACCCAGTTCAAGGCGACCTACCCGGTGGTCGAGGAGCCGTCGCTCGCGCTGATGAAGGCGTTCGACGCGAGGGCGTCGGTCTACTGCGCGCTCGTGGCGCGCAACGGCCACATCGTGAAGATGTGGCCCGGCTACTCGGCGGACTGGCTGAAGGAGATGAACGGGCTGCTGGCGAAGGCTTCGGCCACGAAGGAGACGCCCTTCGACCCCGAGTACGCGCCGAAGGAAAAGGCTTCGGGCTGTCCGTTCAGCTAGTTTGGGAGTGCGCGAACTTGTTCGCGCTTTTCACCCGCGCGGAGCGCCACGGCGTCTCGGCCACAGGGTGGATGCTGGAGATTTCGTCCCCTTAGACTCGCTCCGCTCGTGATGCAAAGCGTCGCCGAGCGACGCAGTCCAAAGTCAGATTGGCCGCATGAACGGGAAGAACAGGACCTCGCGGATGTGCTCCGCGCCGGTGAGGAGCATCGCCATCCGGTCGAGCCCGATCCCGCAGCCGCCCGTCGGCGGCATTCCCGACTCCAGCGCGTACAGGAACTCCTCGTCCATCGGATGGGCCTCGTCGTCGCCCTTGGCCGCCTCCGCGGCCTGCTGCTCGAAACGGGCCCGCTGGTCCAGCGGATCGTTGATCTCGCTGAACGCGTTGCACACCTCGCGCCCGAGGACGTACCCCTCGAAGCGGCGGGTCATGCGCGGGTTGTCCGGGTCCTTCTTCGCGAGGGGCGAGGTCTCGATGGGGTAGCCCACCACGAACGTCGGCTCCTGCAAGGTCGGCTCCACGAACACCTCCAAGAGCTTCTCGATCAGCCCGCCCAGGTTCCTCTCCTTCGCAAGGTCGATGTGCGCGTTCAGCGCGTGCGCCTTGCCCACGACGTCGAGCCGTCCAGCCGCCTCTTTCGCCCTCTCGAAGTTGGAAAGGTCGTCGGCGGTAAGCCCCGTGTGGCGCTCGATCTCCTTCAGCAGGTCGACGCGCCGCCAGGGCTTGCCGAAGTCGAGGATCATCGGCGAGCCCTCGGCCGCCGGAGGGATGACCGTCGCCTTGCCGAAGACGTCCATCGCCACCGCGCGGAAGCACTCCTCGACGCGCGTCATCATGTCCTCGAGGTTGGCGTACGCCTCGTAGAACTCCAGAAGCGTGAACTCGGGGTTGTGGCGGTTCGAGACGCCCTCGTTCCGGAACACGCGGCCGATCTCGTACACCGCCGGGATGTCGCCCACGATGAGCCGCTTCAGGTACAGCTCCAGCGAGATGCGCAGCTTGACGTCGACCTCGTAGGCGTTGAAGTGCGTCGTGAAAGGCCGCGCCGCCGCGCCGCCCGCCTGGATCTGGAGCAGGGGCGTCTCGACCTCCAGGTAGCCCGAACCGTCGAAGTAGCGGCGCACCGCCGACACGATGCGCGCCCGGTCGAGCAGCGCCTTGCGGGCGTCGGGGTTCGCGATAAGGTCGAGGTGGCGATGCCGGTAGCGGATCTCCACGTCCGAGAGGCCGGAGAACGTCTCGCCGTCCTTCTCCTTGCCGATCGGCAGGGCGTGGAGCGCCTTGCTCAGCGGCGTCACCGTGTCGACGTGGATCGACCGCTCGCCCGTCTTCGTCGTGAACAGCTTGCCCTCGACGCCGACGTGGTCGCCAAGGTCGAGCAGGCCGAAGACCTCCCATCCCGTCTCGCCGAGGTCGTCCTTGCGGAAGTAGCCCTGGATGCGGCCGTCGCCGTCCGAAAGGTGGGCAAAGCCCGCCTTGCCCATAAGCCGGTAGCTCACCACTCGGCCCGCAAAACGGACCTCGCGCCCCTCTTCGAAGCCATCCAGCAGTTCCTTCGCCGAGTCCGTCCGCTCGAACTTCTCGACCCGAAAGGGATCGGCGCCAAGCTCGCGCAGGCGGGCGAGCTTCTGGAGGCGGACGTCGCGCAGGGAGGGTTCTTCGCTCATCGGGGGAGACGAGTTTACTTGGGCGCGCGGCTGGTTGACGAAATCGCTTCTCTGGGCGGATAGAACGAACCTTTCCGTGAATTCCTTCCTTCCCCTCGTCCTGGCCGTTCCTTCGGTGGAAAACTGGTCAACCACTCACCCTGCAAATCCCCCAAAACCTAGTAATGGAAAAGAAAAATCGTACGCTCATAAGGCAATTCTACGACTCTTGATGCTATCACAACGGGAATGGGCCTCAATGATCGCCCGAAATCAGAGCGAGGTCTCCGCGATTCTAAACCGGTTGGTAAGATGCCCGGTCCATGCCAGCCGCGCCACCAGATCCGCCGCGGTGAGCCGGACCGCGCGGTCGCCCGAACGAAGATGCGCCACCAGCTCCACCGGCTCGATCCGCACCTCGAACGGTGCGTCCGGCCCGTCGGCAAGGAGCAGATCACCCTCCGCCCGCAGCTCCGAAAGGTCGTCGAGGGCGAATCGACGCACCCTCAGGCCGCGTCCGATCCGGACGCCCTCGTCCTGGGCGACCAGCGTCGTCGCCCGTCCCATGAACTCCGCCGGTCCTTTCCAGTCCAGCTCGCCAAAGCCCACCTCGCCCCGCCGGTACGCCGCCGCCAGGGCCGAGGCGATGCGACTCTCCAGCTCCGCCTCTCGCCCCGCCTCCGGCAGCCCCTCCGCCAGCCGGTGCCACGACTCCAGGCTTCGCGTCTCCCCCGCGAGTCGTTCGAGTCTGAGGTTGGGCGAGCCGACCAGCTTCAGCAGGCGACCGACATGGTCGAACTCCGTCGCGCACCGGTCGCACACCAGACCGGCATGGGGACTCGACTTGCCGACCGCCAGCCACCGAATTCGCTCGCGCGGCAAGGGACGACCGAAGTAGGCCGCCGCAAACCCGTGCGGGTCTTCCGCCGCGTGGAGCAGCGTCAGAAGGTCGCCGTGCGTCTGGAAGTCCGCGTCGCAAGCGTCGCAGGCCGCATCGCCCGCGCCCGCCGCCAGACCCGCGGCGACGCGCGCCCACTCCGCGGGGTACAGATCCCGCCGTGACCTCGTCTCCCGCAGGCGACCGTCGGATCGAGGCTCCAACCGCGCGGTGCAGGCGTCGCAGACGAACGCCTCGTCTCCGTTGCGTCTCGCGAGAACGCCGTGCCGACACACGGGGCACAGGCGCGGGTCGAGCCGCCGAGTACGGATCTTGCCCCGGTGGCAGACCGGGCAACGATCCTTCGGAAGTGACCGCGCCTCTTCCAGAACGCCGGGACAGACCGGGCACGCGCGGCGGTCGAAGGTGAACCGCTGCGCCCGGACGAGCAGCGCGTCGAGCGATCCGAGGGTGTCCAGCGCGTCTCCGCCCGGACCTTCGTCGAGGAGCCGCCGAAGATCGGCCATCGTCGGCGGTCGCTCGCCCGGCCTCAAGGCAAGCCCCGCTTCGATCGCCTCGACGATGCCGTGGTCCAGGTCGTCGCGGAGCTCAATGAGCGGGACGAGCGGCTCGCCCGCCGCCCGCGCCGCCGCGTCGGTCGGCGCGCGCCCGGTCAAGGCGGCGTAGAGCGTCGCGCAGAGGCCGTACACGTCGGTGGCCGGTCCCCTCCGCCCGGACGGCGTGCGTTGCTCCGGCGGCGCGTAGCCGGGCGTGAACATGACGGTGTGGGCGTCGCTCGCGTCGGCGCTCCAAGCCCGCGCCGCGCCGAAGTCGAGAAGGTAGGCCCTTCCATCGGGGCCGACGAGCACGTTGCTCGGCTTGACGTCGCGGTGCAGAAGCCCCCGCCGGTGGACGCCCTCCAGCGTCTCCAGCAGCTGGTAGGCGAGATCGAGCACCCCCGTCGCATCGAGCGGCCCCGACTCCCGGAGCAGATCGTCGAGCGTCCTCGCGCCCGCGACCGCGTCGGTCGCGACGTAGGCCGTTCCGTTGGCGACGAACGCAAGCCGCACCGGCAGGATTCCGGGAAGCGCCAGCCGGCCGACGGTTTGCGCCTCGGCGAGGAAGGCGTGCCGCAGGGTCGCCGCCGAGGTGCCCAGATCCAAGAGTTCGCCGGCGCGCGTGGCCCCCGGAGGAACGAACTCCTTGAGCACCGCCCGGTCGCCCCGCCGGAGGTCGCGAACGTCGTACACGATCGAGAAGCCGCCCCGTCCGAGCACGCCCTCAATGCCGAACCGATCCGCGACCGGCGTTCCGTTCGGCAGGGGAGCGACCATGTCCTATTCTGCCCCTAAGGGTTCAGGCGAGTGTCGCGCTGCCACTTGGCGTGGCCGTCGAGGAACCCCCGGTTCCTCCCGCCGACGTGCACCGCGAGGCCGCGGATCGCCGGATCGACGGACGCGATCTTCGGAAAGTAGGGATCGACCACCAGTTCGATGTCCGAGGCCGACTCGGGCTGACCGACGGTCGGATTGTTCGCCGCGCGCAGGTCGGCCACCGCCGCCTCGGGCGACTTGCCCCATAGATTGTCGAGCTCGACCGTGGCCGCGTCCATGTGGTCGAACCGCCACAGCCAGTAGCGCGACGTGCCGCTTGTCGTCGCCTGCTCCACCTGCGGCAACTGGCCCATCGTGGAACCCGCCACGCTGGGACAGGACCACAGATCGCTGTTTCTGATGTACGGGTACAGAATGACCAATGCCCAGCCACCGCGCGGGTCGCTGGCGGGCCACGACCACGTCGCCGTCCCGCGTAGATCGCGCTTGACGTCTCGGCGATCCGGCAGCCGGTCGTCGGCGTCGCCTTCGTACATCAGCGTCGCCATCGTGATCTGCCGCAGGTTCGAGACGCACACGCTCTTCTTGGCCGCTTCCTTCGCCCGTGCGAAGACGGGGAACAAGATCGCCGCCAGGATGGCGATGATGGCGATCACCACCAGCAGCTCGATCAGGGTGAAGGCGCGGCGCATCCCACGTCCTACGCCGGATACCTCAAGGGAACCCGGCGGCTCCCTGCAAGATCGAAGACGTGCCATGAGCGAAACCCTTTACGCAACGTTCTCCCTGCCCAAGGAGGCGGAAAAGGCCGCGGGGGCGCTCCTCGACCGCGGCGTCCGCGCCGAGGACCTTTCGGTCGTCAAGACTCCGGGACCGGGAGAGTCGATCGGAACGGCGCCGAGCGCGGTCGCCTCGAACGTCGTCCACTCGCCCGGACTACCGTCCACCGAGTCCGGGCCGATCGGTTCGGTCTACGGGGTGACGCCGGAGCCACTTGAAGATGCGGGGCAACGAGCCGTAGAGTTCGAGGAGACGAAGGACGACGCGACGGCCACCGAAGACGCGAAGTCGGGCGCGATCAAGGGCAGCATGATCGGTGCCGGGCTGGGCGCGGTGGCCGTCCTCGCGGCCTTCATCGTGCCGGGCGTTGGCATCGTCCTCGGGGCAGGTGCCCTCGCCAGCGCGATCGCCGGAGTCGCCGCGACGGCGGGTGCGGGCGCCGCGGCCGGAGCCATCGTCGGCTACCTCAAGGACATGGGGGTCGACGAAGAGGTGGCGGGAGAGTACGGCGAGGCGATCCAGCAGGGCGGAGCCGTTCTTGCGGTCACTCTGCCGAGCGGCGAGGTCGACAAGGAAGAGGCGGCCGCGCTCCTGCGAGAGCACGGCGCGACCAACGTCAACCACTACGCCTCCCGCGGCTACGCCGCCTAGTCTTTGTCATGCTCCACGAGCCGGAAGCCGTTCTGGCGAACGGCCATCCGAGGGTTAGATCCCGCGCAGGTCATACAGCCGGGCGAGGTCGTTCAGGGTGTCGCGCAGGTCGCTCCACTCGCGGTAGGTGAACCGGGTATCCCGATCACGCCCGATCTCGCGGTCGATCTCGCGCGCTCGAACGATCGCCGTGCGCAGCTCGTCCCGGCCGATGCCGGGCCGATGGTCGTCGGCCTTCGCCCGCACCCGCTCCATCGCTTCGTCCAGCCGTTGGATGTCGTGCTTGAAGTCGCGGGCGTCGGCGTCGCGCCCGAGGTGGCGGCGCGAGTAGGTCTTCTCGTACCAATGCCGGAACGCGTTGCTCTGGCGCTCCGCGCGGTCGACGAGCGGTCGGACGACCCAGTCGCCGCCGCGACGCGGCACTGGGCGGTCGTACGCATCGCCCCGGCGGGTGTAGACCTGGGCCTCCGCCGTGGCAGGGGCGAGGGCGACGCTCGCCACCACGGCGGTGGCGAGGGAAAGGGCGATCTTCTTCGACGTGTTCATATCTCTCCTAGCGATCGGTCCCATGGAGGACCGGATACGGGAGTAGACGCGCAAACGGAGGCAAAGTTTTGTGGTCCTGGGACCCTAGGGTGAGGCTAGGATGCGAACGCTGAGGACGCAGAGAGCACGGAGAGGGTCTAGAGCACTCCGCCTCTGCGGTTCTCGAATTTCTCGCTCATCCCCCTCAGCGTCACTTCGTCGGAAGACGACCTGGAACGCTGTCCTGCGGGTGCCCGCCCCAAAGGTCATGCCGGTACGTAGGGCGGCACCGGCTCAGACTCGAAGAACGCGCGGTAGTGGATCGCCATCACCACGCAGTAGATCGGCCAGCCGACGAGCACACCGACGAGACAGGCGCAGAAGCTCAGTCCGACGACCAGACCCAGAATGAACGTGAGTCCGAGCAGTCCCGCCCAGTACCCCTTGCACCGGTCGAACGTCAGGCTCAGCGCCTCGACGGGACCGATCCCCTTTAAGTACGCCACGACGGGCATCAGGAACAGCACAGGGATGAAGTAGAAAATCGGCAACAGGCACGCCAAAGCCGACACGAACACCACGACGTAGTAGAGAAGGCTCGAACCGAAAACCGTGCCGAAGCGGCGGAACGGCTCGAACACCATGCCGACGTTGATGTACTCGCCCCGCGCCTTCCGAACGCCCATCGAGATCATGCCGACCATCAGGATCGTCGTGATCGCGGTCGGAATGAGGTTCAGGACCAGCTGGAGGGCGAACACGCCGAAGACCTGCCCCATCTGGTCCGCCGTGGGACGCGCGGGCATCATCGACTGGGTGAACAGGCTGATGGGAATGCCCAGCCCGTAGGCCACCACGAAGTACACCACCGTCGCGGCGATCCAGTGGCCGAGGTCCTGGCGGACGAGGTTCCACGCCTCGCCGATCGCTTCGAAATAGACGCCCGGACCCCGTCCGGAACCGGGAAACTGGCCCTCTCCGGGGCGGGGATACTCGGCGTAGGGCGGCGGGGTCATGCCGGGCATTCTACTCAATTCCCGGCTGGAAGCCGGGGAGACGAGAAGCCTGAGATGCCGCCAGGGATGGCGGCACCACCCTACTGGTTGATCTGGACCATTTCGTAGGCTTCGACGATGTCGCCTTCCTGGAACTCCGTCCAGTCCTCGAACGTGATGCCACACTCCATTCCGAGCGTGACCTCGCGGACGTCGTCCTTGAGGTGGCGCAGGGTGTTGACCTTGCCCGCGAACACCTGCTTCTTCGCCCGCGTGACCCGGCACAGCGCGTTGCGCGTGACCTTGCCCTCGGTGATGTAGGAGCCCGCGATGATGCCCTTCTTCGAGAATTGGAACCGGACGCGGATCTCCGCGGTGCCCAGGTGCTGCTCCTCGAACTTCGGCTCCAGCATGCCCTTCGCCGCCGCCTCGATGTCCTCGATCAGCTCGTAGATGATGTTATACGTGCGGATCTCGACGCTGCGCTTCTCCGCCTCCTTGCGCGCCTCGCCGTCCGGCTTGACGTTGAAGCCGACCACGATCGCGTCTGAGGCGGCGGCGAGGTCGATGTCCGCCTTGGTCACGCCGCCGACGCCGCTGAGGACGATCATCGCCTCGACCTCCTCGTTCTTCACCTTCTCCAGCATCCCGCGCACCGCTTCGACGGAGCCCTGGACGTCGGCCTTGATGACGAGGTTGAGCTTCTTCAGCCCCTCCTCGCGAAGCTTCTCGCGCAGAGTGCGCAGCGTGAGGCCGCGCGCCTTGACGAAGTAGGTGTTCTCCCGCTGGTCCATCGCGCGGCCCTCGGCGATCTCCCGCGCGGCCTTCTCGTCCGCCGCGAACTCGACCTTGTCGCCCGCCTGCGGCACGTCCGAAAGGCCAAGAACCTCAACGGGGGTGCTGGGTCCGGCCTCGGAAAGTTTCTGGCCGAGGTAGTCGGTCATCGCCTTGATGCGGCCGAAGGTGTTGCCCACCACGATGGCGTCGCCCATCTTCAGGGTGCCGTTCTGGACGAGGACGGTGGCGACGGGGCCACGGCCCTTCTCCAGCTTCGCCTCGACGACCGATCCCGCGAGGGTGCCCTTCGGGTCGGCCTTCAGCTCCATGATCTCGGCCTGGAGGTTGATCAGCTCCAGAAGCTCGGGAACGCCCTGGCCTGTGATCGCCGAGACCATCGCGGTGATCGTCTGGCCGCCGTACGCCTCGGGAACGAGGTCGTGCTGCGGAAGCTGCTGCATCACCCGGTCGGGGTTCGCGTTGTCCTTGTCGATCTTGTTGACCGCGACGATGATCGGCACGTTGGCGTTCTTCGCGTGCTGGATCGCTTCGATGGTGGTCGGCATGATGCCGTCGTCCGCCGCGACCACGAGGATCGCGATGTCCGTGACCTGCGCGCCGCGGGCGCGCATCGAGGTGAAGGCGGCGTGGCCCGGCGTGTCGAGGAAGGTGATGATCCCCTCGGGACCCTCGACCTGGTAGGCGCCGATGTGCTGGGTGATGCCCCCGTGCTCCTTGGCGGCGACGTTGGCCTTGCGGATGTAGTCGAGCAGGCTGGTCTTGCCGTGGTCGACGTGGCCCATGATGGTGACCACCGGCGGGCGGATCTGATCGCCCTTGATCGGCCCGGTCGGAACCTTGGAGACCTTCGGCTTGGGACCGTCGTTCAGGTCAGCCTCCAAGCCGTAGCCGCCGAGCAGCTTGGCGATTTGATCGTCCTTGAGCGCGGTCGTCGCCGTCGCCATGATCTTGTGCTTTGTGATCAGCGTCTTCTGGACGTCGTTGGGCGGGAGGCCGAGGGCGTCGGCGACCATGCGCGGCGTGGCGTTGCGCTTAATGGGCACCGTGGTGCTGCCCTTGAACGCGCTCAGGTCCTCCTTGACGAGGGAGAGCGTGTCCGGATCCGCGTCGAACGCCGACCCGTCGTGCTCGATGCCCAGCTCGTCGAGCACGTAGGTGACGTGCCCGGGCTTGACGTCGAGGCTCTTGGCCAGGTCGGCGATGGTGTGCGGCATTGTACTATTCTTTACCTGAGTTGGCATACGAGTTCGGTCTTGAGGGCCTCGCGCTCGGCGGCGCTGACGGAGCCTTTGAGGGCCCGCTCCAGACGACCCTTATGGAGAGCGGCCTCGAGACAGGCCGCGGTGGGGTGAAGATAGGCGCTGCGGCCATGCCCCACCCAAGGGCCGAGCCGTCCATGGGCGTCCCGCGCGACGCGCAGGAACGCGGTGTACTCTTCCTTACGCCGACAGGCGATGCAAGTGCGCAAGGGGGTCATGTGAGGAGTGACCGGTGTGGAGTGATCTGTGCGGAGTGCGTGGCGAGGAGCGGACACAAACTCCCACTCGTCACTCCCCACTCACTGGCTCCTCCCCTCCTTCTCCGCCGCGGCCTGGCTCTCGCTGCGGATGTCGATCCGCCAATCGGTGAGCCTCGCGGCGAGGCGCACGTTCTGCCCGCCCTTGCCGATAGCGAGGGAGAGCTGGTTATCGGGGACCACGACGAACGCGCTCGTCTCGGCCTCGTTGATCTTGATAGAGTTCACCTTGGCGGGCGAGAGTGAATCGGTGATGTACTTGCGGATGTCCTCGCTATAGGGCACCACGTCGATCTTCTCCTCGTTCAGCTCGTCCACGATGGCCTGGACGCGCGCGCCCCGCGGCCCGATGCAGGCGCCGATGGGATCGATGCGCTCGTCGGTCGAGTAGACCGCGACCTTGCTCCGCTGTCCCGGTTCGCGGGCGACGCTCTTGATGATCACGACCCCGCTAGCGATCTCGGGGACCTCCAACTCGAACAGCTTGCGGAGCAGGTTCGGGTGGGTCCGCGAGACGATGACGCGAAGCTGCCGGCGGGTGTCGTCCACCTTGTACACGTACACCTTGAGCATGTCGTTGGGCCGGTACGGCTCCGTCGGGACCTGCTCGCGGCGGGGAAGCTCGGCCTCGACGCGGTTGACCTGGATGTACACCGACGAGCCCTCCTTGCGGCTGACCTGGCCGGTGATGAGCTCGCCCATCTTCTCGTTGAAGACGTCGTTCACACGCTTGGTCTCGGCCTCGCGCAGCTTCTGAGAGAGCACTTGCTTGAACGTCGAGGCGGCGATCCGACCGAAGAGGTTCGGGTCGATCTTGACCGGGATCTTGTCGCCCACGACCGCGTTGGGATCGCGCTTGCGGGCCTCCAGGAGTCCGATCTGGAAGCTCGGCTCGCTCACGATGGCGACGACCTCCTTCTCCACGTTGGCGTCGAAGCCCTTCGTGGCGTCGATCTTCACGGAAACCTCGCCCACCGCGCCCACGTACCGCTTGTACGCCGCCGTCAGCGCGTCCTCCAGTTCTAGTTGGAGCTGGGCGAGGGGAATGTCCCGCTCGATGGCGATCTGATTGAGCTGCTGTAGGATGTCCATCGCCTGAATTCTCCGATACGCCGGTACAAAAAAAGGCGGCCCTTGGGCCACCTCAAGAGGTATGGCGCCTTGTTGTAATCGAGGAGTATACCCCTGTGGTGCCTCCATCCTGGAGGCACCACAGGCTCCTCGTCCCCCTGGCTTCCAGCCGGGAGCCTCGCAATTGCGTCGAACCGGCTGACTAAATCGTTTCCAAAGGGGAATCGTTTAGCCGGATGCTGAAGCCGCAATCACCAACGTCCGAGATACAGCACCTCCGGCTCGAGATTGACCTCGAATCGCTCACGCACCACCGCCTGTGCGCGCTCGGCCAATGCGCGCAGGTCGGTCGCCGTCGCGCCGCCGACGTTCAGCAGGAAGTTCGCGTGGCGCACCCCCAGCATCGCGCCGCCGATCCGATGGCCCTTTAGGCCGCACGCCTCGATCAGAAATCCTGCGGGCACCACGCCGTTCGCCCGCATCCCGTCGGTCAGGCCGGGCATCGTCTCCGCCAGCCGCCGATCCACGACGTTCTTGAAGAAGCTTCCCGCGCTGGGACTTGCCGGCTGCTTGGAGATCCGCTGGCGCTGGTAGCCGCGCGCCTCGTCGTAGATCCGCTTCGGATCGCCTTTGGGAAGCTGCATACGCACCCGCAGGACGATTGCCTGGGGAGCCCCGGGGCGGCGTAGCACCGAGTCTCGGTAGGCGAAGCCCATCCACTCCGGCCCGACCCACGCCCGACCTGCGGGCGTGGCAACCTCTAGGCCGGTGAGGAACTCCGCTATGCTGGACCGATACGCCCCAGCGTTGCTCACCAATGCCCCACCGACCGAGCCGGGGATGCCGACCGCGAACTCTAGGCCCGCGAGTCCCTTCTGCGCCGTCTTGACGAAAAGATCCCCGAAGCCGACTCCGCTGTCCGCAACGACCTCGCCGTCCTCGTCCGCGCTCAGCCCGCGGGTCCGGTTCAGGACGACGAGACCCGGCACTCCGGCGTCAGCGGGCAAGACGTTGCTGCCCCATCCGATGGGTGTGGTGCGCAGACCTCGCTTCCAAGCCCAGCGTGCTCCCTCCGCAAGAGTGTCAACGTCGTCCGCGCGGAGGAAGAAGTCCGCGGGACCGCCCGCGCGCAGGGTCGTGTAGGGGCGGAGGTCGATGCGCGGCGTCGGCGGGAGGCTCACGCGGGCCGTCCGTAGTCGCGCTTCGGCTTCGAGATCGACGGCTCGATGAGGTACGTGGGGACCAGCTCGAACGGCGTCTTGGGCGTGAGGGAGAGCTGGGCAAAGCCCAAGGCCAACGGCACTCCGACCATCATCGGCTCGTCCACCGTCCTCTCGACGGGCTGGCCGGGCGTTCGCACGAACCACTCGCCCCGCCGACTCGGCAGGCATACGACCTCCGACGGCGAGACGAGGTCGAAAGCGTCGGCCCCCGCGCACTGAGCGTTCTGTGACCAGGCGAGCGTCTTCGCGAGGACGATGCCAACCCGAACGCCCGTGAAAGAGCCGGGGCCGAGGTCGGCCGCGAAGAGGTCGATCTCCTCAAGCCTCAGGCCCAAGGAACCGAGACCTTGCTCGAAGAGCCTTAGGCAGGTTTCTCCGGCGCGTCCCTGCGCCTCCTCGTCGGCGGCGAAGAGCAGTCGCCCCTCGGAGACCAGCGCGACGCTCGCGCGTGGGCCGCTGGTCGAGAAGCCCGCGGTCACGGCATAGGCTCGAATCCGACCGCGTCCAGCATCGTCTGCACGACCCGTCGCTCTTCCTTCAGCGAGTCGCCCGGCATGGGCTTGAACGCGAAAAGGAGGTAGTAGTCGCCCGCGACCGCCACTGCATCGAGCGCCGCGTACGGCCCCTTCGCGGTCGCGCCGCGCCGCCAAATCGCGAGCACCGGGTTGCCCGCCCGGTTCGGCGTTCCCGGCGTGTCCTCCCGCAGCTCGACGGTCTTGAACTCCTCAAGCGTCTTGTTGGACGCGGCCGACAGCGCCTCGGTGGGGCGCGGCGAGGTCGCCGAGGCGTAGAGCTTCACCGAAACCGCCTCGCGAATTCCCGCATGGTGTAGCGACGCGCCGTCCGCCCCCTCCGCCGCGAGGGTCCAGCCCTCGGGAACGCGGAGCAGCATCTTGCGCCCGCCGACGGTAACCGGCAAGGCGAGCGGCGCCTGCTGGGGAGCGGCCTTGGTCTTGGTGAGAAGAGGGTGCTTCGCGTCGGGACCCGGCGCGGCGGGGGGCGGAGCGATCGGCTTGCCCGGCTCCTGGGTGGTGGGAAGCGTGTCGGTCGTCGTCCGCAACGTCTCCATCGCCTGGGTGAACTGGTACTGGGCGGAGTCAAAGCCGGTTGTTGGGCCGGTGAGGCGGAACAGCAGCTTGTAAGGAGCGGCGTTGTAGAGTAGGCCAGTCACGGCAGTGGTCGGCGTACCCTCTTGGACGTAGCCGATTCTCGTCAGAAGGAGCGGAACGCCGAGGATCTCCTGCTGCCACTGTTGCTCGACGTCGCGCTTGAGGTTGCGGTTGGCGTCGGCCTGAATCTGCTGCCACTTCTCAGGCGCGTCGGAGAAGCTGGCACGCACGATGGTCAGCTCCGCCGGGGCGCTGCCAGCAGGTCCGGGGATCGCGAAGGTCACCATGCCCTCGGGCGGGCCGCTCGGCTTCGGGTCCTTCTTGCCGCCCGGGAGCTTGAACCGGTTGCCTTTTCCCTTCGGGGCGGGGGGCGGGACCGGCGTCGCCACGGTCGTCCAGGTGGTCGGATGGGCGAAGGAGAGTCCGAGCGCGGCGTCCGTAAAGGTCGTCGTCTCCGCCGGGGGCGGATTCGGGGTCTGCGTTCCCGCGAGGAGAACCAGGGTCAGCGCGAGGGTCGTCGCCACAGCCCATTCTGACGCATCGGGTCCCCGGCGGGTATCGTCGTTTCGATGCGCAAGTTCCCGGAAGGCTTCGTTTGGGGCGCGGCCACCGCCAGTTACCAGATCGAGGGCGCGGCGCGGGAGGACGGTCGAGGCGACAGCGTCTGGGACGCGTTCTGCCGGACGCCTGGCAAGGTTGCGAACGGCGCGGACGGTTCGGTGGCGTGCGACCACTACCACCGGTACGCCGACGACGCCCGAATGATCCGGGACCTGGGCATTCCCAACTACCGCCTCTCCATCGCTTGGCCGCGCGTCATGCCCGACGGTGTCGGGGCGGTCAACGCGAAGGGCCTCGACTTCTACGACCGGCTTGTCGACTCCCTCGTTGAGAACGGCGTCGATCCCGCGATCACGCTCTTCCACTGGGACTACCCGACCGCCCTCCAGGATAACGGCGGCTGGGGCCACCGGGACGCGGGAAAGTGGTTCGGCGACTACGCCGAAGTCGTCTTTAAGCGTCTCGGCGACCGTTGCAAGCGCTGGATCACCCTGAACGAACCGTGGTGCTTCGCCTATCTCGGTCACGGCATCGGCATCCACGCGCCGGGCGAGAAGAGCGAGACTCGGCCCTATGAGGTCGGCCACGGCCTCCTCTTGGGCCACGGCGAGGCGGTCTCGCGCTTCCGGGGCCTCGGGCTGGGCGGCGAGATCGGACTGACCACGAACCACACCTACGGCTTCCCCTACTCGGACAAGCCGGAAGACGAGAAGGCGCTCTGGCAGAACGACCAGTGGACCGCGGGCTGGTTCCTCGACCCCGTCTACAAGGGCGACTACAGCGACTACATGAAGGCGCGGTACGCCATGCCGACCTTCACCGCCGAGGAGTCGAAGATGGTCTCGCAGCCCACCGATTTCATGGGGCTCAACTTCTACGACGCGAGCCGCATTCGCTGGAAGGCGGGCGCTCAGAACGACGCGGAGTCGGTCCCGCTCCGCGTGGACAACCCCACCCAGATGGGATGGAACCGCGTCCCGGAAACGCTGACCTATTGCCTCGCCGAAAGCCAGAAGCGCTACTCGCCGCCCAAGATCGTCGTTACGGAGAACGGTTGCGCCTACGACTACCCCGTCGCCAACGGACGTGTGCGCGACGAACTGCGTGTCGAGTTCTACCGCTCGTATCTCGATGGCGTTCTGGACGCGATCGAGCAAGGCGCGAATGTGCAGGGCTACTTTGCCTGGAGTCTGATGGACAACTTCGAGTGGGCGGAGGGTTACCGTCCCCGCTTCGGCATCGTTCACGTCGACTACGAAACGCAGGTCCGCACCCCGAAGGACTCCGCACGTTTCTTCGGTGAAGTCATCGCGAACAATGGCCTCTGAGGTCCCTTCCACCGTCGGCATCGTGGGGCTGGGCCTCATTGGAGGGAGCATCGGCCTTGCCCTTCGCGATCCGGAGCGAAGCGTCGTCGGCTACGACCCGGACCTCGCCGCCGCCCGGGTCGCCCGCGATCGTCTCTGCGTCGATCGTCTGGGAACTCTGGAGGAGGTCGCCCAAGCCGAAATCGTGTTCGTGGCCGTGCCCCCCGACGCGACGGTCGCCTCCATCGAGGCGATCATGGCCGCGGCAGGCGAGACTACCGTCGTCACCGACTGCGCCAGCGTGAAGAACGAGGTCGCGGCTTGGGCTCGGCAGGCGAAATCGGAGCGCTTCGTGCCTGGCCACCCGATGGCGGGCCACGAGAAGGGCGGCGCGACCTACGCCAGCGCTTGGATGTTTCGCGGAGCGCGCTGGATCCTCACGCCGGTCAAACCCACATCAACCGCCGCCGTCCGGCTGGTCGAGGCGACGGTGAAGTCGATGGGCGCGGTGCCGGTTCGGGTGGACGCGGCGGTCCACGACCGGCACGTTGCGACCGTCAGCCACCTGCCCCACGCCATTGCTGCCGCGCTCGTCCTACTCGGAGAGTCGCTGGACACCGCCGACGTAGCGGGCGGCTCCTGGCGCGACATGACCCGCGTTGGCGGGGTGGACCCCGAGCTCTGGACCCAGATCATGATGCGCAACCGCACCGAACTCGCCTCAACGATCCGCGACTTCGAGAAGGGCCTAGCGTTGTTGCGAGAGGCTCTGGAAGGCGACGACCGGGAAGCCCTGCGAGCGATCCTGGCGAATGCCGAGCGGATCAAGGCCACCCAGACGCCGACGGACGAGGTCCGAACCCTGAAGCGAGGCCGCCGTTGAGGCTGGAGGTCTCCACCGCCACCGGGTTCGACGGCGAGATGCGTCCGCCGAGCGACAAGTCGCTCACCCACCGCGCCTACATGATGGGAGCGATCGCCCGCGGCGAGTCGGTCGTCCGCCTTCCGCTCAGGGGCGAGGACTGCGAATCGACCCTCGCCTGCCTCGTCGCGATGGGTCTCGACTACTCGGTCGACGGCGACGAGAGCCGCCTGCGTCCTCCGCAAAGCTGGAAGATGCCCAGCGGGCCGCTCGACTGCGGCAACAGCGGCACCACGATGCGCCTTCTGAGCGGCCTCATCGCCTCTCGGCCGCTCGACGTCACGATGGTCGGCGACGCCTCGCTCTCCCGCCGACCGATGGGCCGGATCGCCAAGCCTCTTCGTCAGATGGGCGCGACGGTCGAAGGAGACCGCCCGCCGCTGCACGTCGTCGGGCGAGACCTGGAGGCGATCACCTACGAGAGCCCCGTCGCAAGCGCCCAGGTCAAGTCGTGCGTGCTCCTGGCCGGTCTTCGGGCGCGAGGCCGCACGACCTTGGCGGAGCCCACTCCCAGCCGCGACCACACGGAGCGGATGCTTCGGGCGATGGGCGTGAAGGTCGATGCCGCGCCGATCGTCGGAGGCGGCCACGCCATCTCCCTCGAGCCGACAGACCGGTTGGAGCCGTTCGGCTTCACTGTTCCCGGCGACATCAGCTCCGCCGCCTTCTTCGCCGTCGCCGCCGCGTTGCTGCCAAACGGTCGCGTCCTGCTCCGGGAGCTTAGCGTGAACCCGACCCGCACCGGCTTGCTCGATGTGCTGGCCCATTGCGACGTCCCCTACGCGGTGATCGGTGAGCGAGAAGAGCTCGGCGAGCCGATCGCCGACGTCGAGATCCGCGCGCCGAAGCTCCTGAAGCCGTTCCGCATTGGCGGTGCGCTCGTGCCCAGGCTAGTGGACGAGATCCCCGTCTTGGCGGTGCTAGCGACCCAATGCTCGGGCGTCTCGACCATCCGCGACGCGGCTGAACTGAAGGTCAAGGAGTCGGATCGCATCGAGACCGTCGCAAAGGGTCTGCGGAGCATGGGGGCCTCGGTCGAGACGCACGACGATGGAATGACGATCTCCGGACCGACGCCTTTGACCGCCACGCGGATCGATGCCGCGGGCGACCATCGGGTCGCGATGGCGTTCGCGGTAGCGGGATTGATCGCGCGCGGCACCACCGTGATCGACGGCGCGGAGTCGATCGCCACGAGCTTCCCCGACTTCGAGCGCGAGTTGTGGCGTCTCGCGCTCGTTTAAGTCCTACCGACCGTCGCCGTCCTGCATCTGCCCGCGGAAGCCGTCGATGAGGTCAGCGCGCTGGTCGGGCGTCATCGCTGCGTAGGCTCGCACGAACTCGTCGCGATCCTCGTCCGAGAGATCGCGCGTCACGATGCGATACACGTCGCCGTCGGACAGATCGCCCGTGGCGACGACGTTTGCCACAGCGTCCGGATTCGCGAAGACCGGTGCGGCTCCCGCTGCGGCGACGTTGGTCGGCGCGTCGGACGCAAGGTCGGCAGCCGGATTGGGAAGAACCTGCGGCGCGGACTCCACGCTCGGCACGGCGGCGTCATCGACAGGATCGATGTCGAAGGTCGGATCGTCGTCGCTGCCGGGCAGAGGCTCCGGCGTGGTCGTCGCGCCCTGCCTCGCGAGCACGGCATCGAGTTCGGCCTGGTAGTCGCGCGGCGCGCGGCGCAGGGCGATCCGAGCGACGTCGATGGGATCGGTGGGCTGGCCCGTGGCGTCCGACCGCCTTGCGGCAGAGATCGGCGTTCCCCGCAGGCCTTGCGTCGCGGAGCCGTAGTAGTACGTTCCGACGGCGGGAATGGTGATCCCGGCGATCGCCACCCCGACCCAGAATCGAGTTCGGTTGTGCGGCATTTTCTTTCCCCTCCCTATTGTACGACGACTTTCGACCCCCAGAGCGCCGAATCGTTCCTTCGCCGGGTAGAATCTCGTTTCCCATCGGGATGTAGCTCAGCTTGGTAGAGCGCTGCGTTCGGGACGCAGAGGCCGCAGGTTCGAATCCTGTCATCCCGACCATCTCCATTCGTGTTCGCAAACGCGGTTTCATGCAGGGGATACTGCGTCGATGGGGTCGATCCCTCGTATATGTGCGAGTATTGGATGGAAGATGTATTTATCTCGGTCCCATCCGCCTCTTTACGTAAGGCCGGTGGGAGCGCGACTTCCGTCTAGCGCGACCATGGCCCCTCAGATCGGAACCTCTCGTCGCTTGAGAAGTGGAGCCTCCAATGAGAATCGAACTCATGACCTCTTCTTTACCAAAGAAGTGCTCTGCCGCTGAGCTATGGAGGCGGGTCGGTTTGGTGGGGAGTGTAGGAGTCGAACCTACGAAGGCATAAGCCGACAGATTTACAGTCTGTTCCCATTGGCCACTCGGGCAACTCCCCAGACCGTCCGAGACTATACCCGATGCACGGGAATCTTGGGGTACACCGCCCGGCGTGACCGATTTTCACGATGCTTGGGCTCTCTCCCGCGGACGCCTCCTCGACGAGATCGAGGGCTTGGGCCACGAGCAGCTCAGCTGGCGGCTCTACCCGGGCGCGCTGACCATCGCCGAGGCCGCCGTCCACGTCGGGGGCGTGGAGGCGAAGTTCGGCGCGGCGATCGACGGCCTGGAACTCGACCCCACGATGGACCGAGTCCGATCCGCCGCGACCGACGGCGTGGTCAACGATCTCCCGTTTCCGTTCTCCGCGGAGGAGATGACGCCCGAGTTCGTCGCCCAGGTGCTCGAGACGTCCCGCGCAATCTGGGAGCCTATCGCACTCGACCCCAACTCCGCCCGCCGTGCCGTCTCGCTCGTCAGCGCGCTCGGACCTGTCATCACCGGCGATGGCGCGATGGCCCGCATGACGTTCCACGCGGCGTACCACCAGGGGCAGGCTTATCAGATCAAAAACGCGCCCGGCTTCCCCGCATAATTTTTCCATTTCGTTTTGGCCCCTAAACGGTTGGGACTTTCGACCTCTTTTGCTTGGGTGGTGGTTGACGTTCCGCATCCTAAGGGCGTCTAACAGCCCCTTTATAAGCCCTCGCGCTTATCGGCTAAGCCCGCTCGCCCCGCCCACCTCAGGGTTCTCGGGTTTTCCGTCCCCCGGGCCATACCTGTTTAGCCACTTCTTCGACGAGGCTCACCGGATGAACCACAGAGACACGGAGGAGGCACAGAGAGCACAGAGGGAACCCCTGCTGGCGACTAGGGCTTAGCGAGCTATGCCCCCGGCCCCTCTCTCCCGAACGGGAGAGGGGAGCCGGAGTTTTGTCCCTCGCTCCAAGGCGAGGGTGCGTCGCATAGGCAGGCAGCAGGCCCGCACCCCGCGTGACGCACTCCCATCCCTGATTACGGATTCTAATCCTTTCGTCAACCATCGTTCGTAACGAAAGCCGGTTCTTGCCCGTCTTTCCTTCATGCGTCCGCTGCCGTTCGCGCTCCTGAGTGGGAGTTTCATGCTGGTGAGGCTGACTTCGAGTCCATCGACGGTCGCCACGTTCGCGGGTGGTCAGGCGGAGGCGTTGGGCGTCTGCGAAGCCCGACCGGACTATGTCGCCTGCTGGAGTCCGACCGGCGCGGCCTCCCCTTCGCTTACCGACACCTTCCGCTTCGCCCTGGCGAACGGAGGCGAGGCGAGTTTCCGCTTTGGCAAGAAGAATCGCTATCTGGCCGTCCGACATCCCGCCGAGTTGGCGGTGAACTATAGGGCGGCGAACGACAGCCTCTCCCCGAGCCTCTACGGCAACGGCGAGCCCAGAACCGAGTTCTTGCGGGTGACGGCGGGGCCGACGGAGGGCGAGATCACGATCCAGGCGTCGGTCACGATCGCGAACAAGGAAGAGCCGGTCCTCCCCCTCCGCGAGGGTGCAAAGGCCACGATCGACGGGCGGAGCGTCGAGGTCGGCGCGGCCCAGAAGGTGTCGGCAAAGAAGCGGGCGGCGACCGTCGATCCGCAGCGGTTCTACGGCTACAGCCCCAATCCCCCGACCGGCGACTACTGGACCTTCGTCATCGGACTCGAGGGGCGAGAAGGCGAGTACGTGAACTGGAGTTACACGCCACTCGACTCGGCGGGCACGCCGATCCGATACGTGGACGTCAACGGCCGACCTTTGAGCGCCATCAAGGCATTGGCGCTTGAGCCGACGCTTCAATCGGCCAACGGCTACAACGGATTTCCGAACGGCGGCCCCTCCGACGCTCCAAAGCCCAAAGCGGTCGCCGCTTATTTCCGAGGCGTTGGCCCCGTTCCCGCCTTCAGGGCCACCACCAACATCGATCCACGCTGCCTTGCGAGCGTTCGCGTGCGAACGAGCCACGTGGAGACGGCGGACTTAGGACCTTTCACGCTGGATCCGAAATGAGAGGTTTGTTCGGGCTCCCGTTTCTGCTCGCCGTACCGCTTGCCGCGCCAACGGTATACGAACCGGTCGGCGTCTGTTCGCTTGCGGATGGCGAGTCTGCCTGCTGGGGGATGAGCGGTGAGCCCCGCCCCGACGTTCTCGCGCGGGTTCGCGAGAGCCTATCGTCCGCGCGGTTCGTCGTCCCGTTTTTTCCGGGCGAGCGAAACCGTTATGTCTTTCTCCGCTCGACCGGGGACGAGGGGGCGACATTCCAAACGGAGTCAGGTGAAGCCTCCCGAATTCTCACGTCCAGCATGAACTCCGAAAGGACGGTCTTGATCCGCGTGCCTTCGGAGCGCAGCCGTCCGACGGTCCATCTGACCGCACGGGTCGATACCGCCTTACAGCCCCATGATCTACGCTTTCGACCAGGGCGGCATGCGGACGTGGACGGCGACCGGGTCGAGATCGGCGCGATCACTCGCAAGGCCCCCAACCCGTACGTGATCGCCAACCCCGAGCATTACGCTCCCGAGAGTCGTGCAAGGCAATGGCAGGCGATCATCGGCCACTCCATCGATGCGAAGCCCCAACTTGGCCTGCGCTTCGTTCCGCTCGACGAACACGGCCAGCCGATCCTGTACGTGGACCGGCAGGGACGACCGGTGCCCGAAAAGCGGGGACGTTCTGACTACGAGGTCTACGTGAGGGACGGCAGTGAGCCAGCCTCGATCCCCGCGATGTTCTGGCCTAACTGGGCCGGCTACGGCTCTTCGGAGGCGTTCCGCTGCGACCTGAACATCGATCCCCGGTTTTTGAACACGCTGAGGGTCACGCGGGTCGCCGTACGGGATGAAGATTACGGTCAGCTCCCGCTGGAATCCAAACGTCCGTAGAACACAGTCGTCTCGTACAGGAAGTCCACCGTGCCGCCGTCTTGGGTGGCGTCGAAGAGCCGCCGCAGTTCGGCAACCATTGGCTCGTACCGCGGCTCACTCACCAGCGGCGCGTAGGAGGAGGACATCAGCCGTCCCAGCACGCCCTCAAAGTCGAACGATTGCGAGTTCTCGAAGGTCGCCGTCCGCATCGTCCCGCCGAACCAGTCCTGAAGGTCGGCCTCGGAGATCGCGTTGTGGCGCACCGCGAGGTAGTCGCCCGCGAACTCGCGCAGGAGCGCCTCGTACCCCTCCAGAAAGGGCGAGCCGACCTCGACGCGCTCGTTCCAAACGAGCGCGACAAACCCATTGGGCTTGAGGATGCGCGCGAACTCCCGGCGCGCGGCGGCACGGTCGAACCAGTGGAACGCCTGGAAGGCGGTGACGAGGTCGACCGAGCCGTCGGGAAGCCCGGTCGATTCGGATGTTCCTTCGAGACTGATAAAGGCCCCCTCACCGCTCTCCACCTGGAGCGCGCCTGATCGCATCTCTCGGTGGACCCTCCTCTCCCCCAGAGGGGAGAGGGGTTTCAGCGCCCACTCCGCCGCGGTCCGCATCGCCGCGTTCGGCTCGACCGCGTAGACCGTCGCGCCGCGCTCCAGAAGGAGCCGCGCCGAGATCCCCGTCCCGGAGCCGACGTCCGCCACCGCCGCGTCCGGCCCGAGTCCACATTCCGAGGAGAGCAAGGAGAACACGCCCGCCGGGTAGCCGGGCCGGTACCGCACGTAGTCCTCGACTCGTGAGGTGAAGCGGGTGGTCGCATCGTTGGCCATAAACCAGTGTAGAGTAGACGCACGATGCTCAAGGAGTTCAGAGACTTCATCGCCCGCGGCAACGTCCTCGACCTCGCCGTGGGCATCGTGATCGGCGCGGCCTTCACCGCCATCGTGAGCTCGTTCGTCAAGGACATCCTGACCCCCATCATCGGCCTTGTGGGATCGGCGAACTTCAGCGACCGGTTCCTCGTGCTCAAGCAGGGAACGATCGCCGGTCCCTACGCCGACATCGCGACCGCCTCGAAGGACGGCGCGGTGACCCTGAACTACGGCAGCTTCATAACCGCCGTCATCAACTTCCTCATCGTCGCCTTCGCGGTGTTCCTCGTCGTCAAGGCCGCGAACCACGTGAAGAAGCTCGCGGTGCCGGTCGTCGAGGTGGCGAAGGACCCCGAACCGACCAAGGAGGAGCTTCTGCTCACGGAGATCCGCGATCTTCTGCGGAAGTAGCGGGAACCGAAGGGAGGCCGTGGCCCGTCCCCACCTTGACTTCCAACCGCCTGAGGCGGGACAATGCCTCCGCCCGCGACGATTCACTCGGCGCAGCGTATGCAGTAGGCCCGCGAAGGGTCGGGATCAATCATGGCCACCAAGCTCGTCATCGTCGAATCGCCCGCCAAGGCGAAAACCATCGGGGGATACCTGGGCGACGACTATGAGGTGATGGCGAGCATCGGCCACATCCGCGACCTCATGCCCAACGGCCGCTCGCTCGGCGACGAGCACAGGAAGAAGTGGTGGGCCGACTTCGCGGTGGACGTCGACAACGACTTCGAGCCGTTCTACGAGGTGCCCGCTGAGAA
>CAXTOO010000005.1:26807-42354 GCA_964245875.1 uncultured Fimbriimonas sp. | reverse complement strand
CGAGACACAACCTTGCTCTACGAACCCAGAGCGAGAAGTGCGTAACACCCTCTAGGCGGACGATATTCCCGGGTCCTGACACGAAGCCGTCAGGACCCGGGAATATTTGGGATACGCTCTCTACGATGGGGGAGCATGCGTTGCCGGAGAAGATCGGAGCGGCCCTGCGGACCTTGCGCGAGTCGCGCGGGCTGACCTTGACCGAAGCGGCGCGGCGCGCGCGCATGGGCCGCACGGCGCTCCAGAACTGGGAGGCCGGGCGTCATGCGCCGTCGGGTCCGTCCCTCGCCCGCCTGCTCGATGCGCTGGAAGTCGAGCCTCGGCGGCGAGCGCGGCTGCTCGTCGCGGTCGATCCGCGCCACGCCCGGATCGAGCTTGCCCACTCCGAATTCGGGTCGCCCATCGACGTCGGCGCGGTCGTGCGGACGATGCGGGCGCGGCGCGGCCTGACGCAGGCGGACCTCGCGCGTCGCGCGGGCGTTTCGCAGGGCACGGTCGCGAAGTGGGAGTCGGGCGCTTTGGAGCCCTCCGCCGAGACCGTCCACGCGCTGGGATTCGCGCTGGGCGCGCGCGCCGAGGAGACGCTCGCCCTCGCCGCGGCCCGAGGAGGCGTCGATCCTTTCGGCGAGGAAGTCGTGCCTGAGGAGGCGCCCCAGCGTATCGAGGAGGCGCTCGCCGCGGCCGGGCCGCTGAAGGAGATCGCGGCGATGGCCTACGAGGCGGAGGCGTGGCGGCGGGCTTCCCGCGACCCGCGCTGGGACGCGGCACTCTGCCTCGCCGTCGCCGAGCGCGCCTCCCACGAATACCACTCGGGCGCGCCGGGCCGGGGAGCGGTGCACGCGGCGCGGGCGCTCGGCCTTGCGCGGACCCCCGAGACGAGGCACGCCTCGATGCGCGCGCTCGACGTCGCCTCGGAGATCGCCCGCCGCCGCCGCGAGGACCCCGCCGCGATGGCCGAGGTCGCGGTCGAGTGGGCGGCGTGCCTGCCCGAAGGCGAAAGGCGCGCCTGGGCCTTCTGGATCGGTGCTCTGCGCCTCGCCGCCCAAGGGAAACGGCCCGACGCCATGGACGCGATGCGCCGGAGCGTGGCCACGCACGACGCCGGCTGGTTCGAAAGGACGAATGCCCGCGTCGAGGTCCATCTTGCCTGCGGCGAACCCCGCGCCGCCGCCGCCGCCATCGACCGCGAACCGCGCTGGGTCGACGAGCTCGTACTCTGCATCCGGGTTCACCACGCGAACGGCGGGGCGGCCCCCGAAACGTGGATGGACACCCTACGCAGTGGCCACTCCGACGCGACCGACCGAACCTGGCACGACGTCGAGAGGTGGACCGCTTTGGAGCGCCGCCAGGCCCGCCTCCTAAAGTCCCAGCGCGTCGGCGTCGGCCTGTAGGAAGGCGAGGCAATTCGCGACGTGCTCCGCGACGGGGAGGCCGATGAGCTCCGCGCCGCGGGCGACGTCGTCGCGGCTCACGCCCGCGGCGAAGGCGGGGGTGCGGAGCTTCTTCAGGGCGCTGGAGAGCTTCACGTCGGCGATCTTCTTGCTTGGCTGGACGTGGGCGCAGGCGACGAGGAGGCCGCTCAGCTCGTCGCAGGCGAAGAGGTGGCGCTCCAGCGGCGTTTCGGGGGAGACGCCGGTCTTGGCGGGGTAGTGGGCGGCGATGGCCTGGATCAGCTCCTCGGGCCAGCCCCCTTCGCGCAGGAGGGCCATGCCCCAGAGGGGGTGCTCGTCGGGGTGGTGCTCGTAGTCCATGTCGTGGAGCAGGCCGGCGTCGTTCCAGAGCTCTTCCGGCTCGCCCAGGCGTCCGGCGTAGCCGCGGAGGCAGGCGGCGACGGCCATGCCGTGGCGACGCAGGCTCTCGGAGGTGGTGTGGACCCGCATGAGTTCGAGGGCGGCTTGGCTCACGGCCTTACCCCACCCCTGCCCGCGGGAGGGGAGCCCGGACCCCTCACCCCCTGCCCCTCTCCCCCGGAGGGGAGAGGGGGTTCTTCGCGGCCGCCCGGACCTCGTCCTCCCATGCCTTGCCCTTCGCGACGTCGAAGCCGAGCCAGAGCTTTTTGACCGTGCCGTCGGGGCCGACGAGGTAGAACATCGGCGTTCCGGGCGGGGAGAGGCGCTTCATGAGGCTTCCTGAAGGGTCCGTGACACCGCCGGGCTCGATGAGGAACACGGGCATGGTGCGGCCGAGGTCGATGAGGAAGGGGCGCGCGGCGCGGCTGGGGAGCGAGTCGGGCGAGAGCACGGCGAGGAGGCGGGGGCGTCCGCGGTCCGGCTCGTTCAGGTCGACGGGCTTTCCGGCCTTGCGCCAGCCGACGAGGGGCGCGGCCTCGCCGACCTGGAGGGGCACGGGCATCTCGGGGAGGGCGTGGGGCACGAAGCCCAAGGGGAGTTCCACGTGGAACGGTGTGGGGTCGGGGCCGATGGCGTCGAAGGCGGCGATGCGCCAAGCGAAGTCGCCACGGGGCCCTTCCGAAGAGTAGGCGACGGGCCTTCCCGACGGGGCGACGACGAGGCGGAGCACCACGGGCCCGGCCGGGCTCTGGATCGTCACGCGGAGCTCGTCGCCGCCGGCGACGGGGGCGACGATCGGCTTGTTCCCGCCGAACACGTTCGCGACGGTTCCGGCGAGCAGGAAGCCAGGGAGGAGGGTCGGGGCGCCGGAGATGCGCGACTCGTACGTCCGGAAGCCTCCGGTGGAGGCCCGCTCGTCGTAGGTCCTTTCCGTCCGTTCGACCTCCACGTAGGCCTCGGGCGTGGACTCCAGCGAGAAGTCCGTGCCGGGGCCTTTGACGTCGAAGCGGAGGCGGTGGGGCCGGGCGACCCGCAGCGTCCCCTTCCCGGCGGCCCGGCCGCTCGCGGAGACGGCGAAGTCCGCGCGGAACGCGGGGTGGGCCTTCATGAAGGCGTCGAACCGTTCGCCGGGATCGGCAGCGAGGAGGGCGAAGGCGAGGACGGGGAGCAAGGTAGGTCCATTATGTACACTAGCCGCTACCGTGACGCCGGAACCGATCGCCACTATGGAGAGCCCGCGCCGACCCCTGGTCGTGTGGACCCTCTTGGCGCTCAACGTCGCGATCTTCCTCTGGGACCGCAACGGGAACCCGCTGGGCACGAGCACGACGTTCGCCGACCTGTCGATGCACCCGCGCGAGGTGGTGGAGGCGGTTCGCGGCCTGGGCTTCCCGCTCGTCACGATCCTCACGTCGATGTTCCTGCACGGGGGGGTGATGCACCTGTTGGGGAACCTCGTGTTCCTGTACGTGTTCGGGCCGGGGGTGGAGGAGGCGATCGGCTCGACGCGGCTGGCGCTGTACTACATCGCGTGGGGCGTGGCGGCGGCGGCGGCGCAGATCTGGGTCGACCCCTACACGGTGGTGCCGACCTTGGGGGCGTCGGGGGCGATCGGCGGGGTGCTGGGGGCGTACTTCCTCTTGTTTCCGACGAGCAAGATCGAGATCCTCATCCCGTTCCTGGAGTTCGAGGTGCCCGCGTGGCTCCTGCTGGGCGGCTGGTTCCTGTTCCAGATCCTGGCGCGGCAAGAGGGCGTGGCAAACTGGGCCCACGCGGGCGGCTTCATGGCGGGGATGTTCACGGTGCTGATCCTGGGGGGCCGGATGGCGGTGCTGAAGGGGCGCCCGGAGCTTCTGGAGTACTGACGATGACCGATACTTTCCCTGTTACTCGGCTCCAATGTATACGAATAGAGGGCTTCAAATCGATTCGCGAAGCGGAGATCAAACTTGGCGCTCTCAACGTGCTGATTGGGGAGAACGGGAGTGGGAAGTCGAACTTCGTGGAGGTGTTCCGGCTGCTTAGGGCGGTGGCAGACGAGACGCTGAGGAAGTACGTGACCGAGCGAGGCGCGAGCAACCTTCTTCACTTGGGTTCGGAAGAGACAAAGAGGATTGTGGTTCAAGTTTCGATGCCTCCCTTGGGCTACGACGCTTTCCTTTTGGCCACTGACGAGGGCTCGCTCGCGATTCTGGACTTCTTGAACTTCGAAGAGTCGGATGACCTTAGAGGAAGGAGTGTCACTCTTCAGCAATCACCAGAGAGTCGCCTGCGCCGGGACAAGGGTTTGTTCTCCGGAGGCGTACGCGAAGCGCTCGACTCCTGGGTCGTCTACCACTTCCACGACACGAGTCCTAACGCCAAGTGCCGCGGCTTTGCGCCGCTCCACGACTGGGATCGGCTCCGTGCCGAGGGCGAGAACCTCGCGGCCTACCTCTTCCGCCTGAAAAACGGCGATCCCGAAGATCAAAGGGCGTATGCTCGCATCGAGCGGCTCGTCGGACTCGGTCTGCCCTTCTTCGACCGCTTCGTGCTGGAATCCACACCAGGACGCTCGCCCGGCAACGAGGACGCGCTTCTGCGCTGGCGGCAGAAGGGAAGCGACTTTCCGTTCACCGCCCAGCACCTCTCCGACGGTTCGCTCCGGTACGTGCTTCTCACGACCGCGCTCAACCAGCCGGTTGACCATCGGCCCACGACGATGGTGATCGACGAACCAGAGTTGGGTCTCCATCCTTCGATGCTCGCCCTGCTCGCCCTGCTCGCCGGGCAGATCAAGTCGGTGGCCGCGACGGGACAGGCGATCGTTGCTACCCAGTCGCCCGCGTTGCTCGACGAGTTCGAGCCGGAGGACATTATCGTGGTCGAGCGACAGGGCGCGGAGAGCACCTTCCGTCGACTGCCGATGGATCAGCTTCAAGTCTGGCTGGAAGAGTATTCGCTTTCCGACGTCGTTCGAAAGAATCTCATTGGAGGGCTTCGATAGAGGAGATCTACGTCGTCTGCGAAGGACAGACGGAGCGAACTTTCGTCAGCCGAGTCCTTGCGCCTTATGGGTTGGCACGGAAGAAGATCCTCTACTCGCCTTTGTTGGGTGAAGTCGGACACAAAGGAGGCTTTGTGGAGTGGAACCGAGTTCGGCGTGACCTGGAGCCCTTCTTGCGACAGCGACCCAACACCCGCGTCACGACGCTGATCGACCTTTACGGCATCGGGAGTTCGATGCTCGCGCTTGCGGCAGGCACGTACCCGTCGATGGCGGCGCGGGCGACCGCCATCGAGCAGGCAGTCGCAAGCACATTCGCCAACACGCCTCGGCTCGTACCGTATATCCAGATACACGAGTTCGAGGCGCTGTTGTTCGCGGATCTCGACGCTTTCGAGACGAGCACGGGACATGTCGGCGCGGCCGCTTCGTTGGCACTGCCTGGGATCGCACCCGAAGACGTCAATGGCGCCCATCCGCCGAGCAAGCGGATCTTGGCGGGTTTTCCAAGCTACGACAAGGTGATCGACGGCCTCTTGCCGCCCAAGAGATCGGTATTGACGCGATGCGCGCCGCCTGCCCGCGCTTCGACGCTTGGTTGGCGAACCTCGAACTTTAGACCGCGTCGAAAGGGCCATGCTTCACTTGAAGACGCCCGTCTCCGAGCACGACCACGTTGTGGGCCCCGCCGATGCGCCGGTGACGCTCGTGGAGTACGGCGACTACCAGTGCCCCGACTGCGGCGAGGCGGAGCCAATCCTGCGGGAAGTGCGGCAGCGGATGGGCGGGCGTCTGCGGTTCGTGTTCCGGAACTTCCCCCTCACGGACATCCACCGCCACGCGCTGGACGCGGCAGGGACGGCGGAGTTCGCGGCGGAGAGCGGAAAGTTCTGGCCCATGCACGACATGCTGCTCCAAAACCAGGAGGCGCTTTCGCGCACGGACCTCGCGGGCTATGCGCAGAGTCTGGGACTCGATCCCGAGGGCCTTCGGTGGGCGCTCGACGATCGCGAAAAGACGGAGGCGTTCATGGCCGAGAAGCAGGACGGCGTCGAGAGCGGAGTGCAGGGCACGCCCACGATCTTCCTCAACGGGGTGCGGTACGACGGTGCTTTCGACGCGGCGTCGATCATCCGGGCGGCGAGCGCGTAGAACGTTCCATGCCTACGCACCACGTCGTCCGCGTTCCGTCCGAGGAGGAGGGGGTCAACGCCACCATCAAGGAGCACGAGGCCGCGGGGGCGGGGCTGATCCAGGTCCTGCCGATCGTAAAGGGCGGCGACGTGGCGGAGGTGATGCTGGTGTTCCGGGTGGCGGACGCGGAGGCGCCGCGGGCGGCGGGCTTCCGCGGTCACGCGGACGGAAGCTAGTGCTTGTCGGGCAGCGCCTCCTGCGAGGGTCTTCCGCTTGGAAGCGCGGCGAAGTGGGCGTCGCGATGGACGAGGACCGCGCCCGCCCAGAGCGCGGTGGCGGCGATGAGAAGGTCCACGGCGACAATACGCGCTGAGGTCTCCTGTCGGAGGGCCGCGCCCAAGGCGGCGGTCTCCTCGGTAAGAGGGACGATCACGTCGATGTAGCGCTGAACGATCCGGCTTTTGTCCTCGGGTGACAGGCTCTCTCTCGACAGCCGGACATCGAACTCGTAGAGCGTCAGCGTCGAGATGCCCGTGAGGGTATTTGGATCGAGGGAGATTCCGTCGAAGCGGCTCGCTCCCGGTTCGTTCAGGTAGTGCGCACGCACAGCGGACGTATCGAAGAGGTGGGTCAAGCCAGTTCGTCCTCGAGATCAAGCGCATCGTCCTCCGCGCGATCGCGAAGGAGCGCCTCCACCTGGCTCCCGGCGTTCGGCATCAGGCGTCGTCCTTCGCCGCGAAGACCCTCAAGAAGCGCGACCTTCTCCTCGTGAGTGAGCGGAGAGCGGCGCACGAGCAGGCCCTGGGGCGTGCTCGTGACCTCGACGCGCGAGCCAGCCTGGAGGTGCGCCGCGCGGGCGAGATCCTCGGGGATCGTCAGCGTGTCGGAGATCTGGAGCACGGTGGTCACGCCGCTATCCTACGACCGTCTTCACCATCTCGACGCTGATCTCGGCGAGCTTGGCCTGCTCCTCGCGCTTGCGCTCGAGGATTTTGACGTTGCGCTCCCTGGCCTTCTGGAAGTCGAGGAACGCGGCCAGCATCCGCTGCGGGGTGAGGCCCTCGATGGGCAGCGCGCCGCCGAGGTCGAGCCCTCGGGCGAAGGCGGTGACCTTGGGGTCGTAGGAGACCATCATCGGCGGCACGTTCACGGTGGCGGCGAGGATGCCCGCGTGGAGGCGCATGGCGAGGACGGCGTCCATGCGCGCGAGACGCTGCTGCACCTCCATGGGCGTCGCGACCTTGCGCAGGTCGGGCACCTTGCCGCCCTGGGCCTTGGAGATCGCGTCGATGAGGGGGACGTCCTCGTGGCGGTCCATCGGCAGGAGGGTGGGCATGGTGCCCGCCTTGTAGAGCAGCCTGCAGAGCTCGCCGAAGAGGGCGGCGACGTCCACGCCCTTGGCCTTGAAGGGGCGGGGGGCGATGGCGACGCTCTTCATTCCGGTCATGCCGTAGCCGCCCTCTTCGGAGAGTCGCGGCACGGGGAGGAGGAAGGCGGAGTCGGCGGCCATGCGGGCGGGCTTGGTGACGCCGAGATCCTTGAGGGCCTGGAGCGCCATCGGGTCGCGGACGGTGATGCCGTCGACCATGTTCAAGGCCTTCTTGGTGGCGTTCTTGCCGATGAAATGGTTTAGGGGGCCAATGCCCTGGCCCACCAGCACGACCTTCTTGCCGTGCCTCTTCGCGGTCTCGACGAGGCCCGCGTAGTAGGTCGGGCTCATCATGGAGCTGGCGTCCTGGAACACGGAGCCGCCGGGGAAGACGAGGGCGTCGCACTTGAGGATCGCCTCCTCGACGAGCTTCATCTCGCGGCGGGCGACGGACGGGAATCCGTAGAGGCGGTGGGTCTCCTCGGGGTTGCCGCTGAGGACGGTGACGGAGTAGCCCGCGCCGCCGAGGCCGTGGACCAGTCCGAGCATGACGGCGTCGTCGCCGAGGTTGCCGGCCCCGAGGTAGCCGGCGAGGAGCAGGTTCTTCATCGCATTGTGCAGAGGCTTACAATCGCTTACAATGGCGAACCATGGCCGACGATGGCTCCGGGCTATTGTGAGCCATCGTCGGCGACGTGCGCCATCGTTGGGCGCAAACGCCCGACAACCGCCCAGGCGAGGAATCCGAAGACGGTGCCGAGGGCGAGGCCGATGGCGATGCGGGCGAGGCTGAGGGAGACGGGGATGTGGAGGTGGCAGAGGGTGTTGACCACGCTGGTCTGGCCCACCGCGCCGAGGAGCAGGAGGAGGGCGATCCAGCCGCCGCGGTTTGCTCCACCCCCCTCCTCGTTCCCCGTCGGGAGCATCGCGTCACTAGGAGCCTCGCCCTGCGGGAACGAGGAGGGGGCTTTGGCGCCGCGATGTCGAAGATAGAGGCCGAGGGCGACGATCATGAGGGGGTGGCCGACGAGGAACTCCTTCGTGCGGGGGCGGACGTAGGCGTAGCGGTCGAGGAGGCCGCGCAGGGCCATCTCGGAGCCGCTCGCGCCCACGCCGCCGTCGTTGCCGGTGCGGGCGAGCATGAAGGCCATCGCGCCGGCGAGGAACACGGAGAGGGCCACCGCGCCCCAGGTGATGGGGGAGCGGAGGTTGGCGCGCCAGTCGGTGAGGCGGGTGAAGGCGGCCCAGCCGATGCCGAGGACGGGCAGGAAGACGGCGACCTTGATGCCCTTGAACTCGTCGGCCTTGACGTAGTACGGCAGGCCGTTCAGCATTCCCGCGACGACGAGGCCGCCGACGAGGGAGACGGCGGAGACGAGGAGGAAGGCGCCGAGGATGCGCGCCCACTCGGGGCCTTTGAGACGTAGCGCAAGGTCGTCCAGCAGACTGAACGCCACGACGGGCGTCGCGGCGGCGGCGAGGAGGGCCATGATCTGGGTGCCGGCCTTCACCGCGCAGGCGAGGGCGAGCAGGCCGAGGAGGACCGCGCCGACGGTGCGCACGCGGCGGTTGGTGACGAAGCCCGCGACGGCGAACCAGACGGTCGGCGCGACGGCGAGGCCGATGAGCAGGGCGAAGTGCCTCGGCAGGCCCGGCTCGTGCGAGGCCTGGGGGACGCCGAGGACGAGGCCGTCCTTCTCGCAGGCCTTCGCCACCTTCTCGACGAAGCCGCCGAAGGAGGCGAGGGGATCGTCCGACGCGAGGGTGAGAGGCCGCAGGAGGAGCACCCGCATCTCGCGCTCGCGGGCGGCCTTCTCGTAGCGGTCGAGGGCGTCGGCCTCGGTGAGGCGGTCGAGCTCGGCGGTCTGGGCGGAGTGGAGGCGCACCACGTTCGCGGCGTCCTTCTCCAGCATCTCCTCGTCGCCGCCGAGCTTGGCGAACTCGGGCGAGAGGTAGCGCATCCCAATGCGGTCGAGGGTCTCCTTGGTGGCGCCCAGCGCGTCGCGCCGTCCGAGGACCTGGTCGCCGGCGGGCAGGAACATCGTCGCGCCCAGCTCGCGCATCCATTCGAGGGTGCCCCGGACGTAGCCCGCGCTGGCGCCGGCGGGGTTGATCGTGCGGGCGATGATCTGCATGCGGGCCTCGCGCGCCTCGCGGGCCTGCACGGGGTCGAGCCCGATGGGGGTGCCGCGCACGGAGCCCGGTCCGGCTTCCAGGGAGATCACGCCGTCGCGCTCCTGGAACCGGTAGCCGCGCAGGGCCAGGCCCCTTTGGACGCGGGCGAGGACGGTGGGATCGACGTTCGAGATGACCGTGCGATCGCCGGAGACGCCGACGGTGAGCTGATGGTTGCTCGAAAGCTCGCCGATGGAGCCGTCGCCCAGCACGACCGCATTGAGGCCCGCCGTCTTCAGGTGTTGGAGGGCCGCCTCGGGAGAGAGGCCCGCCGCCGCGCCGAGCGAGTCGATGGTGTCGATCTCGGTCGCGAGCGCGAGCGAGCGGTTCGCGGTCTCGACGGCGTGGCGCTTGGAGACGGAGTAGAGCGAGAGGACCGTCGCGAGGAGGAGCGAGGCGATCAGGAGGCGAGGGGGACGTTCGGCCACGGGTAGAGGATTATGGTGCAGGCGTATGCCCCTTTCGGATCGACGGGGTGGGGGAATGGTCTGGAGACCATCGCCACGAAGGGAGAACCCTCTTCGAAGACCCTACGATGCTCGCGGCTCCAGGCCGATGTGGCCCACCGCGTCCCCGATGTCGCGGAAGGTTGACATCTCCGCCGGGAGGTTCGCGAGGATCTCCTCGCCATACCGCTTGGTCTGCAAGCGGGGGTCCAGCAGCGCGATGATCCCCTTGTCTCCGGCCCGCCGCACGAGCCGGCCCGCGCCCTGGCGCATCATCATCTTCGCCTGCGGCAGGGTGTGCTCCTTGAAGGGGTCCAGACCTTGCGACTGGAGCCACGCCAGGCGCGCGATCTGCGGCGGGTCGGTCGGAACCTCGAACGGCACCCGCACCACCGCCACGCACGACAGCGTCTCGCCCGGCGCATCGAAGCCCGTCCAGAACGAGCGCAGCGCGAACAGGGAAGAGTGGACCTCGCGCCGGAAGCGCTCGCCCACCGAGCCCACGCCGAACTTCGTCTGCGAGTGGACGGGGAGCTCCGGCGGAAGCTCCAGCAGCGCGAGCACCGCCTCCATCTCGCGCCGCGAGTGGAAGAGCGCGAGCGTGCGCCCGTCGCACGCCACGATGATCCCTTCCAGCTGCCGGGCGAGGGCGCGGAAGTACGCCCCCTCGTCGCCGTTCCGCCGCGCCTCGGCGGGGTCGGGGATCGCTCCCAAAGGTGGAAGGTACACCGCCGCCTGGGTCGAAAAGTCGAAGGGCGAGGGCAGCGTCTCCTCGAACGTCGGCTCGCAGCCGGTGACGCGGCGGAAGTGGTCGAAGGAGCCGTCCACCGCGAGCGTCGCGGAGAGGCAGGCGTAGGGCGCGCGGTTCCAGACCAGCTCGCGAAGGGGTTCGGCGAGGCCCAGCGTGTCCTGGCGCAGGATCGGCTCGGCGGCGCCCCGCCCGCCGAAGCCGGTGGACGAGTAGCTCACGCTCACGCCGGTGGGCGTGAAGAGGCGGCCGCACTCCGTCCCGAACTCGCGCAGGTACAGCACGTAGTTCTTGGTCGACTCCAGCACCCCGCGCGTCCGCTCCGGCTCGCGCTCCTTCCAGCTCCGGAAGAGGTCGGTGGTGCCCTTCGCGAGCCGCTCGCAGGCCTCCGCGACGGTCTCGGAGACGGCCCGTGCGCCCGCCATGTCGTCGCCGGTCTTGTTGAGCTTCACCTGCGGGTGGTCCAAGAGATCGGCGGGCGAGGCGGTGAGGATGCCGGGCTTGCCCAGGTGCAGGCCGTAGGCGACGAGCTCGCGGGAGGCGCGCTCGATCCCCTCCTTGAAGGCCGCGATCGCCTTGGCCCACAGGGCGCTGTCGCCGCAGCGCTGGGCCAGAGGATTGAGCGCCCCCTCCAGGCGCCCCGCCACGCCGCCCAGCGCGGCGAGCTTGGGCAGGCTCAGTTCGAACTCCAGCCCGCTCGTGGCGGCCTGGGGGAAGTCGTGCGCCTCGTCCAGCACGAGGAAGTCGTACCTGCCGAGAAGCCCCTCGGAGTCCTCGCGCTTGGCCGCCATGAGGGCGTGCTGCACGACCACCGAGTGGTTCGTGACGACCACCCCCGCCCCTTCCGCGCCGCGCCGCGCGTTGTAGTAGAAGCAGTCGTCGTAGGCGGGGCAGAGCCGTCCGGGGCAGACGGGAGGCGAGGAGAGCTTCGCCCAGTGCGGCCCGCGCGGCACGAGCCGGCGTATTTCCGTCTCGATCCCCAGCAGCGCCTCGCGCCGCACGAGATCGACGCTCTCCGGCGCGTGCTCGTCCATCTGCGCGAGGCAGGCGTACTTCGCGCGCCCCATCAGAAGCGCCGTGCGCGGCGGCTCGACGCCCTGGAAGAGGGAGAGCGCCATCGGCAGGTCGGTGTGCCAGTACTGCTCGGCGAGGACGTTCGTGTACGTGGCGACGACGGTGCGCCGCCCGTCCACGATCGCGTGGGCGATGGCGGGCACGAGGCAGGCGAGCGACTTGCCGAGGCCGGTGGGCGCCTCGAACGCGCCGGAGGCGTCGCCCTCAATGAGGTCGGAGAGCAGACGCGCGAGCTGCCGCTGTTGGGGCCGGGCGACGTAACCCGGTCGGGCGTCCAGGCGATCGAACGCCCGGTCGATGAGCGCCTTGGCGGTCGGGCGCTCCCCCTCTCCAAGTGGCTCGTCTCGGGGAGGGGGCCGGGGGGAGAGGCAAAAGGTTTCCGGGGGCGCAACGACCCCCTCCCCTACGGTTCCCCCTTCCGCCCGCGATAGTGGCCTGTCGTCGGCTATGGGTTGTCCTCCGCGGCTCCAAGGGGAACCCTCTCCGGAAAGGATCCGCGCCACGGCCCCCGCCGGGTCGCCCAGCACCCGCCCCCCGTTCAGCACCATCGTTCGGACCCCCTGCGCCTCCCGCGACGCCTCGACCAGAGGATCGAGCGGCGTGGTCTGCACGCAGAGACTCCGGGCGGGGCAGTAGAGGGCGAGGTAGTCGCCGCCCAGCGAGTGGCCCCGCCGCCACTTGTCGCCCTGCTTCTTGCCGCGGAGCGCCTCCCAGAGCAGTCTTTCGGCGAGCGGGGCCAGCGCGCGCCGGGCCTTCAGGTCGTCGCCGGTCACGTTCTATTGTAGCGGCTTAGCCATCCTTGACAAGGAAGGGGCCTGCTGGGCAGGTTGGGTCCAGTTACGCCCGGCGCGGATTCGAGACTGGACTTCTGGAACGCCAAGTTGGCGACGATGGGTTTCGAAGGCGTGTGGGTCTTCACCCGCGAAATCCGCTATCGGACTAAATTCGTTCGTCTGCCCGATGGTTCCGAACATGGATTGCGCGTTGGGGAGGAGAAGGGAGTCGATGTTCGGATCGCGGTCGACACTATACGGCTGGGCCTACGGGATGAGTGTGGCGTCGCGTTGATCTTCAGCCAGGATCAGGATCTCTCCGAGGTCTCCGCCGAAGTGCGGGAGATCGCTCGCGAACGGAACCGATGGATCAAGGTCGCCTCGGCCTTTCCTGCGGGAACGGTCAACACCCGCGGCATCAATCATACGGATTGGATTCGGATCGAACGCTCTACCTGCGACGAGTGTGTTGACCCTCGCGACTATCGGCCTAGGCGCCGCGACTGATGCCGCGTTTGAATGATCGGTCGATGCGACCGATTGTGGACTGCGGGCGGGGTCCAAACGGACCCCGCTTCGGAAGTGGCACCGGGCAAAAAGAGGCACGGCAACGCAAGGAACAGGCCTCACTATACGACGAAAGCGCGCACGTTCCCAAATCGAGAGGGATATTTCGCTTTTTCCCGCAAGCTCCCCCGTTCGGTACCCTCTAGGGAGCATGGAGCCTCTGCGCGTCGGCATCGTGGGCCTGGGAAACATCTCGGGCATCTACCTCAAGAACCTCTCGGCCTTCGAGGCCACCACCGTCGTCGCGGTGGCCGACCTCGACCGCTCGCGCGCGGAGAAGGCGGCCGAGGAGCACGGGGTCCCGAACGTCGTCACGCCCGACGAGCTCGTCGCCCACGACCTCGTCGACCTCGTGCTCAACCTCACGATCCCCGCCGCCCACGGTTCCGTCGCCACCGCCGCCGTGAGCAACGGCAAGCACGTCTACAACGAGAAGCCGCTGAGCATCGACCTCGACGAGGCGCGCAAGCTCGTCGAGCTGGCGAAGGCCCGCGGCGTGCGCATCGGCTGTGCGCCCGACACCTTCATGGGCCAGGGCATCCAGACCGCCCTGGCCACCCTCGACTCCGGCGCCATCGGCACCCCCGTCGGCGCGACCGCCGCCATGCGCAGCCGCGGCGTCGAGAACTGGCATCCGAGTCCCGAGTTCTTCTTCAAGCCCGGCGGCGGCCCGATGCTCGACATGGGACCCTACTATCTCACCGCCCTCGCCGCCCTCCTCGGCCCCGCCCAGCGCACCACCGGCATCGCCGTGAAGAGCTTCGCCACCCGCACCATCGGCAGCGAGCCCCTCAAGGGCGGCGTCATCGACGTCGAGACCCCCACCCACCTCGCGGGCGTGATCGAGTACGCGAGCGGCCCTATCGCCGAGCTGACGACGAGCTTCGACGTCTACCACGGCTGGGGCAACGCCATCACCGTCTACGGCAGCGAGGGCACCATGAAGGTGCCCGACCCGAACAACTTCAGCGGCGAGGTCCTTACCCGCCGCGGCGACGAGCAGGAGTGGCAGGTCGTCGAGCCCAAGCACGCCTACGGCGAGAACTCGCGCGGCCTGGGCGTCCTCGACATCGCCCTCGCGATCCGCGACGGCCGCCCGCACCGCGCCAGCGGCGACCTCGCGCTGCACGTCCTGGAGACGATGCTGTCGTTCGAGAAGAGCTCGACCGAGGGACGCCACGTCACGCTCGAAACCACTCCCGAGCGCCCGGCGGCGATGCCGGTCGAGGGTCTGAGCTAGCTAGGCCTGGCGCAAGTCTCCGCCTTTCGGGCGAACTGTAGCCGCAGGATGCCCTGGTGCCCGCACCGCGAAGCGATCCGCCCGTTCCAGACATTGACCACATGGGCGTCGAACGTTCTTGTGCCGCCGAGGAGAGTCTGCCGACTTGCCTGAAAGCGAAGGTCTGACCGTGCCTTTGTGTTCCCCCCACGAAAGCACCGTGACATCGCCATCCGCGCGCTCCGCGCCGAGATTCCTGCCGGAACCCACCCCGCCACCCCTTCCGAGGGTGCCGAATCGCCGCCTTTCCGGAACCCTCTTTTAGGGTCCCCCGGTCGCAGAACCATGTACGTTCGCGTGCTCGAACAGTTCAGCCCCCAGTACCGGTCTACGGTCAGCGGCCTCGACCGCGGCTTCGATCCCGACCGCAGCTACAAGGTCCACAAGATCGAAAGCTACTCCGAGTCGGGCAACGGCTTCGTGGTGCTGGTCAACGACGCGCAGGAGATCTGGTGGGTCGACAACCGCCACGTCCGCGCGACCCACGAGGAGGACATGATGCCGATCCGCGGGATGGAGGCCGAGCGCTACCTGGCCTAAGGAAGCGCGAGCGGTTGCAGGCAATGGCTTACGATTGCGGAAGGTTGCCCGAATTCCTGTGCAACCTTTTGCGACCGTGGGCCATGGTGAGCAATCGTCCGCAACGGTCAGCCAAACTCTATCCATGACACGCAACGCGAACGCCGTCTGGAACGGCGGACTCAAGGACGGCAATGGAACGATCTCGACCCAGAGCGGTGGCCTGAAGGACACGCAGTACTCCTTCAAGACCCGCTTCGAGGACGGCGTCGGCGTCAACCCCGAGGAGCTCATCGCCGCCGCCCACGCCGCCTGCTTCAGCATGGCCTTCGGCGCGCAGCTCGGCGAGAAGGGCATCACCCCCGAGGCGATCCACACCCAGTCCGCGGTGACCATGGAGAACCTTGCTCTCACCAAGAGCGCCCTCACCACCACCGTCGTCGCCCCCGGGGCGGACGAGGCGAAGGTCCGCGAGGCCGCCGAGGCCGCCAAGGTTGGCTGCCCCATCTCCAAGGCCCTCTCCGCCCTGGAGATCACCCTCGACCTCACCGTCCAAGTCTGACCCTGCGTTAGCCGCGGCATCCTTCGACGTGGAGGGATGCCGGTAGCCGCGGGATGCCCTCGTGCCCGCGCCGACGGCGGCCACGAGGGCAAGTCGCGCTCGTCCGCAACGCGTCTCCTACG
>CAXTOO010000005.1:4142-26797 GCA_964245875.1 uncultured Fimbriimonas sp. | reverse complement strand
CCGCGGGATGCCCTCGTGCCCGCGCCGCGAAGCGATCCGCCAGCCCGACGAAAGGTGATCGCGCGACGCTACCCTAACGGCACCATCTGCGCGTCCGTCTTCCTGAACTCCGCGTCGAGCGTGAGAACCGGCAGACCCCGCGCCCTGGCCAGTGCGTACACGAAGCCATCGCCGAAACGGATCGGAAAGCGGTGCCTCGCTTCTGCGGCGACGACCGCGAGCGTCTCGTCGACTGGCACGATCTCAATGTCGAGTTCGGCCACCCGCCCATCCTTCAATGCGATCAGGAGGATCTCCGTTAGCGTGACGGACGACATGAACAAGACTGAGGCGCCGGCGAGGGCGGTACGGATCGCTGGCGCCCTCGGTTCCCTCTTGAAGACTGCGACCAGGGCCGACGCATCCACCACCATCAGGGCATTCCCTCGTGGATCTCGTCCTTGAGGGTTCCCCAGTCGATCGTTCCGTCGTTCAACCGGGGGAGGTTGTCCGGCCCTTGCCAGATGCCCGTGAGCCGATCGAGCGCCGCCATCCGCGCGGCTCGAACCTCCTCCGGACTCTCCGCCACCCCCGCTGCCTCCTTCACGACCGCCCGCACCGCCTCGCTCTTGTTCGCGAAGCCCCGCCGCCGCATCAGCCTCTCCAGCGCCGCCTCGAAGGCCGGGGTCACGATGAGATTCATCTGGGCCATACAGGGCAGTATACAGGGGCCATCAGCCCGACCGCCGCCGGAGCCGCGCGAGCAACGGCTCGACCAGCGCCTTCATCATGACGTCGTTAGGCGCGGGACCCCGCTCGCCCACCGGCAGGCCCACGTTCGTGTACGCCGCGACCACGATCCGCTTCGCGGGATCGATCCAGAGCTGGGTCGAATCGCCCCGGTCGTTCACGAGCAGGCCGTTGTGGCAGAGAACCGCCCCCCGCCGGTGGAAGCCCGAGAGGGTGACGTCCCCTGGCCCCACCTTCGCATGGAGGCGAGACGGCCCGCACTGCGCCAGCCCGAAGCGGACAAGGTCGCCGATGTCCACGTGGACGCTGCCGTACGGGCCGTAGCAGTAGGGCCACCAGACGCCCCGCGGCGACGGTTCCAGGCGACCATGCACCAGCAGGAACGGTGCCGTCCGCCCGCTCGCGACCTCGCCGATCCCCGCCGACGCGAGGCCCAGCCGCCCGCGCACCGTGCGCTCGAAGAGCCGTTCGTACGGCTCGCCGAGCCGCCGCTCCAGCATCACCGCCGCCGTCTCCACGCCGACGTTTGAGTAGGCGTAGGCCGTGCCCGGCCGCGAGACCGGGGGAGTCTCCAGCGCGGCGACCGCCTCCCGAAGGCGGAGCGCAGGATACTCGGCGGGCGTCGGCGGCGGATCGAAGCGCGTGAGGGCGTCGTTCCGAACCAATCCCGCCGTGTGGGTAAGGAGCATCTCCAGCGTCACCCCCTGGTACTCCGGACGTGCCGTGCGCCGGATCTCCGGCACGACGTCGAACAGTCGGTCGGAGTAGGCGATGCGCCCCTCCCGAACCGCCTCCGAGACCACCGACGCGAGGAACGGCTTGCTCACCGAGCCCACGCGCAGGCCGTTGTCGAGCCGCGACCGACCGTCCTCAAGGGGGTCGGCCCAGCCCGCGCACGCCACGCCGACGAGCCGACCCTCCTTCGCCTCGCCGATCCACACGCCGGGGTAGCCGGTCTTTCGGACGAAATCCACCGCCCGCGCGACCAGCGCCGGATCGCCGATCCCCTCCGAAGGGATCGGCCGATGCCCGATCAGCCCGAGCAGCGCCAGAGTCACGAGAGCAGGTCCCGCGCCCGCTCGACGGACTCCGCGTCCGGCTCGCCCGCGATCTCCCCGCGCAGGGCCGCCTCGATCTCGCGCGGCGAGAGGTCCTCGGCGATCGCGATCGCGAGGGTCCGAAGCGCCAGCGTCGGGTCGAGGCCGGGAAGGAGGAGCGGAATGTCCAGGGAGGCGGCGGCGTGGATCAGGGGTCCGAGGGCCTGGAGAGCCTCGCCACAGAGGCCGAACTCCGTCTCCGAGATCGCCGCGAGCACGACGTCGAGATCGTCCGCCGCGGGCGCGACGTACACCCGCGCGTCCTCGAAGCCCCGCAGCTCGCGCAGGCAGCGCTCGGCGTCGAGGTTGGACCACAGCGGGACGACGTAGGCGTCGATCTCGCCCCCCTCGTCCAGCAGGCGGTTGAGGTCCGCCGCGTCCGCCTCGCGGGCCGCCTCCCACCCCTCGCGCGTGGCCGACGGACGCCCGCGGAGGGCGCGGCTTCCTTCGGCCTTCGCCTCAGCGACGTTCTGCATCGCGCCTAGTCTATTCGAGAGCGTTAAGGGAGTACAATAGACCCTCGTCCATCGGAACCATTCGATTGGGCGTCGAGACGACCATGTCGAAGATGCGAGTGCTGATTGCGGACGACGATCCCATCATCCGCCTAGATCTCAAGCAGATGCTTGAGAATCTGGGCTACGAGGTCGTGGCGGAGGCCGGGGACGGCCAACAGGCGGTGGACGCGGCCCGCGAGACCAAGCCGGACGTGTGCATCCTCGACGTGAAGATGCCCGTCATGGACGGCATCGAGGCGGTGGGGATCATCACCGAGGAGGCCATCGCCCCCACGATCCTCCTCACCGCCTACAGCGACAAGGAGCTCGTCGACCGCGCGAAGGGCGCGGGCGTGTTCGCCTACCTTGTGAAGCCGTTCAAGCCCAGCGACCTCGCCCCGAGCATCGAAGTGGCCCGCAGCCGCTTCGAGCAGAACTCCGCCCTCACCAAGGAAGTCGGCACCCTCCAGGAGCGGCTCGAAGCCCGCAAGCTGCTCGACCGCGCGAAGGGCATCCTCATGGACGAGCACAAGCTCGGCGAGGCCGAGGCCTATCGCCGCATCCAGGTCCAGTCGATGAACCTTCGCAAGACGATGCGCGAGGTCGCCGAGGCGATCATCCTCGCCAAGTCGATCTGACGGTAGAGGCTCCTTCCAGGAGGCCTCTACCGTCCCTCGCGCCAGCCCCACGGCACGTAGCGCGCCTCGAAGCCGCCGTCTTCGTGCAGGTCGAGGAGGCGGTACGCCGGCTCGAAGCCGTGGTAGGGACCCTTCCACCAGTTCCCTGAGACCGCGCCGCCGCACAGGTACGAGACGCCCGCATAGTCCACGCGGTCCAGCAGGTGCGTGTGGCCGCTCAGGGCGATCTTGACGTGCGGGTTCGCCGCGAAGAGGTCGCGGATCGCGTCCGAGTTCTTCGTCATCATGTTGCCTCCCACCGTCCAGTCGCCCGTCTTCGGGTCGTAGGCGGTCGCGACCGGCGTGATGGAGAAGAGCGGGATGTGCGACAGCACGAGCGTCGGCCGCTTCGTCGAGGCGAGATCGCCCTTCAGCCACTCCATCTGCTCGTCCTCGAGAAGACCGTTGTAGCCGTCGGGCGTGCGGGCCAGCGTGTCGAGGATCACGAAGTGCCAGCCGCCCTGGTCGAACGAGCGGTACGTCTTCTCCTGCCCGAACTCGGCGAGGAACCACTTCTTTCCCCAACGCGGCTCGTCGCCGGTGGTGCCGCTGGCCGCCTTGTCCCATCCCCAGACGTCGTGGTTGCCCAGGCAGTGCGCCACCGGCGCCTTCACGATGGCGTCGAGCCGCTCGCGGTAAAGCCCCCATTGCAGGGCGGCGCGGGCTTCCGGCTGGGAGAAGGCGTCCATGACGCAGTCCCCGCCGACGAGCACGAGGTCGGGCCGCCCGCCCATCGCGTGGCGCATCGCCCGCTCGGTGCCCTCCGCCGCCCCAAGCTCGGGCTGGCAGTGGAAGTCGGTCATGTGCGCGACGCGCAGGCCTTTCCTCGCGCCCGCCGCCACGGCGAAGCGGGGCAGCGCGAAGGAGGCCGCGCCTGCGACGAGGGCGTCCCGTCGGGAGATCTTTGCCACCCGACGAGTCTACGGGGAAATTGTTAAGGCACTCGCCGCGACGCCAAAGCCGCCCACCTGGAGTCTCCGGTCCCGGTGGCTTCTTACGGAACCCCGCGTCGTGGCGCCCGCCTCCGCGTCTGCGAATCGAGGTCCCCAACGGGTTCTCGGCCCTACGAGAGATTTCTGGTCCAGAAGGCTGGAATCTGCTTTAAGGAAGGGTCAAGGACGGGAGGGAAGGGGTAAGAGGGAGCGGTGCTCGCGCCTCTGCTGCTCGCTCTGCTCCCCAACGCCCACGCCCACAACGACTACGCCCACCCGCGGCCCCTGCTGGACGCCCTCGACCAGGGCTTCCTCAGCGTCGAGGCCGACGTGTTCCTCGTCGACGGTGAACTCCGGGTGGGACACGACCGCAAGGACCTCAAGCCCGGGCGGACCCTGGAGTCGCTGTACCTCGATCCGCTCGCCCAGAGGGTCCGTCTCAACCGAGGCACGGTCTACGGCCAGCCGGGGGGCTTCTGCCTCCTGGTCGACCTCAAGGAGGACGGCGCGCGCCTCCAGCCCGCGCTCCTCGCGCACACCGCCCCGTACCGACGCCTGCTGAGCGACCGAACCGGCAAGAGGATCCACGCGCGGGCAGTGCAGCTCGTGCTCTCTGGCGGACGCACCGACGACTGCGCGGCGACGGACGGGCCGTTTTTCAAGGACGGCGGCCTGCGCGACTTGGGCGACGACCCGGCGCGGACCCCCTGGATCAGCGCCTCGTACTCCGACGCCCTCGGAACGCTCGCCTCGCCCCTGCCGGATCGGACTCGACTGAGCGATCTCGTGGCCAAGGCCCACGCGGGCGGCAAGCGACTGCGGCTGTGGGGCGGTCCGGACGGCCCCGCCGCGTGGGGCGAGGCGCGCGACGCGGGCGTGGACCTCGTCAACACGGATCGTCTAGGGGAACTTCGAGCGTTCCTGTTAGAGCCGAAACAAAAACAAAAGCATCATGAGGAATTCACGGGGCCATAAGGCGACGGAGGAGCGGCAGGCGGTCGGTTCTCGCGACTGCCATGAAAGATCGCCCTCGCGCCTTCACCCTCATCGAGCTCCTCGTCGTCACCGCGATCCTGTTCCCCGTCTTCGCCCAGGCGAAGACCGCCGCGAAGAAGTCCGTCGACATGTCCAACATGAAGCAGATGTGCCTCGCCGACGACGAGGACCCGCACTTCCCCCCGTGGCTGGAAGGATGCGAACGTGGGCGACGGAGCCACCGCCTTCCCGGTCTGCAGCGGCGCATCCGACGATTGCGGCCACCACCACTTCTGGAACCAGATCGTCTACCCCTACGTGAAGGTTGGGACATCTTCAAGAGTCCCGGCCAGCCGAATGTGAACGTCTTGGAGTGAAACTAATGCGAAATTTATGAGAGAAAACCAACTCGACCTCGCAAGGGGTCAACGAGTCCTCAGTCGCCGAGACCGCAAACACGCTCAATGGCGATGGCGGAAGCTACAACTGGGTCCGCAGGTCAGTGCGTCGGCCGCCGACCGGGGCTACGGCGACCGATGGAAGGACAACGGCAAGGGCTGAGTGAACCTCGACGTCGCCGTCACCACGGTCGCCGGGATGACCGCACGCATGAAGGCGCAGCAGATCTGGGGCAACCCGATCGACGCCGCCTGGGCGGACGGCTATGCGAAGTCGATGGACCTGGTCAGGATGAACTACGACCTCGTCGACAACAACAAGTCCAGCACCGTGCCCTGCAAGCAGGGCACGGTGCAGTAGTGCGGCGGCCCGCCCTGGTCGTCGCCCCGCCCGTGGTTGCGGGATGGTTCGCGCCCGCGCCCCTGAAGACGAGCCTTTCGGTCCTTGGCGACAAGCGGAATCTCCCCGATGACGCGACCTGCGCCCGATGCGCTCCTCGCCGCGGGCCGGTCCTGCTGGGACTAAAACGTTAACCCTCCTCTAACCTCGCATTAACACGGAGCTAACAGGAGGGCGGCACCATAGAGCGTCCACTGTGGAGTCCTCCATGCAAAATCGCTCTCGCGCCTTCACCCTCATCGAACTGCTCGTCGTCATCGCGATCATCGCGATCCTCGCCGCCATCCTCTTCCCCGTCTTCGCCCAGGCGAAGCTCGCCGCCAAGAAGACCGCCGACCTCTCGAACGTGAAGCAGATCGCGACCGCGTCGATGATCTACTCGTCCGACGAGGATGACAGCTTCCCCTTGCAGGCCGGCAAGCGGTGCGACGGCGGCTGGAACTTCAACTCGCGCGTCTACGTGCCCGCCGACTGGAACAAGTCGATCGCGGCGCAGGACGCGGGCGGCTGCAACGCGCGAGTCCGCTCGGGCTACTCGACGCCGCCCAACGAGGTGTATCCCTACGTGAAGAGCGCCGAGATGATGCTGATGCCCGGTGCGACCGCCGCCACGCCGCCCACCGGCGGCGAGTGGGACTACAGCGCCGGTAACCTGGCGAAGAAGCCGACGGACATCACCTACAGCATGAACGGACTCGTGAGCGAGATGAGCAATTCGGCGGTCGTCTCGCCGACCACGGTTCCTCTCTGGTGGCCCGGGTTCGGCAAGCAGGCCTACAAGGGCTACACCTACACCAACCCGTTCCTCATCTGCGCCGACGGCTCGCAGGGCTGCCGGTTCAGCGGAGGCGGCGCGACCCAAGGGTCGTGCGGCCGCAACGACGTCCACGCGCCGGACGGCACGGCGAACGGCACCCAGTCGGGGATGGGCAACATCAACTACGGCACGGTCTGGGCTTTCGGCAAGACCCAAAACTGGGTGTACACCGATGGCCACGCGAAGAGCCGACCGACCGGGACGGGCGATCCGAAGAACGATCCGTTCGTGTCGACCCCCCAGTATAAGATCGACGGCATTCCCGCCCAGAACATCGTGTACATCGACACCCAGTGCCACGTGCCCCTCTTCCGCCCGGACTACCAGCCCCAATGAGAAAGATCCTGTCCGCGCTCCTCGCGCTCGCCGTCGTCGGATGCTCGTCGGAGGAGGCCCCCAAGGCCGACGCCGGCGCTCCGGCGACCACCTACAAGATGGTTCCCGCCACCACGGGCGGGGGCGCCGCCGGGACGACCCCGCCCGCCTCGCCCCCCGCCGCCGTGTCCGCGGCCCCCTCCAACCCGGCCTCGGCTGGCAGCGACTAGACGCTCGCGCGCACACTCGACCGCATGACGCGCCCTACGCTTTACGCCCTCCTCGCGGGGGGCGCGGTTTTCGCCGCCGCCGCTCCCATCGCTCTGCTCGCCGCGCGGCGACCGGGCTGGGACGCGAGGCACGAGCGGTTCACCCTGCCCAATGGGTGGCGGGTGTCGCCCGTCGGACGCTCGGTGGCGCTGCCCGGAGACATGCCCGGCAACATCCTCCTCCTGGACGGCGGCAGGCGGGCCCTCGTCAACACCTGCGGCTTCCATGACCATTCCCTGAGCCTCGTCGACCTCGACGCGGGCCGTCTCGTCTCGTCCGTTCCTCTCGGGAAGGCCTGGATCGGCCTGGCGCGGCAGGGCGACGACGCGCTCGTGTCAGCGGGCCAAGGCTCGGGGATGCACCGGGTCGCGATCGAGGGGCTGAAGAGGCTGGAGGACGTCGCGCTCCCCGGCGTCGAGGCGAAAGGACGGTACGTCTCGGGGATCGTCGTCGGCCCGGAGGGGACGTACGCCCTGAACGTCCAGACCGACGAGGTGTTCCTTCTCGACGGCAAGGCCGCGTCCAAGGCCCGCGCCAAGGTGGGCTACCGGCCCTACGCCGCCGCGCTCTCGCCCGACGGCGCAACGCTCGCCGTCTCGGAGTGGGGCGGGCGGAGCGTGGCCCTACTCGACGCCCGGACGCTTGCCCTCCAGGCCCGCGTTGCCGTGGGCGCGCACCCGACCGCCCTCGTCTACGCGCCCGACGGGCGCCTCTTCGTCGCCAACGCCGGCTCCACCACCGTGTCCGTCGTCTGCGAGGGCAAGGTCGCGGAGACGATCGAGGTCGGCGTGGACGCCAGCCGCCGGATCGGCCCGACGCCCCTCGCGCTCGCCCTCTCCGGCGGTCGGCTCTTCGTGGCGAACGCGGGCGAGAACTGCGTCGGCGTGTTCGACGTGTCGCGTCCGGGCCGCGCCCGTCCCCTCGGCTTCGTGCCCACCGAGCGGTATCCCACCGCGCTCGCCCTCACCCCCGACGGCCGGCGGCTCGTGGTGGCGACCGCGAAGGGCTACTATGGCCCGAACGCGGGCAAGGGCGTCGATCCCGGCGCGAACGCCCGCGGCAAGGACTACGGCGCCTCCTACAAGTACATCGGCGAGCAGCTGGCGGGGCGGCTGACCGTGGTCGACCTGCCCGACGACAAGGGGCTTGCCGCCCTCGGTCGGCGGGTCCGCGAGAACCTGCCTCCCGGCGCCGAGGCGGTGTCCGTCGACCGCAATGCGATCGAGCGGGGCGCGCTCTCGAAGATCAAGCACGTCGTCTACGTCATCAAGGAGAACCGCACGTACGACCAGGTGCTCGGCGACATCCCCAAGGGCGACGGCGACCCCAGCCTCACGATCTTCGGCGAAAGGGTCACGCCCAACATCCACAAGCTCGTCGGCGACTTCACCCTCTTCGACAACCTCTACACCGACGGCGAGGTGTCGCAGATCGGCCACCAGTGGACCGACTCGGCCTACGGCAACGACTACACCGAGAAGCAGTGGATCCTGAGCTACTCGCGTCACGGCGAGGTGGAGAGCGACGCGCGCCTGAGCTCCTCGCCCGGCGACTACCTCTGGACCGCCGCGCGCAAGAAGGGTCTCTGGGCGCGGGTCTACGGCGAGTACGTGGACGTGCAGGAGGACCACGGATCGCTCGAGAGCGAAGAGATCAAGAAGGACCCCGAGAAGTACGGCTACAGCGCGTCGTTCGAGCGGATCTTCGCGCGCAACGGGCGCGACGTGGAGAAGGTGGACGACTTCCTGAAGGAGATGCGCGCGGGCGAGAGGACGGGCCGGTGGCCCGCGCTGATGGTGATGGCCCTGCCCGAGGACCACACGCGGGGCTTCACCGCGGGCGCCCTCAGCCCCTACGCGATGGTCGGCGACAACGACCTCGCGGTGGGGCGGCTGATCGACGCGATCTCACATTCCAGGTTCTGGAAGGACACGGCCGTCTTCGTGATCCAGGACGACGCGCAGGACGGCCCGGACCATGTCGACTCGCACCGCACCGAGGGCTTCGTGGTCTCCCCCTACGTCCGCCGGGGCGCGGTCGACCACACGATGTACTCCACCGCCTCGATGCTGCGCACGATCGAGACGATCCTCGGCCTGAAGCCGATGTCGGAGTACGACGCCCGCGCGACGCCGATGCACGCCGCGTTCACGACCCGGCCCGACTTCACGCCCTTCGACGCCGTGCCGCCGAAGGTCGACCTGAACGAGCGCAACCCCGCCAAGACCGCCCTCGCCGCCCGCTCGGCGAAGCTCGACTTCTCGGACATCGACCGCGCCGACTTCGGCGCGCTGAACCGCCTCCTCTGGGACGGCCTACGCCCCGGCGAGCCCTACCCCGGCGTGCACCGGCATTAGAGGGAAAAGGAGGGAACAGCCGTTCCCTCCTTTTCCCCTCGCCTTACAAACTCCACCCCGTGATCGTGCCCTCGCGCTCGAAGCCGTGCCGCGCGTACCAGGGTTCCAGGCCCGGCGCACACTGGAGGCAGGCCTGCAACCCTTCGGCGGCGGCCTGGGCGAGGCACCACGCGACGAGCGACGCCCCCAGCCCCTTGCCCCGGTGCGCGCCCGCGACGCACAGGTTGTAGATCCCCATCACTCCCGGCGTGCGGGAGAGGGCGACCGCCGCGACCGGTCGATCCCGCGACAGGTGCGCGTGGAGCGACACGGAGGCGGCGTCGGCGAGGGCCTGCGCCATCGTCTCGCGGAGCAGGAACGGTTCGCGCGCGAAGAAGGCGTCCACCATGAAGCGGCCCGCGCGGCGGCGCTCGTCGCCCTCGCAGGGTGCCATGTCGAACCCGGACAGGACGAACGACGGCGTGGCGGTCATCGCCACAAGCCGCTGGACGGGTTCGAACCCCGCGCGGCGCAGGAGCTCGGCGAGGTGCGCCGGTCCGTCGTCCGGCAGTGCGATCGCCTGGAACGCCGGACGCGACGCGGCGAGTTCGCGAAGCTCGCCCGCGCTCCAGGGGTCCAGGCCCAGGCGGGCGGCGAAGTTGCCCGACGGGTGCGGAAGGTCGGAGAGCGATGCGACGTACGCGTCCGTCTCGCGCACCTCCGCGCCGGGCAGCGCGCGACCGAGGGCGAGATAGGTGTCGAGGAGGTTCTCCGAGGCGGCGGTCAAAGCACGACGCTCCAGAACGCGCCGAGCCCGAAGTGCGACCGCCCTGAGAGCTTCGCGATGCCGCCGAGCGCCAGGCCGGAGAGGAGCGTTCGTCCCACGAACGCCTGCGGCCCGCGGGCGGTGATCATGAGGGAGGCGAAGCCATCGCCCCGAGGGTCGAAGTGGACCACGTCGATCCCCGCCGCAAGGTCGAAGCCGTTCGGTGCGCCCAGGAGCGCGCCGAGCCGCAGGGTCGGGGCGAGCAGCCGCTTCGGCGGAACGTAGGCGACGCCCGTCATCTCGTTGCCGAAGAACCGCGCGACCTCCCTCAGCGCCTTCTGCTGGATGAAGATCCCGCCGTAGTGGCCCGTCTGGATCTCCAGCCGCCTCGGCTCCCCTAGGGCGCGGGCGAGCGCGGCCGAGTTCGCGCGGGGCACGACCGTGTCGTACTTCGCCGAGATGAGTAAGGTCGTTCCCGGCGTTTCTCGGGGCAGGTACGTCATCGGCTCGACGTCCTTGAGCGCGTCGCGTAGCCTCGACTCGGTGACGCCCTGCCGCCGAAGCGCCTCGCGCTGGGGCTGCACACGGGACGAGTCCCACACGATGCCCGCGAAGTCCACGCCTCCGAGGATGAACGCGGCGTGGGTGAGCCGGGGATCGATGCCATAGGACAGCGCCGCGAGGAGCGCGCCGAGGGACGTGCCGGAGATGCCGCGGGGCGCCTTGGTGAACTCCGGACGCGAGTCGAGGAAGTCCAGGGAGCGGCGCACGTCGAGCACGGCCTGCGCGATCGAGCCGCGGAGCTTTGCCATGTCGGGCACGATCGCGAGCTCGCCCGAGCGGTGGCCGGCGGGCGTGCGCGACATATGGTAGGGCAGCGTGAGGATCGCCGCCGCCACGCCCCGCGCCGCGAGGTCCTCGCCCAGCGCCCGCTCGGCGCGCAGGTCCGACGCGCCCAGATAGTGGGTGACCAGCACGACCGGCACGGGGCCGGTGGCGTTCGCCGGGACGAGGATGCGCAGGGGAACCGTGTCGTTCTCTGGGAATCCGGACACGAACGCGCTGGGAAAGGTCTCGACGTACTCCGCCACCTGGTCGTCCCGCTCGACCGCGCGCCACGGCGCGAAGGCGATCGGCGGGGGCGTGAGGAGGGCCGGAACGTCGGCCCGGCGGAAGGAGGCGAGGGCCGCGAACGCGGCGAGAGCGGCGGCCATGGGAATAGGATACAAGAGACAAGGCAGAACCTTGTCCCTTGTATCCTCCCTCCATGGACTTCCGGATCTGGGCCTTGTTCTCCGCGCTTTCGGCGGGCGCGACGGCGGTGCTCGCCAAGAAGGGCGTGGAGGAGGTGCCGACGAACCTCGCCCTGGCGGTGCGGGTGACGTTCGTGCTCGCGTTCGCGTGGGTGCTCGCCCTGGTCTCCAAGGAGACGAAGGTCGGCGCGATCTCGCCCCGCGCCTGGGGCTTCCTCGCGGCGTCGGCATTGGGAACCGGCGTGTCGTGGCTCTGCTACTTCCGCGCCCTCTCCCTCGGACCCGTATCGAAGGTCGCGCCGGTGGACAAGCTGAGCTTCGTGGTGGCGATGCTGCTGGGCGCGCTCTTCCTGGGCGAGACCGTCGGCCCGAAGGTCGCCGCCGGGGCCGTGCTGATCGTGGCCGGGGTGCTGCTCACGCTGGCCTGAGAGCGCCTAACACAACTTCGGCTCCCCTCTCCCCTCCGGGGGAGAGGGGCTGGGGGTGAGGGGTCCGGGAGCCTGCGGCGGCGTCAGTCAGTCGGGAGGGACGAGGCGAAAGGCTTTGTTAGACGCTCTGAGGGGAGCGGACCTCTTACCCCTTGCCTTTTCCCTCTTACCCAAGGCTACCCAACCACAAACCGATCGCGAACACGATGCCGCCGCCGACGATCACCTGGAGCACCGTCTTGCCGAGCGGGCTCTTCATGAAGTGGAAGCGGATATACGCGATCGCGAGCAGCTCGACCACCACGACGACGTAGGCCAGGGTCAGCGCGGTGCGCAGGCTTGGCAGGAGGAAGGGGAGGGTGTGGAGCATCCCACCCAGGGTCGTCGCCGCGCCGGTGATCGCGCCCCGGGCGACCGGTGCCCCGCGGCCCGTCACCTCGCCATCGTCCGACAGCGCCTCCGCGAGCCCCATGCTGATTCCTGCCCCCACCGACGCGGCGACCCCCACGAAGAACGCCTTGTGCGCGTCGTGCGTCAGGCCCGCCGCCGCGAAGAGCGGTCCGAGCGTCGAGACCGACCCGTCCATCAGCCCGAGCAGCGCCGGCTGGACCTTCTGGAGCACGAACTCCGGACTGTGCTCCCTTACTGGATTCATGTGGGCAAGTTACTTCGCCAGAATCTAGACTTGCCCGTCCAGACCGCTTCTGGAACGGGTTTTCAGACGTTACAATAGGCGTATGGCGAAGCCTGCCCTCCTTCCCGTGACCGCGGCGGAGTACCTGCGTCAGGAACGCGCCCGGGAAGACGGTCGGGCCGAGTTCCTGGACGGCGAGATCGTGATGATGGCCGGGGCGACGCGGCAGCAAAACCGGCTGACCCGCAACATCCTCACCGCCCTCGACCGCCGCCTTGGGGATGGCCCTTGCGAGGCGCTCGCCACCGACATAAAGGTCAGGGCCGAAAGTGCAAACTCGTACACCTATCCCGATGTGGTCGTGACCTGCAGGGAAGGGGAGTTCGAGGACGAGGAGGAGGACGTGCTGACCAACCCCGTCGCGATCTTTGAGGTGCTCTCGCCCTCGACCCGAAGCCGCGTTAGAGGCGACAAATTCGCCTACTATCGGACGATCCCTTCCCTCCGCCACTACCTTCTTGTCGAGCCGGACAAGCGCCTTGTCGACCACTACGCGAGCCAGGGCGAGGACGTCTGGCTCCTCACGACCCTGCGGGGCGGCGATGTTCTGCGTCTCGACCCTCCAGGCGTGGAACTGCCGCTGGACGAGATCTACCGGCGGGCTGCCCTGTAATCCTCCTCGACGCTAAGCCTGCGCGGAGCTTTCCGAAGCTCCTCTTCCCCTTTCCCCCTTCCCTCTGAAGAAACCCCGAGAGGTCACCGACATTAACCTCGGGACCATGCACATCAGCACCGCCTTCCGATACGACGGGTTCGCCGCGGCCATCCGGTCCACGGACGCCCGCGTCCAGGCGGCCCAAGAGCGCGTCAACAGCGGCAAGCGGATCGAGAAACCCTCGGACGACGCCACCGGCACGCGCCAGCTGCTCGGCATCAGCCAGATCCGCAACGGCATCGCAGGCTACACGAAGAACCTCGACGTGGCCAAGGGCGCCCTCGCCAGCAGCGAGGCCACCTACGGCGACCTCGGCGACCTCGTGCAATCGGCCCAGACCCTCGCCATCCAGGGCGCGACCAGCGCCATGGACCCCAAGACCCGCGAGAGCATCGCCGACCAGATCGCCTCCATCCAGGATCGTCTCGTCAGCCTCGGCAACTCCCAGGCCCCCGATGGCCGCTATCTCTTCGGCGGCCAGATGACCGACGCCAAGCCCTTTTCCGTCGCCGCCGACGGCACGCTCGCCTACGCGGGCAACTCGACCGTGCCCACCGTGGAGACCGGGCCCGGCGAGAGCGAGAAGGTTGGCGAGACCGGCGAGAACATCTCGAGCCTCTACGCCAGCCTGACCAAGCTCCAGGCGAACCTCCGCTCCGGCGACACCCGCACGATCTCCAACGACCGTCTCGCCGAGCTGAAGACCTCGAGCGACGCCATGATCGCCGCCCGCGGCGACGTGGGACGCCGCATGAACGCGATCGAGGCGACCCGCACCGCCCACGCCCGGCGCGACACCGAGCTTTCGGGCCGCGCCAGCGAGATCGGCGATGTCGACTACGCCACCGCCTTCGTCGAGTACACCGCCGCCCAGTCGGCCTACCAAGCGGCCATGACGGTCGCCATCAAGGGGTTCTCGACCGGCCTCATGGACTTTCTAAAGTGATGACGACGCTTCCCGGCACCCGCTTCGGCACCGTCGAGTTCGACGGCGACGACGTCCTGAACATCGAGGGCGGCCTCGTGGGCCTCCCCGCCCTCCAGCGCTTCGTGCTCTTCGAGGCGAAGCCCGGCAGCCCCTTCTCCTGGCTCCAGAGCCTCGACGACCCCAGCATGGCCTTCCTGGTCGCCGAGCCCCGCCGTTACATTCCCACCTATGAGGACGAGGTCGCGAGCCGTTGCCCCGGCATCCACGACGCCGTCGTCCTCGCCACCGCCTCCGTGCCCCCTGGAAGGCCCGACGACACGACCCTGAATCTCAGCGGTCCCATCGTCCTCGACGCGAAGACCCGCCGCGGAAGGCAGATGGTCCTCGATGACGCCGCGTATACTACGCGGTATCGGGTTTTTCCACACGCCGAGCCGGCGGACCGCATGGCGGCCTAAGGCGAAGCGGAGGGACCCGGCCAAGGAAGGCAAACCTCTATGTTGGTGCTGACGCGCAAACTGCATCAGAGCATCGTGATCGGTGACGGCATCGAGATCGTCGTGCTCGAGGTGCGCGGAGAACAGGTCCGCATCGGCATCAAGGCCCCCAAGGACGTGGCCGTCCACCGCAAGGAGGTCTTCGACCAGATCCAAGAGGCGAACCTCGGCGCGGCCAACGTCCGCCCCGAGGACGTCCCCGAGTAAGGCTCCCCGCCGCGAGTCCCGCAACCGGCGGACAATCCCACGAAATCGCCTCGGTCCAATCCTAGTCTTCGCCCACGATCTCCCCCAGGGCCTCGATCAGCCCGTTGGGCTGGGAGGCGCAGCCGCCGAGGTCGCCCAGGCAGTACACGCCGTCGAAGGAACCCACCGCGGCCGATGCGCCCGCCGCCTGCATGGCGGGAAGGTTCGCGGGATCAGGCGGTGACGGCGTCCTCGGCCGCCACCTGGGTGGGAGCGCCCGTCCCTCGGGCGTAGCCGAACCACTTGGCGCCCAGGCGCAGGGACACGCCGACGAGCAGGACGAGCGCGGGCACCTCAACGAGCGGGCCTACCACGGCGGCGAGGGCCTGGCCCGACTGGATGCCGAACACGGCGACCGCGACGGCGATCGCGAGCTCGAAGTTGTTGCCCGAGGCGGTGAAGGCGAGGGTGGCGGCGCGGGGGTAGTCGGCGCCCGCCCGCCGCGCCATCGCCATGCTCACGAAGAACATGATCGCGAAGTACACGCAGAGCGGGGTCGCGATGCGGAGGACGTCGAGCGGCGACTTCAGGATGACGTCGCCCTTGAGGGAGAACATGAGGACGATCGTGAGCAGCAGGGCAACCAGCGTGATCGGCCCCACGCGGGGCAGGAACTCCCGCTCGTACCACTCGTGGCCCTTCGTCCTGAGGGCGACGATCCTGGTGAGCATGCCCGCGAAGAAGGGGATGCCGAGGTAGACCATCACGCTCTTGAAGATCTCCCCGATGCCGACGTTGACGATGGTGCCCTTGAGTCCGAAGAGGGGCGGCAACACCGTGAGGAAGAGCCAGGCGTACACGCCGAAGAACAGGACCTGGAAGATGCTGTTGAACGCCACCAGCCCTGCGGCGTAGTCGTTGTCGCCGTCCGCGAGGTTGTTCCAGACGAGCACCATCGCGATGCACCGTGCCAGCCCGACGAGGATAAGGCCCGTCATGTACTCGGGCTTGTCGGGCAGGAGCGTGACGGCCAGCACGAACATCAGCACGGGACCGACCACCCAGTTCTGGAGCAGCGAGACGGCGAGGAGCCGCTTGTCGCGGAACACCTCGCCCAGCCGCTCGTAGCGGACCTTCGCGAGCGGCGGGTACATCATCAGCACCAGCCCGATCGCGAGGGGAACGTTCGTCGTGTCCACGGAGAGGCGACCGAGCGCGCCCTCGATGCCCGGCACGACCCGGCCGAGGAGAAGCCCCAGGCCCATCGCGAGGAAGATCCAGAGCGTCAGGTAGGAGTCGAGGAAGCCCAGCTTCTTCGTCGCCGGCTCGGTGGCCGTTGCCTGCATCAGCCGCCGCCCGCTTCCGCGCCGCAGCACGAAGCCGTGGGCGGCGCCCGCAGGGCCGGCGTGTTCCGCCCCACGGCGCGGACGCTCGCCGCCGACTCTCCCCTCTCGAAGAGGTTCGCGGCGGCGTCGACGGGGAGGCTCACGAGCGCGCCTCGTCGCAATCCACGGCGTCGGGAGTGGAGAGGTACGCCGCCAGGCGGGAGACGGCGAGCAGGTTCACGTCGCACACCATGAAGCGGCCCCGGCGCTCCACGTCGATCAGCCCCGCGTCCTTGAGGGCGTTCAGGTGGAACGACATCCGCGTGTCCACCTTGTCCTTGCCCGCGACGTGGCAGCACACCTCGCCGAACGAGGGACCCTGGACCGGGCGGACCTCTCCGCCCTCCCCGATCGCCACCGCGCCGCAGCGCTGGCGGAGGAAGTCGAAGATGCGGACTCGCGTGGGATCGCCGAGCGCCTTGAACATGGCGGCTCTTTGGACCGCCGGATCATCTGCGAGGAGCATGGCAGCGAGAATACCCAACATTTCTAGTAATGTAAAAATTAAATCTCTCGGAAGAGCTTACGGATAGAAAGGGATATCATGGAAGGAACCATGCGCGTGGTTCCGAACCTGCTCCTGAGGATCGTGTGCTCGCTCGCCCTCGTGCTCTCGGCGTGGCCGGCGCGGGCGGGCGTCGTCTGTGTTGCCGAAGGCCGGATCGTCGCGCGCTGCGGCATGGCCGACCTGCCGCCCGCCGACCGCGCCGACTGCCCCAAGCCCTGCTGCGGCGTCCACGCCGACCGCATGGCCGGCGCCGTCCACTGCGAGCTCCTCTACCGTGCGCCCGCCGCGCTCGTGCGCGACGCGAAGGCGAAGCCCCTTCCGGTCGCTCCCGCCCTCGTTCTAGCCCCGCCCGTCTCGACCCCGCCCGTCCTGGGATGGATCGTCGAAGCCGAGGCGCCCCCCCGCCGAGAGCGCCCTTGCCCGGCAACCCGCGGCTACGTCCCCGACCGGGGCCGTGCCCCGCCCCATCGCGAGTCGGCTACCCTCGTCAACGACTCGAACCGATAGCGAAAACAAAACATGATCAACCGAATCGTCACCGGCCTCGCGCTGGGACTCGTCCTCGCCTCGTCCGCCCTCGCCGCGCCCAAGGCGCCGGCCCATGCCGCCGCCAAGCCCAAGGCCGGCTGCTGCAAGTCGGCCTGCTGCGACCTGCCCTGCTGCACCTCCGCCAAGGCCAAGGTCGCAAAGAGGGCGAAGGCCGTCAAGGTCGCCTCGAAGTCCGCGTCGTGCTGCGGAATGCCGTGCTGCGACGGCGGCGCCTGCTGCGGCTAGCACCATCCGGCTCCCCTCTCCCCTCCGGGGGAGAGGGGTCGGAAGTTCCAAGCGTTGTCCGCAGCCTTCCTGCGCATGCCGGCGGCGAACCGGGCACCACTCGCTCGACCGCACGGCAAGGCTAAACTAAAGCCGCGGGCCACAACGTCCGTAGGAAAGGCATGAGCGACGCGAACCGGACGCAGATTCTCCCTGGGGGGGTGCTCTCCAGCGACCCCAACCGCACCCAGATGGGCACCGCGCCCCGCCTGGACCCCAACCGGACCGTGATGGGCGCCGCCCCCACGAAGTTCGAGGCCACGGTCACGATCAAGCCCATCCAGTGCACCGTGTGCAAGACCTTCAACCCCGCCGGGGTGATGTTCTGCGTCGACTGCGGCCTCATCTTCGACCGCGCCCTCCCCGACGACGCCTTTGGCGCGCCCGTCGTGAAGCTGCCGAACGTCGTCGACGCGAACGGCAAGGAGCAGCCCGTGCGGCCCGGCGAGAACGTCGTGGGCCGCGAGGCCGATATCTCCGTGGTCGACAGCCGGGTCTCGCGCCGCCACGCGATGCTGACGAACCAGCACGGCCAGATCACCCTCGAGGACCTGGGCTCGACCAACGGCACGAAGGTCGACGGCGCCACCATCACCGCGGGCGAGAAGCGCGTGCTCAAGGGCGGCGAGACGCTCTCGTTCGGCGGCGCGGAGGTGCGCCTCGCCCTGCCCGGCGAGGCGAGCTCGAACGCCACCGCCGTCTTCGCGAGCAACCGCACCGCCGCCATTCCCGCCGCGCCGCGCAAGGAGACCGCGCCCGCGACCCTCGTCGGCGCGGACGGCGAGCACCCGCTGCGCGCGGGCGTCTCGACCTTCGGCCGCAAGGCCGACAACGACTACCAGGTGCCCGACTCCTACGTCTCCGGGCGCCACGGCCAGATCGAGGTCACCGAGCACGGCGTGTTCCTGACCGATCTCGGCTCCTCGAACGGCACCTTCCTCAACGGCGCGAAGCTCGCCCCGAACACGAGGACCGGCATCACCCCCGACGACACCATCCGCCTCGGCTCGCTGGAGTACAAGGTCCGCATGGCGTAGTGCCGCCATCCTGGCGGCATCTCCGGCCCCTCGTCACCCCGGCTTCCAGCCGGGGATTGAAAAACCATGCGGCGTTCGATAAACCTCCAACCCTCCCCACGCAAGCCCGTCCCCCTCCGCAAGGCGATCGGCATCCTCATCCTGGGCTTCGCCAGCGGATTCTGCGTCGTCACCGCCGTCCTGACCCTCTCCGACACGCACCAGTTCACCGTCAAGGTCGCGGCGCTGTTCGCCGGGGCGCTCCTGGCGGTCGCCGCCGCGCTCCTGCTCAACCGCTTCCTGTAATCGTCGGGGCCCGTTTCGTCGCCCTCCGGGGGCCTTGAAAAATTTCTATTTCGCAGGTTGGTCCTTTATGCCCAACCTGCGAGAAGGTGGTTGACGCGTTTTCCACCGGGGAGAACGCGTGGTGCACCGACGTGTGGTTCTCATCTACTGCCTCGGGGGATGATTTAGTCAACCAACTCCGGTGCCGTGTGGAAGGCGGAGCCCCCTTGGGTCCCGCTTTCCTGCGACCGGCCCAACCTCAGGTTCGCCCCTCTCGTTGCATGAGGCATGTTGGAACCGCTCCTCGCATTCCTGTTCGAATGCTTCGTTGAGTTGGTGCTGAGTTTCCTCGTCGACGTCCTCTGCGGACCCTGGTCCGGCAGCCGGGCGGAGTTTGGCCGCGGCCCCCGCCGAAAAGGGATCGTTTGATGCTTGGCTTCCTGGCTCTCGTCTGGAACCTTGTCGAGATCCTTCTAACGATCGGAGAGGCCGTAGTCTTGCTCTTCGAGGGCACGGAACTGTGCCTCTGGATCGCGGAAACGGGGCAGAAGACCGCAGGGTGGCTATGCCCTTGGAGTCGACTTGCTTGAAATTCTCGGCGACCTCGTCGGCTTCCTCTTCGACGCCTGCCTCTGCGGCCTCCTGGACCTTCCCGGTCGAGACGACGACGGCGACTGGAAGCCGAAGTTGTGATCAGCGCCGCGCGGGAGTGGTATCGCCTTCGCCCCTCTGGCCGTCCCGTCTTCGAGAGGACGGAGGGGGGCGAGGACGAGAAGGCTGCGGGCGAGGCGCCCGCGCCACAATAGGCCATGCGCGAGACGGTGTGCGACATCCTCATCGTGGGCGGGGGGACGGGCGGGGTGGCGGCGGCGCTCGCGGCCTCCTCGGTGGGTCTCTCGGTCGTGATGACCGAGGAGACCGACTGGGTGGGCGGGCAGCTCACCGCGCAGGCGGTGCCGCCCGACGAGCATCCCTGGATCGAGATGTTCGGCTGCACCGCGCGGTACCGCATCTTCCGCAGCCGGGTGCGCCGGGCGTCCGACGCTCCGCGCCCGATGGAGATGCGGCGCTTCAATCCCGGCGGCGGATGGGTGAGCAACCTCTGCTTTCCGCCGCCGCTCGGCGAGGCCGCCCTGCGCGGGATGCTTGACGAGCACGAGATCGACCTGCGCCTTCGCACCGTCGCGCAGGGCGCGGGCCTTCTGACGAGCCTCGTGCCCCGCGAGACGGGCGGGCATCGGCCCTTGATCGAGGACGACCGGGTCGCCGCCGTGCCGCTCCTCGACCTGGAGACGGGCGAGGAGACCCTCGTCCGCGCCGCCTACGTGCTCGACGCGACCGAGTTGGGCGACCTCCTGCCGCTCACGGGCACGGAGTTCGTCCAGGGCGCGGAGAGCGGCGACGAGACGGGCGAGCCGCACGCGCCCCCCGGTCCCGCGCGGCCCGAGAACCAGCAGGGCTTCACCTGGTGCATGGCGGTGGGCCACGATCCCGACGGCGACCACACGATCGACAAGCCCGAAGGCTACGCCCGCTGGGCGGCCTACGCGCCCGAGGGCTGGCGCGGCCGGCTGTTCGGCTACGGCGACCTCGCGCCCGCCACGAACGCGCCGCGCGAGATGCCGCTCTTCTCGGACGACTGGCGCTGCTGGTTCAAGTACCGCCAGATCGTCGAACCCCGTGAAGGGTCTCACGGGGCCACCCTCGTCAACTGGCCGCAGAACGACTACTTCGTGCGCCCGCTCACCGATCCCGAGCCGTGGGTCGCGCTGCGGGAGTCGCGCGAGCTGTCCCTGAGCTGGCTCTATTGGATGCAGACCGAGGGCGGCGCGCCGGGCCTCCACCTGCGGCCCGACCTCACCGGCACGCCCGACGGCCTCGCGAAGGCCCCCTACATCCGGGAGAGCCGCCGCATCAAGGCGCTCAAGACCGTCAAGGAGGGGGACGTGACCCCCCACGGCGACGAGGACCGCGCACCCCAGGTGGCCGATTCGGTCGGTCTCGGCGCGTACCGGATCGACCTCCACTTCACGACCGGCGGCGACCGTTACATCGACGTTCCCTCGCTTCCGTTCCAGATTCCCCTCGGCGCGCTGATCCCCAGGAGGACGCGCAACCTCATCGCCGCGGGCAAGAACGTCGGCACCACGCACATCACCAACGGCTGCTACCGCCTGCACCCCGTCGAGTGGAACGTCGGCGAGGCGGCCGGCCTGCTGGCGGCGTTCTGCGTACGCAGGGGCGTCGAGCCGCGGGCGGTTTGGGAGTCCGCGACGCTCACCGCGGACTTCCAGCGCCTTCTCGACGACCAGGGGGTCGAGACGGAGTGGCCGAGGCTGCACGCCTTGTAAGGAAAGGGTCGGATGCCACGGGTGCGGGGCGATGCCTGGTGCGCCCGCCCCCCGTGCTCGTCGGCTTCCCGGACAGGGGTGACGGCGGCACGGACATCCGCCTCTACCCGTGGCACCCATGCGTTCGTCCACAATCAAGGGCATGGGATGCGGGCACGACCACGGGCCGGTGGACTACGGGCGGGCCTTCGCCATCGGCATCACGCTGAACACGGCGTACGTCGTCGCGGAGGCGGGCTACGGCATCGCCTCGCACTCCCTCGCGCTCGTCGCCGACGCGGGCCACAACCTTTCCGACGTGCTGGGCCTCGGGCTCGGCTGGCTCGCGGTGGCGCTCGCCAAGCGCCCCCCGACCCCGCGCCGGACCTACGGCCTGCGCCGCTCGTCGGTGCTGGCGGCGCTCGCGAACGCGGTGCTGCTGCTCGTCGCCATCGGCGCGATCGCGTGGGAGGCGGTCGGCCGCTTCGCGCACCCCGAGCCGGTGGCGGGCGGTCGGGTCATGGCAGTCGCGGCGGCGGGCATCCTCGTGAACGGGATCACCGCGTGGCTCTTCGCCTCGGGCCGCAAGGGCGACCTCAACGTGCGGGCCGCGTTCTCGCACATGATGGTCGACGCCCTCGTGTCGCTGGGCGTGGTGCTCGCCGGGCTGGCGATCCGCGTCACCGGCGCGACGTGGATCGATCCGCTCGCGAGCCTCGTGGTGGCGGGCCTCGTGGGCTGGGGCACGTGGGGCCTCCTGCGCGAGTCGATGGACCTCGCGCTCGACGCGGTTCCCGAGGGGATCGACCCCGCCGCGGTGCGCGGCTTCTTCGAGGGCCTGCCGGAGGTCGCGGAGGTCCACGACCTCCACGTCTGGGCGATGAGCACCACCGAGACCGCCCTCACCGCGCACGTCGTGTGTCCCGAGGGCATGGGCGACGCGCGGCTCCACGTCGTCTCGGAGGAGCTGCACGACCGGTTCGGCATCGAGCACGCCACGGTACAGGTCGAGCGGGGCGACGGCTGCCGAATGCGGAGCATGGCGTTCTAGGACACTAAAAAGGTCCAAAACACGTACAATGGCCACATGGAGGCGGGCGACCACTCGAGCGCGGCGGACCACGAACTGTGTCGGCGGCTGCACCGCCGTCACGGCACGACGTACTACTTCGCCACGTCGCGCTTTCCCGCCGCCACCCGCCGGAGGGTCCATGCGCTGTACGGATTCGTGCGGGTGCCCGACGAGTGGGTCGACAACCCCGCCGACGACCCGGCGCCGCGCCTGAGCGCCTACCGGGAGGACCTGCTCTGCGCCCTCGAGGGCGGTCGCGCGTCGCATCCCGCCGTTCGGGCCTTCGGCGCGGTCGCGCGGGAGTGCGGCATGGCGAGGGAGGAGCCACTGTGCTTTCTCGACGCGATGGCGATGGACCTCGACCTGTACGGCCGGCGCGGCAACAACGTGCTGTTC
>CAXTOO010000005.1:0-4132 GCA_964245875.1 uncultured Fimbriimonas sp. | reverse complement strand
ACCCCACCTACGCCCACCTTGAGGAGTACATGAGGGGCAGCGCCGCCGCCGTGGGCATGATGATGTGCGACGTCCTGGGCGCGGGCGACGACCCCGCGATGCGCGCCGCGGCGCGCGCCTTGGGCAACGCCATGCAGCTCACGAACTTCCTGCGCGACGTGCGCGAGGACGCCGTCCGGGGCCGAATCTACCTGCCGCAGGACGAGCTCGCGGAGTTCGGGGTGGGCGAGGACGAGATTCTGGCGGGGACGATGTCCCCACGCTTCCGGCGCCTTGCCGAGTTCGGGATCGCGCGGGCGCGGGCGCTCTACGCACAGGCCGACGAGGGCATTCCCATGCTCCCGCCGGAGGCGCGCAAGGCGGTTCGCGTGGCCCGGGTGCTGTACTCGCGCATCCTCGACCGTATCGAGGAGCGCGGCTGCGACGTGTTCGGCGGTCGGGCACGGACCTCGAAGGTCGAGAAGCTCGCGGTCGCCGCCCGCGTCCTCGCGGGCTGGGGATAGCACGTCACCCCTCCTCGTCGCCACGGGGATCGCGTTGTGCCCTTTGCCAATCTCCGTCGGGCAATGAGGAGGGGCCGGGGGTGGAGCAAAGGCGCGCGACGTTTCTCTGCTCTCCCCCAACCCCCTCTCACCGCCCAGTGGGTGCGAGCAGAATGCAGGAGACCTCCGACGGGGCGACGAGAGGGGGCCTTCCGGAGGTACCTTCCCCTCCCTATGGACGGTCGCATCGGCGTCGACGAATCGGGCAAGGGCGACTTTTTTGGGCCGCTCGTGGTGGCGGCGTGCTACGTCGGCCCGGAGCACGTCGCCGAGCTGGAGGGCGTGAGGGACTCCAAGAAGCTCACCGACGCGATGGCCCTGCGCCTGAGCGACGCCATCGCCCGCACGTGCCCGCACTCGGTGATCTCGATCGGGCCGGAGAAGTACAACGAGCTTTACGCGAAGTTCAAGAACCTCAACCACCTGCTAGCCTGGGGCCACGCGCGGGCGATCGAGAACGTGCTGGAGGTCCAGCCTTCGGACCTCGTGATCTCCGACCAGTTCGCGGCGGGTGGCGCTTTGGTGAAGAAGGCGCTCTTCGAGAGGGGCAAGCTTGTGCGCTTCGAGTCGCGGGTCCGCGCGGAGGCCGACCTCGCGGTGGCGGCCGCCTCGATCCTCGCCCGCGCGGAGTTCCTGCGCCGCCTGAAGGCCCTTGGAGTCGACTACGGGATGGAGCTACCGAAGGGCGCGACGAACGTGATCGGCCCCGGAAAGCGGCTTGTCGCCGCGAAGGGAAAGGAGGTGCTTCCTATGGTTGCGAAGATGCACTTTAAGACGGCAGGGCAGGTCTTGGGAATCTAGCCCGGAGGGCTGTAGCCGTGACCTCTGGGGTCACGCATTCTCGGTCTAGCTTGCCTACGCCGCCAGCCGCAGGCGCTCGAAGCCATGGGGATGGCAGGCGCGGAACGCCCCCTCGCGGCGGCTCTGCGAAAGCTCCTCCGAAGCGTCCAGCACCTTCGTGCGCGCCCCCTCCAGGGAGCGGCCCTGCGACGTGGCGCCGGGAATCTCTGGGATCTCGGCGGCTCACCAGCCGTCCTCGTCGCGCTCGTAGAGGATCGTCAGTTCGAGTTCCAAGGGGGGACTGTTCCACGTTCCGCCCTTGCGGAGGAGGCGCCGGTCCCGCTGACGGACGTTCGCGCGGTGACGACGCCCAGGCGGCGCGCGTCCTAATCGCATGGAAACGACGATCGCGGGTCTCGCGAGTCTCGCTTTGATCGGCTTCGCCGGTGCGCAGACCGCGGGCGGGTCGGCCTTCGGCGAACGGCGCGGCAACGCCGCCGACGTTCTGAGGGCGCAGCGCTCGCTCGCCGAGGCGGAGATTCCGCCGACCCTGAACAGCACGTTCTTGGACGCCGCCGTGCTCATGAACGTCCGGGCGGACGTCTACGTGGCGACCTTCGGACTGAGCGAGGAGGGCGCCACGCCGGCGGAGGCGCGGACGAAGGCCGGGGCGCGGCTGGCCGCGTTCCGGGTGCGCCTGAAGGGCGCGGGGGTGGCCTCCGCGCGGGTCTCGACGGACATCGTTGCCCAGAACCGCGTGTACGGCTACGCGCTGGAGGGCAACGTCGCGACGGAGCGGCTCGTGGGGTTCGAGTTCAAGGAGAACGTCTCCGTCCGCTGCCGCTCGCAGGCGGAGGTGGACGGCCTGGTGGCCCTCGCGGCGAGGGACGGGATCTTCGACCTGGTCAAGGTGGACTACGTGCTCGCCGACGTGGCGGCGGTTCGCGCGCGGCTGCTCGCAGAGGCGGCGAAGACGATCCGGCAGAAGCGCACGGACTACGCGCGGCTCTTCGGGATGGCGTTCCGCGCCGCGCCGCAGGTCTACGCGGAGCGGTTCGACGCCTTCTACCCGACCGATTCATATGCGTCCTACCAGGCGTCGGAGGGGGAGAACCTCGACCGGGGCTACAACATGGGGAACTATGTCGTCCACGGTCTTCGGAAGGTGCGGACGTTCTACTACGACCCCCTGAGCGCGAAGGGCTTCGACCGCGTGGTGAACCCCGTGGTCGCCACGCCGGTGGTCCAATGCACCCTTTATCTCCGGCTCCGCTACGAGTCGGGATCCGACCGCCGCCCGACGCGGCCTGGGAAGTAAGCGCCGCGCACGATCGGCTTACCTTGGTGAGACAGGTCGCCGCCAGCCAAGACCGCCTCCTACGTTTAACGCCCGCCGCCTTAATCCTGTAGGGCTCAACAGAGCACGGTGGCATACTGAAGACGTGGCCGTCGATCTCTCTCGACTAAGGAAGATCTACGGGCGTTTCCATCCTGAGGAGCCGCCCCGCCTGAGCGAGTACGTCGACTTCAACGGCTTGCGCGGCGACACGGTGATCGAACCGCTGGCAAGGGAGATCGCGCTCGCCGAACGGCCCCTGACACGGCTTTTCTCCGGAGGAAGGGGCGTGGGGAAGACCACCGAGCTCAAGCGTCTGGAGGCCGTCTTCGAAGACGACGGCTACACGGTCGTCTCGATGGACGCCGCTCGTTCCATCGACGTGAACAACGCCGACTTCCCGGACGTGCTCGTCTTCATGGCGCTGAGCCTCATCCAGGAACTGGCCGAGGCGCGAAGGCTCGCGCCCTTCGCGAACGCGGTCCGCGCGACGCGGGAGAAGCTCTCGGAGACGCTCCGCGTGATCAATCCCACGGTCGATCCAAAATCGGTCGACCTCAGCGTTGGCGTCGCGAAGCTCGGCTTCAACCTCCGCCAGAGGCGCACCGGGGAAGAGAGCCTGCGCGAGCAGGTCGAGGCGCTCACGAACGACACGATCCAGGCGTTTCGCGCGCTCGTCGAGGCGCTCAAAGAGACGGTCAAGGCGAACGAGGGGGCGGGACTCGTCCTTATCCTCGACGGAACGGACAAGATCGTTCCGCACTCGGGCGAGGGGAAGATAGACCAGCAGGAACGGTTCTTCGTCCAGCGCGCGACCCAACTGTGCGACCTTGGCGTCCACCTCATCCTTGCCGCTCCCATCTCGTTCTGCTACTCCCCGAAGGTCGCCGACTTCAACCAGACCGCCGGGGGGCAACCCTCGGTCCTGCCCACCATCTGTCTGCGCGACCCGGAGAGCGGAGACGACACGGGCCATCGTAAATTCGTCCAAGTCGTCGAGAAACGATTGGCGGGGGCGGGCGTCGAGAGGGCTGACGTTTTCGAGCAGGCGGCCCTGGACACGATCATCTTCGCGAGCGGCGGCAGTCCGACGACGTTGATGACGCTCGTCCGATCCGTGTTAACCCGAGCGAAAGAGCTTCCCGTCACGCAGGACGTGGCCGAGGAGGCGATTCGGGTCGAGTCGCGGGGTTACTTCCGCCAATTGGACCAAGCCCATTACGCGGTTCTCAAGGCTTACCTCGCTCCGAACCCCGTCCGACCAGACGACGCCCTCGGCTTGGAGTGCCTTTTCTACACCTACCTCTACGAGTACGTCGCCCGCTCGGGCGACCGCAAGCCCTGGTTCGAGGTGAACCCCATTGTCCGAGAGCTTAGCGCCCTTCGAGGGTGAGAACCTCGCCTCCTACGAGGCGCTAAGGACGGCGATCGGTCTCGCCGACGGTTTCAGCCTGATCTTCGCGGTGACGAACAC
>CAXTOO010000004.1:0-42938 GCA_964245875.1 uncultured Fimbriimonas sp. | reverse complement strand
TAGGCCCACAATGCGCGACCGCCCGTAAAGGTATTGTCAGAAGCTCTTAGCAGGACCTCGATCTCTCCATGAGAGGCTCAAGGAAGCCGAAAGAAGGCACCAGGAATGGAAGAAGTAGCGGAAATTCCCGTGACGCAGAGCAGCGGAAACGTCTTCGCGGGCCTCGGATTCGAAAACCCTGAAGAGGAGCTTGCCAAGGCCGATCTCGTGATCGAGATTGCAAGGACGATGAAGGTCAAGAAACTGACCGAGAGGAAGGTAGCCACCCTGATCGGCATCGACGCACCCGCCTTGTCCCGACTTCTGCGAGGTCACACGGGTAGCTACTCGATTGACCGCCTCATCCACATCCTCAACCTTCTGGGGCAGGACGTCGAGATTCGGGTGCGCCCCTCCTCCGAGCCGACTGCCCACCTGAGCGTCGCGGTCATGCCCACGCCCTAGCCCAAGACCTCGCACAGCCGCGCCACTGCCCACTCCAGGTCCGTCTTCGCGACCACCAGCGGCGGCGCGAGGCGGATCGTCGTGTCGTGCGTCTCCTTGCACAGGAGGCCCAGCGCCTTCAGCCGCTCGCAGAACGGACGCGCCCTCACCCGCATCTCGATCCCGACCAGCAGCCCCCGCCCCCGGATCTCGACGATGTCGCGATGCTTCAACGACCCCCGCAACTCCTCCAACAACCAACAACCGAGTTCCCAAGAGCGCTCCGCCAGACGCTCGTCCCGCGCCACCGCCAGCGCCTCGCGCGCCACCGCGCATCCCAGGGGGTTGCCGCCGTACGTGCTGCCGTGCGAGCCAGGCGTGAACACGTCCAGAACCTCCCGCCACGCCAGCACCGCCGACACCGGGTAGAAGCCGCCCGACAAGGCCTTGCCGAGGATCAGCACGTCGGGCTTCACCCCCTCGTGGTCGCAGGCGAGCCAGCGGCCCGTGCGCCCGAGCCCCGTCTGGATCTCGTCCGCCATGAACAGCACGTTCTCCTCCCGGCAGAGCTCCGCCGCCGCCCGCAGGTAGCCGTCGGGCGGGATCAGGATGCCCGCCTCGCACTGGATCGGCTCCACGAGGAACGCGCAGGTGTTCGGCCCGATCACCGACCGCAACGCCTCCAGGTCGCCGAACGGCACCACGCGGAAGCCCGGCGTGAACGGCCCGAAGTCCCGTCGGTAGTCGTCGTCCGTCGAGAATGAGACGATCGAGATGGTCCGCCCGTGGAAGTTGTTCGCGCACACCACGATCTCCGCCCGGTCGGGCGCGATGCCCTTCTTCTCGTACCCCCAGCGCCGCGCCATCTTCAGCGCCGTCTCCACCGCCTCCGCGCCGGTGTTCATCGGCAGCACGCCGTCCATCCCGCACGCCTCGCAGATCTCCTTCGAGAAGAGCGGGAGCTGGTCGTTGTGGAACGCGCGCGACGTGAGCGTCACCCGAGACGCCTGCTCCGTCAGCGCCCGCACCAGGCGCGGATGGCAGTGGCCCTGGTTTACCGCTGAGTAGGCGCTGAGGCAATCGAGGTACCGGTTGCCCTCGACGTCCCACACCCACGCACCCTCCGCCCGCTCGACCGTCACCGGCAGCGGCTTGTAGTTGTGCGCCCCGTACCGTTCCTCGATCGCGAGCAGATCCATGCCGTCCAGTATGGATGCGCTCACATGGCGAACGATGGCTAACAATCGCTTGACGTTGCGATCGTAAGCTGTGACTTGGCTATCGTAAGCAATCGTTCGCGTTTCCCTACGACTTCCCGAGGTTGCCGACGATCCGCGTCGACTCCTCGATCGCCCGGTTGAGCACCGAGCGGATCTTCCCGTCCTCCATCACCATCAGCCCGGCGATCGTGCAGCCGGCGGGCGTCGTCACGTCGTCGCGCAGCGCGGCCGGGTGGCGACCCGTCTCCTGCACCATCCGCGCCGCCCCCAGCATCGTCTGCGCCACGACCTCCAGCGCGAGACTTCGCGGCAGCCCCACGTTCACGCCTGCGTCCGCCAGCGCCTCCAGGATGAGATAGACGTACGCGGGACCGCTCCCGCCCATCGCGGTGATCGCGTCGAAGTACGCCTCGTCCGTCGCGACGCACCGCCCGACCGCCGCGAACATCCGCTGCGCCGCCCCGACATGCCCCGCGTTCGCCGTGCGCCCGCCGCACACCGCCGTCATGCCCTGGCCTACCACGCACGGCGTGTTCGTCATCGCCCGCACCACCGGGTTCTCCGTTCCCAGCAGCCCCTGGAGCCGCTCGGTGGTCACGCCCGCGAGGATCGTGACCACCGTCGCGTCCGCGGGCAGGCCCCTCAGTCCCTCGACGACCGCCGCCACCTGCTTGGGCTTCACGCACAGCACCACGATCCCCACGTCCCCGAGGAAGGGCGCCGCCTCCGTGCCCGTCTCGACCTCCAGCGCCGCCGCGACCTCCTCGCAGGTCGCGGCGGTCTTCGCCGTTGCCCATACCTGCCGCCGCGTCACCAACCCCGCGTCCAGCAGACCGCGCAGGATCGTCGTCCCCATCACCCCCGCCCCGACGATCCCCAACGTGCGCCCCGGCGCGAGCAAAGAGTCCATAGGCAGAGTATGCGTGGTGCTTCCTTCCAGGAGGCATCTCCGGCCCCTCGTCGCTCCGGCTTCCAGCCGGAGACCCCTAACGCCAACCTAGGTCCGTCGAGCACCGGAGCCGCGGAATGCCCCCGCGCCGCGAAGCGGTGTGCTGCCCCGGACGGTTGACGTTTCCCCGTCCGGGGCGGAGAGGATGCGATGCCCCACTCTGGGACGAGCTCCTCTCCGCCCGAGCCTTTCCAATCTGAACGTGGTCAAGGGCTTAGCGCCCTCACCCGCCGTGCGGACGCTGGTCCAGGTCCCACACCTGCCCGGAGACCATCGCCGCCTCGTCGGACAGTAGGTAGCCCACCGCCGCCGCCACGTCGGAGGGCAGGAGCAGTCGCCCGAAGGGCATCCGCGCGCCCGTCGTCTCGGGCCAGTCCTCCGCCCACCCGGCGGTCTCCATCAGCAGCCGGCGCTCGTTGGACGTGAGGGTCCAGCCGAGGTTCAGGGCGTTGATCCGCGTTCCCTCCTTCGCGAGCGGCGCGGCAAGGGTGCGGGTCAGGTTCTCCAGCGCCGCCTTGCTCATGCCGTACGGCAAAAGCTCCTCGCCTGTCTGGTGGGCGTTCACGCTCCCGATGTTCACCACGCTCCCACCCCGCAGGTGGGGCCGCGCCGCGCGAACCATCAGCATCGGCGCCCGCGCGTTGATCGCCATCATCCGGTCGAAGAACGCCGCGCCGTCGTCCGGACCCGCCCGCCAGCACACACCCGCGTTGTTCACCAGCCCATCCAATCGTCCGTGCGCCTCGACGGTGGCCTTGACGATCCTCTCCGGCACGAGCGGGTCCTCCAAGTCGCCCGGAATGTAGAGCGCTCCCTCGATCCCCGTCTCACTCTCGCGCCCGTGGGTCACGACCGTCGCCCCCTCCGCCATCGCCCGCCGCGCGATCCCCTCACCCACCCCCGTCGCCGAGCCGGTGACGAGCACGACCTTGCCTTGAAGTCTCACACGGACCCTTACGAGGAGCGCGGACGCCCCGTCCGCTAACGGTGCACGGACCCCTGGTCCGCCACGATCCCCAGTCTCTTCCTAGCATCCGCACTCGCCGAAGACCAATGCCATCCTTTCGGCTCCCAGCAGAGCCCCGCCTTCACGGGGTTCCACTCCAGATACCGTATGATCCGCTCCAGATGGCCGTCGTCGCGGATCAGGCGGTCGAAGTAGTCCGGCTGCCACAGCCTTCCGCAAGTGCCGTTGAGCTTGCCGATCCCTTTGGACGACACGCCCTTCAACGCTTGAACGATCTTCGAGAGGCGGTGGTCGCTCAAAGGCTCCAACACGACATGAACGTGGTTGGGCATGATCGCCCAGGCAAGAAGGTCATACTCGTCTCGATGGTCGTGGAAGAGCACCTCCTGCACGATCCGGGCCGCCCGAGGGTCGCGCAGGACACAGGAGCCGTGACCCGCGTCGGCGAACCGCTCAATGCGGCGGTTCATCTCGCGAACGCGCGCCTTGTCGTCCTCGTGGGCGAGTTCGGCCTCCCAGGCGTCGATCGCCTCGTCAGGCACGGAATCCGCGAGCCTCCAAGTCAGGAACTGGCGCCCTGGAACGTCAAGATGCGGCAAGAAGCCGCGCGACGACCATCCTATACGCTCCGCCATACGCGGCAATTTAGCACATGGGGACGGACCAGGGGTCCGGGGACCGCCAGCGGACGGGGCGTCCGCGCTCCCTTAGCTCAACGTCCCGTACTGCGCCTCGTGCAGCCTTCGGTACACCCCGCCCGCCGCCACCAGCTCCTGGTGCCGACCCTCCTCCGCCACGCCCGTCTCGTCCACCACCACGATCCGATCCGCGTTCTGGATCGTCGCCAGGCGGTGTGCGATCACCAGCGTCGTCCGCCCGACCGCAAGCTCCGCCAAGGACTGCTGGATCGCCCGCTCCGTCTCCGTGTCCAGTGCGGAGGTCGCCTCGTCCAGGATCAGGATCGGCGGGTTCTTCAGGAACATCCTCGCGATCGCCATCCGTTGCTTCTGCCCGCCGGAAAGCTTCACCCCCCGCTCGCCCACCACCGTATCCAACTTCTCTGGAAGGGACTCGATCATATCCACGAGCTTCGCCCGCCGCGCGGCCTCCCAGATCTCCTCGTCCGACGCTCCCAGCCGACCGTAGGCGATGTTCTCCCTGATCGTGCCGCCGAACAGGAACACGTCCTGCTGAACGATGCCGATGTTGCGCCGCAGCGAGGCTAGCGTCATGTCCCGGACGTCGATCCCGTCCACCGTGATCCGACCATTCAGAGTCTCATAAAACCGGGGCAAGAGTGAGCAGATCGTGGTCTTCCCCGCCCCGCTGGGCCCGACGAACGCCACCGTCTGCCCCGCGCAGATCGAGAGGTCGATGCCGTCCAGCACCAGCCGGTGCGCCTCGTAGCCGAACGACACGCCCTCGTACCGGATGTCGCCGTGCAGGTGGCCCACGTCGCGCGCGCCGGGCGCGTCCTGGATGTCGGGCACCGTCTCCAGCAGCTCCGTGAACCGCCGGAACCCCGCGATCCCCTTGGGATACATCTCCAGCACCGCGTTCAGCTTCTGCACCGGCTGGAAGAACACCACCATGAGCTGCTGGAACGCCACGAAGCCGCCCATCGTGAGTTCCTTGCGCAGCACGAAGAACGACCCCGCGAGCAGCACGAAGAGCCGCACCACGCTCATCGTCATGTACGACAGGCTCATGCTCTTCGACATGAGCGAGTAGGCCTCCAGCTTCGTGGCCCGATATTTGTCGTTTTCCACCGCGAAGAGCGCCTTCTCGTGCGCCTCGTTCGCGAACGCCTGCACCACGCGCATCCCGCCCACGTTCTCCTCGATCCGCGCGTTGAACTCGCCCACCCGCCCGAACATCGAGCGCCACGTCTGGGTCATCTTCGCGCCGTACCGCGCCGAGATCCACGTCGTCGGCGGCACCACCAGCCCCGTGAGCAGCGCGAGCTTGACGTTCAGGAGGCACATCACGGCGAACGCCCCCACGAACGTCATCACGGCCACGAGCGCGTCCTCCGGCCCGTGGTGCGCCACCTCGCCCACGTCCTCCAGGTCCTTCGTGATCCGCCCCACGAGGTGGCCCGTCTTCGTGTTGTCGTAGAACCGGAACGAGAGCCGCTGCAGATGCTCGAACGCCCGCCGCCGCATCTCCGTTTCGATCGCGATCCCGAGGACGTGGCCCCAGTAGTTCATAAAGTACTGCAGCCCCGTATTCAGCCCGTAGATCACGAGCAATCCCGCCGCCGCGAACGCGATCAACCCCATGTTTCCGCCCGGCAAGAGCCGATCGACGAACGCCTTCATGGCAAGGGGAAAAGCTAACTCCAACGCTCCGCTCGTAAGCGAGCAAACGAGGTCGGTATAGAAAAGCCTACGATGGGGTTGGTAATACGCGAAGAATTGACGAAGCATAGGGGATCCTTATTGTGACAGCCCTCCCCTAAACGCGAAGCGTTTGGTGCCGTACCCTCCGTGGGTGCGCTCCTGCTCAGGGCTATCCTGTGACGATGGACGAACTCCCGCCCTTCGTCCGCGCCGAGCGGGATTCGCTCTTGAAGGAGATCGACGCCGCATTCGCTGGCGTCACCCGCGAAGGTGGGGTTTCGTGGAGCCATTCGGCAGTAATCGACGCGTACGGCGGTTGGCCCCTGGAGCCTGAGCACGACGTCCGCTGGCATGACTTGGTCGACGATCCGGACTGGAATCCCAGTCCGGGTCTGGGAGGTTTCGGTTTCCTCGACGCAGTCGGCTTCCGCTACTACCTGCCCGTCCAGATGATTCGCTGTGTTCACGACGGCCGTGACGAGGGCAACATTCCTTTTTCCGTTCGCCTGGAAGGTCCTGAGGACGCGCTTCCAAGCAGAGAACGCGAGCAGTGGTCGCTGCTCGACCTCCGTCAGAGACGGTGCATAAAGAGGTTTCTCCAATACATGAACACGGTCAACCCGTTCGGGTGTGACGATTCGAGTTTTAGCCGCTGGGATCGGGCGCTCGATGGCTACTGGAAGGGCGTTCCTGACGAGGACGAGCTTACAGCGTCTCCACCGTGATCTCGGCGAAGCGCACGAAATGCCCGCCGTTGAACGTCAGGATGCGCGTCACGCCGTTGGCAAGCATCGTCGCGACGAGCCGCGCGTCGTGCGTCGTCTTGCCTCGCACGCCGTACCGAGTTACGAGATCAAGCCAGATGTCGAGCGCGCCCTCCCGCTCCGGCAACACCGTGAAGCGCTGCCGCATTGCGTCCACCAGCCGCCGCGCGTCGGCGGTCGAGTACTCGAAGCCGTTGTCCGCCTTGGGCCGGGTCGCCACTGCCCAGAGTTCCGCGAGGCTCTGCCGCGCGATCACGATCCGGGCGCCCGCCTGCTCAATCCGACCCAATGCTGCAAGCGCGGGCTCGTGATGGGGATGGCCCTCCTGAGCCGTGCGCATCAAGACGTTCGTGTCCCCCAGGACGTCCTCCACGCTAGAGGGGATCGTCCTCGTAGATCGTCGCGCGGCCGATCTGCTCGTTGGTCAGCAACGGCGTGTCCGGATACTTCTCTTTAAGGTACCGCGCCAGCTCGCGCAGTTCCGCGAACCTGTCCAGCGACGGTGGCGCGCTCGCCGCATCCCGCGCCCACACCGCGATCTCGACCGCCTGTCCTTCTGCAAACGGCATCTCCTCGGCCACGATGTGCCGGTTCGCTCCAATCACCCCGCGCGTGTTCACCACCATTGCCATGCCTCCATCCTACGCCGTATGCCTCTCCTCAACAAGATGGTCGCGGTAGATGCAGTCGCGAGACATCGAGTAGTCGCTCAAACTTGGCAGGCGCGGCACTCGCGACTGCACTCGTTCGAGCCACGCCCGCATCGCCGTCTCGCGAGCCTCGGGCGTCCGCTCTCTCGCCGGATCTGGCGCGAGGTCGTCAAGCTTGGGCGACCACACCATGAGTTCAAGCGACTCACCCTCAGCGAACTGCAAGTTGGGCACGACGATCCGACCGTCACGCACCGTTCCGGTCACTTTTGCGACGCTCTCCATGCCCTTATTCTACGCCGCCCTTCAGCGCCCGAAAGGCGAACGTTGGTTGACAAAACCCTTCCCGAAAGGGATAGCCAGCGGGGAACGCCAATCCCTCTGTGCCTCCTCTGTGTCTCTGTGGTGAAAACTCTCCGTCAACCAACCTGGCGCAGAAAAGGGACCAAAGCCCCACCCGAAAGTTCCCCAAGTCGAACGGAACTTTTATCGCACGAGCGACTTGACCACCAGTCCGAGCGTCGTCAGCAGCCCGAACAGGCCGTGGAACTGCGCGATCTGCGGCACCAACGGCCCGTCGAAGTGGTCCGCCTTCACCTCCTGGAGAACCTTGAACAGCGGCGGCAAGGACAGCGCCGCCAGCAGGATCCAGGCCGTCGTCAGCCCCGCCACCGACGTCGCCACGAAGAACAGCAGCGGCGCGATCAGCAGGGCAAACATCACGTCCTTGCTGCGCGCGGGCGAGAGCACGTTCGCGAGGGTGCGCGCGCCGTACTCCCGGTCGTTCACCCGGTCGCGGTGGTTGTTCGCGTGCAGGATGCCGACCATCGGCAGGGCGCTGGGGAACGCGTAGGCGAACACCGCGATCAGCCGCCCCGTCGCAAGATAGCCCGGCGTCGCGTACGCCTGCACCACGTACGCGCCGTACGCCATGCCCAGGCCGAAGCCGAGCAGCACCGCCATGTCGCCCAGAGCACGGTGCTTCAGCGACACCGGAGGCATTGTGTAGAACACCGCGAGGAACGCACCGAGCAGGGCGAGGACCAGAATCGGCAGACCGATCACGACGAGGAAGTACCCCCCGACCACCGCGCTCACCACTCCCGCGAACGCCGCGATGCCGAGCATCTCCTTCGGTGTGGTCAGTCCCGCGATCACCGCGTTGAAGCGGCCGAAGTTATCCTTGTTGTCCAGCCCCGAGCGCGCGTCGAAAAAGTCGTTCAGCACGTTCGCCACGACGTGGATCGCCAACGCCCCGAGCAGCGCGAGCGCGAAATGGAGCCAGCCCACCGCCAGCGCGGGGAACAGGACCTTCGCCACGCCGGTGCCGATGAGGATCGGCACGAGGGTCGCGGTGAAGGAGTACGGACGGGTCGCGGTCCAGAGCGCGCGGAGCTTGCCCATGTCATCTTTCAATACGTATTGAAAGTTCGAAAGGTTTCGGCCATACTAGGACCATGGACACCGCCGCGCTGTTCGCCGCCATTGACCGCATGGACGCTCCCGCCTTCGCCGCGTTCCTCACCGAGGGCGGCACGTTCCGCATGGGCGCGAATCCGCCCGTCGTGGGCCGCCCTGCGGCCGAGGCCTTCGTCGCCGGATTCTGGGGCGCGCTCGACTCCTCTCGCCACACCGATCTGAAGAGCTATGAGACGGACGACGCCCTCTTCCTGGAAGGCACCGTAACGTACGGTCTGAAGAACGGTCGCACCGTCGCCGTGCCCTTCCTCAACCGTCTCCGCCTCGAAGGCGATCTCGCCGCGGAATATCACATCTATCTCGATCCCACGCCGGTCGCCACCGCAATGGCCGCGTAGAGAGGGAGATGAGCCACCCTAGCCTGACCCTCAACGACGGTAAGCCGATCCCGCAGATCGGCTTCGGCACCTGGCAGATCGAAGAGGACAAGGCTTCGCCCGCCGTCTACCAGGCCCTCAAGGACGGCTACCGCCTGATCGACGGCGCGGCGATCTATGGCAACGAGGAGGGGGTGGGCGAGAGGGCATCCGCCTTTCCGACCTCCCGCGCGAAGACGTCTATCTCTCCACCAAGCTCTGGAACCCACAGTACGGAGGGGCCCGCGACGCGATGGACGAGAGCCTCGCCCGCCTCGGCATGGGCTACGTGGACCTCTACCTCATCCACTGGCCCACCCCCAAGCAGGACAAGTACGTTGACGCTTGGAAGGCGATGGTCGAGCTCCGCAAGGAGGGGAAGACGGGCTCCATCGGCGTGTCGAACTTCACCGTCGACAACCTGAAGCGGATCATGGACGAGACCGGCGTCGTGCCCGCCGTCAACCAGATCGAGTTCCACCCCGGCTTCCCCCAGAAGGAGCTGCGCGCCTTCCACGCGGAGCACGGCATCGTCACCGAGTCGTGGTCGCCCCTGGGCCAGGGCAAGATCCTGGCGATCCGATCCTCGCGTAGATCGCGGCCAAGTACGGCAAGACCCTCGCCCAGGTTGTCCTCCGCTGGCACGCCGAGCTCGGTCTCGTCGTGATCCCCAAGTCGGTCACCCCCGCGCGCATCAAGGAGAACTTCGAGATCTTCGACTTCGCCCTCGATGCCGGCGATCTCGCGAAGATCGACGGGATGGAGAACGGCCAGCACATCGGCGGCGACCCCGAGACCGCAAACTATGGCGTGGACTAGGGTGCGGAAGACCCGCCTTGAGGCCGCCACTCCACGAGGAGGATGGGGCCTTGGGCACCAAACCGAATCTGGAGGGCATCGGGCGGGTTGTTCGTGCCGGCCTTGGGAAAGGTCATGAAGGCCCGACCGTCGTCCTTGACGATAAAGAGGGCCGGTCGCCAGGCACCGTCAATGCGCACGAAGGCGCTGGGGCCTTCCCATGCCAGCCTGCCCTGGCTCTCGAAATCGAAGACCCACTGGCCCTCGTACTCGCGGACCTGGGCAAGGACGCGCAGGGTGACGCCTTGAACGTCGGTCCAGACGCCGGGTCTCGCGGAGACGGTCGAAATCGTGCCGGGAAGGAAGCGGACGAAAGGACGGCGGACAGGCGACGTCCACCGTCGGTAGTCCGGAGGCGGGAAGAAGCGGAAATCAGCGGGGCCGAGCGGCGGGTCGAGGACGACGTTCTCGTAGCGGTAGACCTGGGTTGTTTGGTCCGGCTCCGGCACCGTGCGAAGGCGCGTTGGCAGGGAGGTGGCCGGATCGAGGCCCACGACCATACCGAGGGGGTACCGCTCACGCCATCCCACGACCAAGAGGCCCCCTGGGTACGCAGCCCTAAGTTGCGCGAGGGCCTCGTTCCGCAGGCTCTTGATGTCGAATCGCATCGGTGGCCCGGGCTCAACGAGCGCGGCGCGCAAGGACCCTAGCGGGTCGAACGCGGCGTTCCGCAGGAGAAGGCTATAGCCCACAAGCGGGTTCGCGAGTGCCAAAGCGAAGCTCGGGGAGACCTCGGCGTAGACCTTTGGCCTATCCAGCGCGATCCAGGCAGTCCTGCCATCGCTTACCACGGTGCCACCGAGGGCGTCGCCCCGGAGCCACAAGCGATCCGGCGCTTGGAGGCGGAAGCGAAGGACTTCCCGCCCGGAGCGCAGGACGCCCGAAACCGCGCGGTGGCTCCTCACCGCCGCGACCATGCGGTCCAAGGGCGTCGGTAAGGGCACGGCGAGGCAAACCACATCCCAGTGGACGGTCTAACGGGGGTCAAAAAGTCGAAAGGGCGCGGCGAACATCGTTCGCTGCGCCCTTCAAGGTCTAGTCGGTTCCGCTTACCAGCGGCTGCCGCGACCGCCGCCGCCGCCACTGGAGCCGCCGCGGCCACCGCCGCCGCCTCCTCCGTAGCCACCACCGCCGCCGCCCGAACGGCCACCGCCGCCACCGCCGCCGTAGCTGCCGCCACCGCCGCCGCCGCCATAGCCGCCAGCGCCGCCGCCGGGGCGACCGCCGCCGCCGCCGCCCTCACCCTTCGGGCGAGCCTCGTTGACCGTCAGCGTGCGGCCATCGACCGACTTGCCGTTCATGTCGCCGACCGCCGCCTCGAGCTGGTCCGCGTCCACGTCGACGAACGCGAAGCCGCGGCCCTCGATGATGCGGATGTTGGTCGGGTTGTACGCCGCGAAGGCGGCCTTCAGGGAATCCTCGGTGGCCGAGTAGGAGATGTTGCCCACGTAGAGCGATTTCGTTGCCATTTCTTTTCCTAGTTTCGTACAGGCTTCTTCGGTGCGTTCTCGTGGCGAAACTCAGGCTAGGCGTGAATGGGGCCGGAGACGGGGCATCTTCGTAACCGTAACTCTCTTATCGTACTCGAAAACTCGCGAAGCCGTTGCGCCCCACGATTCCGCACGAGCAATTTTCACAGCCCGATCAGCCGGAACAGGCCGTACGCCAGCGCGCCCACCAGCGCCGAGGCGGGAATCGTCAACACCCAGGCCACCAGCATGTTCAGGGCGACCTCCCAGCGGACGGCGGAGAGGCGCTTGGAGGCGCCCACGCCGAAGATGGAGCTGGCGATCACGTGGGTCGTCGAGACCGGCGCGCCGAAGCGGCCCGCAATCAGGATCGTCGCCGCGCCCGCCGTCTCCGCCGCGAAGCCGTTCACCGGCTCCAGGCGGATGATCTTGTGGCCCATCGTCTTGATGATCCGCCAGCCGCCGACCGACGTGCCGGCCGCCATCGCGACGGCGCAAGAGACCATGACCCAGAGGGGGACGTGGACCTCCTTCGTCTTCTCGATGAAGCCGCCCGCGACCAGGGCGAGGGTGATGATGCCCATGCTCTTCTGAGCGTCGTTGTTGCCGTGCGCGATCGACATCGCCGCCGCCGACACCACCTGCAGCTTCCGGAAGACGTGCCCCACCTTGCTCGGGCGGGAGTTCGCGAAGAACCGGTTGATGGCCTTCATGATGAGCCAGCCGACGCCGAAGCCCACCAAAGGCGAAACCACAAGCGGAATGAGGACCTTCTTCGTGACCCCGTCCCACAGGACGCCGTGCAGGCCGCCGTGTGCCACGCCCGCGCCCACGAGGCCGCCGATGAGCGCGTGTGAGGAGGAGCTCGGAATGCCGTAGAACCAGGTGACCAGGTTCCAGACGATCGCCCCCACGATCGCCGCCAGGGTGAGCGTGGTGGTCGCCGACGCCGGATCGACGATCCCCTTGGAGATCGTCGCCGCGACCGTCACGCCCAGGAGGGCGCCCACGAAATTGAGCGACGCGGACATGAGGATCGCGGCCCTCGGGGTGAGCACTCGGGTCGAGACGACGGTCGCGATGGCGTTCGCGGTGTCGTGGAAGCCGTTGATGAAGTCGAACGCGAGCGCGGCGACGACGACGAGGATGAGAAGGGTCATCGGGCTCTCAGGCGTACTTGGTCAGGATGTCGCCCAGCACCTTCGCCACATGCTCCGCCACGTCGAAGGCGTCCTCCGTAAGGTCGTACACCTCCTTCCACTTCATCACCGTCAGGGGGTCCGCGCCGGGCGTGTCGAAGAGGTCCATCACCGCCTTGCGGTGCAGGGCGTCGCCCTGCTTCTCCAGCTTGTGGATCTCGTCCACGTTGCGCGTGAACTCCTCCTGCTTGTGGAGGTCCTTCTGGAGGTGTCCCACCGTCTCCACGATCCGGTCCGTCATTCCTACCAGCACCTCGCCCATCGGCACGAGGTCCTCGCGCCGCGAGGCGTCCAGCCGGTACAGCCCCGCCCGGGAGGCCGCCGCCTCGATCGCGTCCGTCACGTCGTCCAGGGCCATCGAGAGGTCCCGCATGTCCTCCTTGTCGAGCGGCGTGATGAACGTCGCGACCATCTTGGACTGCAGCTTGCGGGTGAGGTCGTCGCCCTCGTGCTCGATGCCCCGCATCGCCTTCGCCTTCTCGTCCAGGCCGGTGAAGTCCTGGGTGAACGCGAGGAACGCTCGCGCTGCGCGCTGCGCGACCTCCGCCTGGGCTTCGAGAAGCCTGTAGAACTCGACGTCGTGACCAAGCTTAAGCAATGCGATCTTCTCCCATAAGGAGGCGCCTTCCGCGCCCGCGAGATTAAACCCGCTTTGTGTTAAGGCCCTTTTAACATTGCAAACGTCGAACCCTCCGCGCGCCACCCTCGTCCGCAAGGGCGTGACCCCCGACTTCATCGCCCCCGATCCCCGCCGAGACGATCCCATCGACACCGACCTCGAAGACCTCGACGAAGGCGGCGACACCCCTGTCCGCCCCGTCAAGGTCTACGACGGCCTCGTCGTAGACCCCAACGCCACCGCCGACACCATCGGCGCGGACTCCAACGGCGACTAACCCCCGCCCGCAAAGTCCGGCTCCCCTCTCCCTTCCGGGAGGGTCCGCCGAAGGTGACGACGCAAAAGCTATGTCGCCTCGGTCGATTGGCGTCGTCTCCTAGGTGGAGAGGGGCCGGGGGTGAGGGGGCGATCACCCGCGCGACCCGACTCCATCGGTCGCTAGGGCGTCCGGGGTTGCTCCTGGATCCAATGGAGGCGATGGCGCATCAAGGGGAACTCCCGACGATCACGTCGGAGGTCGGCGGTCGTTTCCCCCTCCTGGACGCTTAGAGCATCGGGCGGAGAGAGCCGGTAGCGCCAGTTCCGCTCCGTGCCGTCCTTTCCCTTAAGATGGATCGCCCCCTTCTTGTCGTCGTCCACGTAGGCGCGCCACTCCTTCCCGTCCCCCATCTGCAAGATCAGCATCGAGACGTCGGAATGCTCGACCACCACCGCCTTCGTCCACGGCGTCCCCGGCCCCGCGAAGCGGCTCACGTCCCACGCGCCCGCCAGCGGCCCTTGGGGCGCGGTTCGGGACTGCCAGCCCGTGGCGAAGCTCTGGACGTTCGGCACGATGACGAAACCCAGGAGCGCGAGCCACTTGACCACGAGCACGCCCTTCCGCAGCTTTTGGTAGCGCACGGGCGGGCCGATCTCGCGCGGGGACACGGGGCGGTTGAGGACGAAGAGATCGAACAGCCGCCGTGCGTCGGGCGCGAGGAGCACGAGTGCGCCGAGCAAGGCGTGGAACGAGTACAGCTTCACCGGAACGTCGTAGCACACGTTCAGCACGAACACGTTGAACATCACCGGGGCGAACACCGCCGCACCGAGGAGCGTGGTTCGCCGGAACAGCAGGAGGAGCCCGCCGAGGATCTCCAGCGCGCCCGCAAAGAGGGAGTAAGCGAAGGACGCCCCCATGAAGTTCCACATCAGGGCCATCGGTGTGCCCTCGCCGAGAGGCTTGGCGAGTTCCAGGCCCGAGGGCGCAGGGAACTGGCTCGTCTTCCCGAAGCCATAGCCGAGGATCATGAAGCCCAGCCCGTAGCGCAAGAAGACGCGCATTATTTCGACGTTCGTGCGGTCATGCGTTCGTCTGCGGTCGAGCGCCGCCCAGAGCGCCGCGCCAAGGAGGGCGACGAACAGGAAGACGCCCATCGACAGCCAATCGTAGAGTCGGTCGCCGCTACCCGTCTCGATGTTCGGTACGGGCGTGGCGATGCCGAGGACTCTCGCGAGGGCGTCCACGAGCGCGCCCTGGTACGGCAATCCCGAGACGAGGACGAACCACAGGCCGAAGTAGATCGTCGCGAACTTCGTCGCGAGGCTCCCTAACAGGCTTTGACGCCTCTCCTCGGCAGGCGGTGAATCATCGCTCATACGCGAGCATTATAGGCCAGCACCCGCATAGCGAAGAACTCGACAATCGCCGAGCTGGAAATCCTGAACTCCCGACCCGACCCAGCCGTCCCGGGCCAGAGGAGACCGGCTTCATGATAAGGAAGCATTCGTACGCGCGGCAATGCATCGAGCAGTGCCGTGACGGGACGGTGCAGTAGGGACCTGTCGTACGAGAGCGGCGCTCGTGTAGCGGCGTGACTCTTCACGCTCCGGGACTCTTTTTCTCCGGAGCGTGAAGAGTCACGCCGCTTCTGCGGGACGCCCGATGGGGGAAACTAGCCCCCATGGGCCTCGACTTCACGAACGACCCGCACCGAAGGCACAATCCGCTCACCGACGAGTGGGTGCTCTGCTCGCCCCACCGCACCAAGCGGCCGTGGCAGGGGGCGCAGGAGAAGCCCGCCGAGGAGCGGAAGCCCGAGTACGACCCGAAGTGCTATCTCTGCCCCGGCAACGCGCGCACCGGCGGCGACAGAAACCCGCTGTACGCGCACACCTTCGTCTTCCCGAACGACTTCCCCTCGCTGCTCACCGACTCCTCGACCGACGCCGCGGGCGAGGGGCTGCTCCGGGCGCAGGGCGCTCTCGGCGAGGCGCGCGTCATCTGCTTCTCGCCCCGCCACGACCTCACCCTCGCCCAGATGGACGTCCCCGACATCGCGCGGGTCGTCGACACCTGGGCCGACCAGATCACCGACCTCGGCGGGCGGTATCCCTGGGTCCAGCTCTTCGAGAACAAGGGCCAGGCGATGGGCGCGTCGAACCCGCACCCGCACGGCCAGCTCTGGGCCTGCGACTACCTTCCGACCCTGCCCGCGAAGGAGGACGCGATGCAGAAGGCGCACTTCGAGCGAACTGGTTCGCCGCTGCTGATGGACGTCTTGGCGCAGGAGCTGAGGGCGGGCGAGCGGATCGTGTGCCAGAACGCGCACTGGGCGTTCGTGGTGCCGTTCTGGGCGGTCTGGCCGTTCGAGTACCTCCTCCTGCCCAAGCGACCGGTCACCCGCCTTCCCGAGCTCACCGCCGAGGAGCGGGTTTCGCTCGCGGAGATCGTCAAGGACGGCCTGGGGCGGTACGACGCGCTGTTCGACGTGTCGTTCCCCTACTCGATGGGCTGGCACGGCGCGCCGACCGACGGCGTGGAGCACCCGCACTGGACCCTCCACGCCCACTACTACCCGCCGCTCCTGCGCTCGGCCACCGTGCGCAAGTTCATGGTGGGGTTCGAGATGCTCGCGGAGTCGCAACGGGACATCACGCCCGAGCAAGCGGCGGCGCGGCTACGCGATCTCCGGGTCGGGTAGGAGGTCGGCCACGCGGAGGGGGCCATTGGCGCCGAGGGGCGTGAACTCGTCGCCCTCGGCAAGGACCGTCGTCTGGCCCCACTCCTCGCCTTGGGGCTTTCGCCGGATTTCCACGCGGCGGCTCACCACGTCGACGATGACGTATTCAGGGATGCCGTGGCGCGCGTAGAGCGCCGCCTTGAGAGTCTGGTCCTTGCGAAGCGAGGTGTCTGCGACCTCGACCACGAGGAAGACGTCGCCCGCGCGGACGACGCGGCGCATGTCGAGCGGCGTCACCATCGCGTCGGGCTCGGGCTCGTTCGTGTCCGTGAGATACAGGGGGACGCCTGCCTTGACCTCCGCGATCCCGGCGAAGACCCGACGTAGCACCTCCACCGTGAGCGACAGCGTAATGGCGTGCGGCGGCTTCTGGCTCATCTTGTCTAAGACCATCCCCTCGACCAACTCGACGCGCTCGGGATGCTCGACGAGGCCCGTCTCGACCATCCGCATCACGTCCGTGGCAGTCCAGCGCACAAGGCACTCTTCGGGAACGGCGACCATCGTGTCTCTACTATACGCCACCCGATCGAACGCTAGGCCGTAGTCGAACTCTAACTTGAGGGCGGATGGGGGAGGCGGTGAAAAGCGATAAAGGTGTCCTCAACGCTCATTGGGACGCTACAGACGGCGTAGTACCTAAGGTCCGGACGCGACGTGGCGTCCTCCCAACCGAACCATGTCTGCCACCGCGAATCCCGTCACCCTCGAGACTCCCGCCTACGCCGCCGAGTCGCCCACCGCGCCCGTCGCGCCCTTCTCCATCGAGCGACGCGAGCCCCTCGCCCACGACGTCCTCATCGACATCGCGTTCTGCGGCGTCTGCCACTCCGACCTCCACCAGGTCCGCGACGAGTGGGGCGGCTCGATCTACCCCATGGTGCCCGGCCACGAGATCGTCGGCCACGTCGCCCAGGTCGGCTCCGAGGTCACGAGGTGGAAGGTCGGCGACACCGTCGGCGTAGGCTGCTTCGTGGATTCCTGCCGCCGCTGCGAGGCGTGCCTCGCGGGCGAGGAGAACTACTGCCTGGAGGGCATGACCGGAACCTACAACGCCCGCGAGCGCGAGTCCAAGGCCCCCACCTACGGCGGCTACTCGACGCGCATCACCGTGGACGAGAACTACGTCGTCCGAGTCCCCGCGTCGCTCGACCTCGCCGCCGCCGCGCCCCTGCTCTGCGCCGGCATCACCACCTACTCGCCCCTGCGCCACTGGAACGTCAAGGCGGGCGACAAGGTCGCGGTCGTGGGCCTCGGTGGCCTGGGCCACATGGGCGTGAAGCTCGCGAAGGCCATGGGCGCGCACGTCACCGTTCTCTCGCATTCGCCGAGCAAGCGCGACGACGCCCTGCGGCTCGGCGCGGACGACTTCGTCGCCACCAAGGAGGAGGGTTCCTTCGCCGCCAACCGCGGGCGGTTCGACTTCATCCTCGACACCGTCTCCGCCGACCATGACTACGGCGACTACCTCGGGATGCTCAAGCGCAACGGCGCGATGGTGCTCGTCGGCCTCCCCGACCCGCAGAAAGTCGCCGCCTTCTCCCTCGTCCCCGGTCGCAAGAGCCTCGCCGGCTCGATGATCGGCGGCATCGCGGAGACCCAGGAGATGCTCGACTTCTGCGCCGAGCACAGCATCGTCTCCGACATCGAGACGATCGACATCAAGGACATCAACGAGGCGTACGAGCGGATGCTCAAGAGCGACGTCCGCTACCGCTTCGTGATCGACATCGCCAGCCTGAAGGCCTAACCGTGTAGCGGCGTGGCTTGCCACGCTCCGGAAACCGCGCCGCTCCAATCAATCATGCCCGACCCCTTCGACCTACAGCGCTTCGTCTTCGCTCAGGACGAAAACGGAACTTACTACCATGCTCTGCAAGAGGTCCGCGCGGGACGCAAGACGGGCCATTGGATCTGGTTCGTGTTCCCCCAGATCGCCGGGCTCGGCCGTAGCGTGACCGCTCACTACTACGCCATCAAGAGCCTCGACGAGGCGAGAGCCTACCTTGAGCACCCCATCCTCGGACCTCGCCTGAACGAGTGCTGCCGCGCCCTGCTCGCTCTCCCCGGCAACGACGCGGAGGCGATCTTCGGTTCGCTCGACGCGATGAAGCTCCGCTCCTCCATGACGCTGTTCGCCCACGCGGGCGGAGACGGGGCGTTTACCCATGTGCTGGAGAACTACTTTGGGGGCGCGGGAGACCCGGCGACGGTCGGTAGGTTGGAATAAGGCGGCAAGCTCTCCTCGCTCCACCCCCGGCCCCTCCTCATTTTCCTCGCGGTGGAGCATAGCGACAAGCGCCACGCCTGCGCCGCGGAAAGCGAGGAGGGGTGACCTTCTAACCCTCGCCGTAGCCGTTCGGGTGCGAGGCGTGCCAGGCCCAGGCGTGGCGGACGATGGTGTCGAGGTCGGCGAACTCGGGAGTCCAGCCCCAGGCCGCCTTGACGGCGTCGCTGGAGGCGACGAGCACGGCGGGGTCGCCGGGGCGTCGGGGGGCGTCCTCGGCGGAGACCGGGTGGCCCGCGACGCGGCCCACGGCGTCGATCACCTCGCGCACGGAGAAGCCCTTGCCGCTGCCCAGGTTGTAGTGGCGCGAAACGCCCCCGCCCCGCAGGTGGCGGATGGCGAGGAGGTGCGCGGCGGCGAGGTCGAGGACGTGGACGTAGTCGCGCACGCAGGTGCCGTCGGGCGTGGGCCAATCGGTGCCGAACACCTTCAGGCCGGCGCGACGGCCCATCGCGGCGAGGATCGCGAGCGGAACGAGGTGCTCCTCGGGATGGTGGTCCTCGCCGATGCTCGCGTCCGGCGCGGCCCCGCAGGCGTTGAAGTAGCGCAGGCAGACCGAGCGCAGGCCGTGGGCGCGGTCGTAGCCCGCCAGCATCCGCTCGACCGCGAGTTTGGTGTCGCCGTACACGCTGGTGGGGTCTTTGGGGTGGGCCTCGTCGATGGGCGTGTACCTCGGCTCGCCGAAGATCGCGGCAGTGGAGGAGAACACGAGCTTCTGGACGCCCGCCGCGCGCATCGCCTCCAGGAGGTTGAGCACGCCCGCGGTGTTGTTCGCCCAGTACTTGCCGGGCGCGCGCTCGCTCTCGCCAACGGCGATGTAGGCGGCCATGTGGATCACGGCGTCGATCTCGGGGGTCGCGGCGAAGACGCGGTCGAGCGAGGCGCGGTCGCGCAGGTCGCCCTGGACGAAGGGGCTGGACCCGATGGCGGGCCGGTGGCCCTGCTCCAGGTTGTCGAGGACGAGATGCGGCTCGTCCGCCTCGCGCAGGAGGCGGACCATGTGGGAGCCGATGTAGCCGGCACCGCCGACGACGAGGATCATGCCCTGAGGCTACCTGGAGAGCGGAATGCCAGTTTTTCGGTTAAGAACGTGCCATTTGTGCAATAAAAACGTGGAACGACCCCTTATACGCAGCATCATGGCCTACAATAGAGCGGGTCGGTCCTTCCTTCCTCGTCGCCGATGTGGGCATCGGGAGGGTTTCACGCTCGCGCGGCCACACACGGCCGGGGCTTCCGCAAGGAAGGCTCCGGTCGTGCGACGGTGGGGACGGCCCGGTTTTTGGAGAGATATTGGATGATCAGCCCCACGCACGATGGAGCCGGCGTTAGCATTCCATTGCCCATGAGCGGTCCGCGAGTCGAGGCGAAGAGGGTGCCGTACGCGTTCGCGAAGCGGACGTTCGACGTCGTGTGCGCGTTCGCGCTCCTAGTCTTGTGCGCGCCGCTCATCGCGGTGCTGGCCCTCATCATCAAGGCCACGAGCAAGGGTCCCGCGTTCTACCGGAGCACCCGCGTGGGCCTGGGCGGTCGGCACTTCCACTTCCTCAAGCTGCGGTCGATGTACGTGGACGCCGACTCGCGGCTGGCCGAGCTGATGGCGGCGAACGAGAAGGACGGCCCGATCTTCAAGATCCGCAACGATCCCCGCGTCACGCCGATCGGTCGGTTCATCCGCAAGTTCTCGCTCGACGAGCTTCCTCAGTTCCTCCACGTCCTCGTGGGCGAGATGAGCATGGTCGGCCCCCGTCCGCCGGTGCCTCGCGAGGTGGTGCACTACGACGACGTCACGATGGAGCGGCTGTGCGTGAAGCCCGGCATCTCTTGCTATTGGCAGGTGATGGGCCGCAGCAACCTCACCTTCGAGGAGTGGGTGGAGCTCGACCGCAAGTACGTGCGGGAGATGTCGTTCTGGCTCGACGTGGTGATCCTGCTCAAGACTCCGGCGGCGGTGCTTCGGGGTCGCGGGGCATACTGACGTTCGGATGCGGATCGCGATCCTCACGGAGTTCTTCCACCCCGACTCGGGCAGCGGCACGGGCAAGGTGGTCTCACAGCTCGCGCGAAAGCTCCACGAGGCGCACGGCTTCGAGATCGACGTCTTCTGCTCGGCGAATCCCTACCGGGAGGACAGCCCGGCGGCGCCTTCAGAGTTCGAGTGGCGAGGCGTGCGCGTCAGTCGACTCGTCTCGCCCGACCTGAACCGCAAGAGCACCCCCTTGCGGTTCTACGGCAACTGGATGCTCATGCGGGAGGTTCGCCGCCACCTTCTGCGCACCCGTTACGACGCGGTCGTCGTGACCACCGCGCCGCCGGCCATGCCGCAGGCGGCGCTCGACTGCCAGCGCCTTCGAGGCACGCCCTACGCCTACATCGTCTACGACCTGGAGCCGGATCGGACGGTGGCCCTGGGACTCACGACCCGCGGCGGGGTGCCCGCGCGCATCCTGGGCTCGCTCCAGCGGGCGTGGCTCAACGGCGCGACGAAGGTCGTGGTGATCGGGCGCGACATGAGAAGGATCGTGGAGGAGCGCTACGGCGTGCCGTCCGAGCGGATCGAGCTGCTGGAGGTCGGATACCCCGGCCCGAGCGTCCGCACGGAGGCAGGGGGCGCGGCGTTCCGCGAGGCGCACGGGCTTACGGGCTTCCTCGTGGCGTACTCGGGCAACTTCGCGCGGTACCACGAGTTCGACACGGCGCTGGAGGCGGCGGGGCGGCTCGCCGCGCGAGGCGTCGACATGACCTTGCTGCTCATCGGCGGGGGCCACAAGAAGGCGTACCTGCAGGAGAAGATCGCGCGGCGCGGCCTCACGAACGTGCGGATGATGCCGTTCGTGTCGAACGAGGAGTACGAGGGGCTGCTTCAGGCGAGCGACCTGAGCCTCGTGTCGCTCGTGCCGGGCGTCGAGGGGACGTGCGTCCCGAGCAAGTTCTACTCGCTTCTGGCGGCGTCGCGCCCCACGTTGGCGGTCATGGCGGTCGGCGCGGAGGTCTCGCGGACGATCTTGGAGAACGGCTGCGGCGTGGTCGTCTTGCCCGGCGACGCGGGCGCGATCGTCGAGGCGGTGGTCCGGCTCTCGGGGGAGCCGGACGTGCTCGCCGCGATGGGCCACGCGGCGGCCGACGCGTTCGACGCCAAGTACGACGAAAACCGCCTCGTCGAGCGGTGGGCGTCGATGCTGAGCGATATGGCGCGCTAGTCTCCCGGGTCAGAGGTCCCTCGTAAAGCCGAGGGGCCATCGGGGGTCTCGATTCGCAGGCGCGGGGTCCTGAGAGATCGCCGAACCGGGAGGCTAGGCCACCGCGTGGTCGCGGAACCACTCGTAGGCCGAGCGGATGCCATCCTCGAGTTCGATCGTGTGGCGCCAGCCGAGGTCGTGGAGGCGGGTCACGTCCATCGTCTTCTCGGGGAAGCCGTCGGGCATGGAGGCGTCCCACGCCATCTCGCCCCGGTGACCGACGACCCGCTGGACCGTTTCCGCGAGCTCTTTGATGGAGACGGAGGTTCCGGTGCCGACGTTGACCATGCCGGTCACGTCGGGATGCTTCAGGAGGAACACGAGCGCGTCCGAGACGTCGTCGCTGTGCAGGAACTCGCGGCGGGGCTTGCCCGATCCCCAAACCTCGACGGGCTTGTCGGGCAGGGCCTCGTGGAACTTGCGGATGAGCGCGGGCAGGACGTGCGAGGTCTTCAGGTCGAAGTTGTCGTACGGCCCGTAGACGTTGGGGGGCATCGCGGTGAAGTAGCGGCGGCCGAACTGGCGCGCGATGGAGTCGCAGAGGTAGATGCCGGCGATCTTCGCGACGGCGTACGGCGCGTTGGTGGGTTCCAGGGGACCGGTGAGGAGCGCCGACTCGGGGATGGGCTGCGCCGTCTCGCGTGGGTAGACGCACGACGAGCCGAGGAACAGGAGGGTCGGCACGTCGGCGAGGTGGCTGCCCCAGATGAGGTTGTGCTCGATGGCGAGATTCTGCTGGATGAAGTCCGCCGGGAATTCGCTGTTCGCGCGGATGCCGCCGACCTTCGCGGCGGCGACGACCACGGCGTCGGGCCTCTCCGCCTGGAGGAAGGCGTCGACCGCGGCCTTGTCCGCGAGGTCCACCTCTTGGCGCGTGCGGACGAGGACGTTCGTGCAGCCCTCCGCTTGGAGTCTGCGGACGATGCTGGAGCCGACGAGGCCGCGATGGCCCGCGACGAAGACCTTCGCGTCCTTGGAGAGCGTTCCGTTCATGGTCATGTCGATGGTACCGTTCCGGCCCTACGCGAGGTCTCGGTAGATTTCGGCGAACTGCTCGGCGATGCGCGCTGCGGAGAAGCGCTCCACGTTGCGATGGCCGTTTTCGACCAGCGCGTCGCGGTAGGCGGGCTCGTCTCGCAGGCGAAGGACGGCGGCCCGGATGTCCTCGACGCTCTCCGGGTCGACGATCACGGCGGCGTCGCCCGCGACCTCCGGCATGGACGCCGCCTTCCCCGTGATCACCGGGCGTCCGACCGCGTTGCCCTCGACGATGGGCATTCCGAACCCTTCGTAGAGCGAGGCGAACATCACGAGGTCGCACTGGGCGTAGCGTTCGAGCACCTCCGCGCCGCTCAGTTCCGACTCGAAGCGGTGCTCGATGCCGTGCTTCTCGACGATCGCGCGCATCTCGGGCGAGGGATGGCCCACCAGGTTCAGGACGCAGGGGATCCCCGCCAGGGCTTCGGCCTGGCGCGCGTGGTTCTTGTTCCAGGCGGAACCGAACATCAGGATCGTCGGCCTGTCGAAGTCGAGCCGCTTCGGCTTGGCGGCGAACTCAGGGCCGATCGGCACGTAGATGACCTTGACCTTCTCCGGGTCGCACCTCACGTAGGAAAGGAGTTCCTGGCGGGTGAATTCGGAGATCGTCGTGACGACCCGGCTCCGTCGGACGGGAATGTCGTACCAGAATCGGCGGAACACCTCGCGCTTGAAGCCCTGCAGGCGGGTGAGATTGACGCAGTCGAGCACGGTGGTGACCGTTCGGCTTCCCTTCAGAAAGCCTGCGACGTAGTAGTTGTCGCCCGTGAGGTGGTTGACCTCGCCTTGGCGCCCTATCGCCTCCAGGGCGTTGTAGAGGCATTTGAGGGGGTTCGCGCCGCCGTATCGGCTTTGCGCGCGACGGATCTCCACGTCGGGCGGCATCTGGGCGATCAGCGTTTCGAAGAGCCGCTCGACGCTGTGCGCGTCGAGCGGCTTCTTGCGGAAGTAGAGCGTCGTCTTCATAGGCGGACCTCTCCCGTGTCGAGCCACCGCAGGTCGGCCTCGACCATGCGCTCGACCAGGGTCTCGAAGCCGACCTCCGGTCTCCAGCCGAGCAGCCGCTCGGCCTTTGAGGCGTCGCCGAGCAGCGTGTGGGCCTCGACCGGCCGGAAGAACTCCTCGCGCACGGAGACGAGAACGCGGCCCGTGCCGCGCTCTCGTCCGATCTCGCGCATGCCCTCGCCTTCCCATTCGATCGCCAGATCCAGGATTGTGGCGGCCGCTTCGACGAGATCGCGCACTCGGTGCAGGCGTCCCGTCGCGAGCACGTAGTCGTCGCCGCGAGGTCCCTGAAGCATGAGCCACATTCCTCGCACGTAGTCGCCGGCGAACCCCCAGTCGCGCGCGGCATCGAGGTTGCCGATCTGGAGCGGGTTTGGCCTTCCCCGCTTGATCTCCGCCAGCGTCCGCGTGATCTTGCGGGTGACGAACTCCGCGCCGCGAAGGGGCGACTCGTGGTTGTAGAGGATGCCCGAGGAGGCGTGCATCCCGTAGGACTCGCGGTAGTTCACCGTCATCCAGTGTCCGAACAGCTTTGCCACCCCGTAAGGGCTTCGGGGATGGAACCGCGTCGCCTCGTTCTGGGGCACGGTCTCGGCGTTGCCGAACATCTCCGAGCTGGAGGCTTGGTAGAACCGCGCGTCGGGCTTGAAGGTGCGCAGGATCTCAAGGAGCCGCACGACGCCGAGGGCGTCGATTTCCGAAGTCAGGACGGGCGTTCGGAACGAGGTGGCGACGAAGCTGTGCGCGCCCAGATTGTAGACTTCATCGGGCTGGACCTCTTGCAGCGTCTGGATCGCCGGCACCGCGTCGATGAGGTCAAAGTCGACCATCCGCACCTGGTCCAGGAGCCCAAGGGCGCGCAGGCGCCACGGATCGACGGAGCTGAGCCGTCGTTGGGCTCCGTAGACCTCGTAGCCCTCTCGGATCAGAAGGTCCGAGAGGTAGGCGCCGTCCTGGCCGTTGATGCCGGTGATGAGGGCACGCTTAGCCCTCATCGGACGGTCGCCTCAGCTTCCTTCTTCGGCGCTCTGATAAACATCGAACCCTTCCTTGCGCACGAGCGCGTCGCGCCTTGCGGCCACGAGGTCGGCATCCACCATCTCGTCGACGAGCGCCTCGAAGCTCGTCTTGGGCGACCAGCCGAGCTTCGCCTTCGCCTTGCCGGGATCGCCCCAGAGCGTGTCGACCTCGGTCGGGCGGTAGTACTTGGGGTCGATCGCGATGATCTCGCGGCCATCGCGCGAGTCGATGCCCTTCTCCCCGACGCCCTCGCCCCGCCATTCGATGGGGATGCCGACGCGGGAGAACGAGCGTTCGATCATCTCGCGCACGGAGTGCTGGATTCCCGTGGCGATCACGAAGTCCTCGGGCTCTTCCTGCTGGAGCATGAGGTGCATCGCCTCGACGTAGTCTCGGGCGTGGCCCCAGTCGCGCAGGGAGTCGATGTTGCCCATGAACAGCTCCTTCTGCAGTCCCTGCGAGATGCGGGCGGCGGCGCGGGTCACCTTGCGGGTGACGAACGTCTCGCCGCGCAGGGGCGACTCGTGGTTGAAGAGGATGCCGTTGCAGGCGTACATCCCGTACGCCTCGCGGTAGTTGACGGTGATCCAGTACGCGTACATCTTCGCGACGGCGTAGGGGCTGCGCGGGTAGAAGGGCGTGGTCTCGCGCTGGGGCTTCTCCTGCACGAGGCCGTACAGCTCGGAGGTGGAGGCCTGGTAGATGCGGACCTTCTCCTCCATCTTGAGGATGCGGATCGCCTCCAGGAGCCGCAGGGTGCCGACGGCGTCGGTCTCGGCGGTGTACTCGGGAGCGTCGAAGGAGACGCGGACGTGCGACTGGGCACCGAGGTTGTAGATCTCGTCCGGCTCGATCTGCTGCACAAGGCGAATCAGGGAGGTGCTGTCCGTGAGGTCGCCGTAGTGCAGGTGGAACGGTCGGCCCGGCTCGTGCTCGTCGTGGAAGAGGTGGTCGATCCGCTGGGTGTTGAAGAGCGAGGAGCGGCGCTTGACGCCGTGCACCTCGTATCCGTTCGCCAGCAGCAGTTCGGACAGATAGGCTCCGTCTTGGCCCGTCACCCCGGTGATCAGCGCGCGCTTCTTGCTCATGTTGCGTTCTTAAAGGCTCCCCGGCGAGGCACCCTCGGCGTTGCAGTTTACCGCCCCTATCCTTTTGCCACGATTTGTGGCTTTCAATAGGGGCGAAAGGACGACAAGGGGATCAGGCGGCGCGCTGGGCGACGTCTTGGACCCACGCCTGGAGCAGCGGCATCTCCGTGGCGGGCACGATCTCGGCTGCGATCAGACGCTCGTACGCAGAAAGAAGATTGTCGCCCACCGAGGCGGAAGGTGAAGTCGCCGCGGCGGTCTCCTCGATCACCCGGTAGGGATTGAGGTAGCAAGGGATCTCGCTCACGAAGTCCTTCATGTAGTCGTGCGGGTTTCGCTCCTGGACGACGGTAGCCTCGGTGAAGCCCAGGCGGTAGCCCGCGGCCTGGAGGATCGGCTGCGCGACGAGGCCGCGCAGGATGTCCGTGAAGCGGAAGGTGACGTAGGAGGGCAGGTAGAGGAGGGGGAAGAGCTCCTTGACGAAGACGGTGTTCTGGGAGTTGAACGGGCACCAGGCGCCCTTGCCGAGCACGATGGGCGGCCTTTTGTCGAAGGTGCAGGGCGTGTTGTTCGTGAGACGGTAGATCGCGTCGACGTCCGGGTCGCCGTCGGCCAGTCCCTGCCAGACGCCGATCTTCGCCGGTTCCGCGAGACGCTCGTCCGTCAGATCGAACTCGGGCAGCAGGATGCGGTCGAGCGGGTAGCCGCGGGGCCAGATGTGTTGCGCGGTGTAGCGGCGGTAGACGTTCAGGAATCCGCGGTCGTCGCCGGACGCGGCGAAGGAGCCCTCGAACGCGGGGAACGACCAGCCTTCGTAGGGGATGTTGTCGTCGTCCGACTCCGCGATGGTGGTCGCGCCCTCCTGCATGGCGCGCAGGTAGGCGATCATCTTGCGGCCGTAGTGGTTGTAGGGCAGGTGGCGGACCATGCGGCAGTCCATCGCCTCCTGGTCGGCGACGGAGAGGTACGTGGCGTTCTCGGCGGACCACTCGGCGGGCGACTTCTTGTCGCCCGCGACGTAGAGGCGCCAGCCTTCGAGCCGGGCGAAGCCGTGGATCGCCTCGGTGGGCGCGAAGATCGAGGTGACGACGATGGCTTGGTTCATGGGAGGTCGTTCGTGTAGGTGGAGAGCTTTACGGGGTGGATGGCCAGCTCGCGCTCGCCAAAGCCCTCGGAGAGCCGCCGGAGGCTGTTTCCGAAACGGCCCTTGATGATCTCGTGCTCGGGGGCGTGCCAGACGACGGTGCTCTTCCAGTCGAGGTCTTTCTCGGTCTTTATCCTGGGGCTCGCGAGGGCGAGCGCGGTCGGAAGGCCCGACTCGACGAAGACGCCGACGCCCGAAAGGACGCCGCAGTAGTGGGCGAATCGGGCGAGAACCCCACGCGGCACGACCACGAGGTCGGAGTAGCCCCACGCGAGAGGATAGACGAGCCGCTGAAGCCCCCCGGCGCGCAGTCGAACGCGCCGCACCGCGCGGCGCCTCCACTCGTCGGCAAGGGGCATGATGGTCTCGTCCTCGAACCCTCCGTTCCACTCCATTCCATCGGTCGGGAGCCCGATCGACTCAAACTGTCGGACGGCCTCCTCCACAGGGGGCAGTTCCTGCTGCCAAGCCGTGTGGCGTTGCGCTCCGTGGAAGCTCTCCAGAACACTTATGAGCCTTCCCCAGGCGATGGGGGCTCGGGTCACCGAGAAGAGTTCTGAGATAAAGGACGTCTCCGCGTCGAGGTCTAGCCTCCCGGCGAGGTTGGACTCGTCAAGGGACGGGTTCAGGATGAGGTCGTCGCCCGCGAACACGAAGTAGTCCGCGTCCTCCTTCAGGAGCGTCGCGGCGGCCTGGGCGATGTAGCCCTGGAAGAGGTAGGAGGACCCATGCACCGGGATCACCGTATCGTCCGCGATCTGGCTGAAGGGCATGAGAAACCGGATCGCCGAGAAGCGCGGGCCGTAAAAGGCGCGCAGGAGGCCAAGGTTCTTCTCGAACCGGTGGTTGAAGACGACCGCGAGCAGAGCCTTGCTCATCGGTCGCCCACCTTCGTGATCGGCTCGCGCTTTCTGCTCATCCTTAACCCAGGCCCAGACCTTCCGAACGCCGTCTCTTCCTTAGGGCCGCCCAAAGGCAACCGATTCTACCGCCGCCGCCAGATCTTGTGGAGGAGCACGCCTCCTCCCTAGTCCATGTCTCGGCGGTAGCGCTTGAAGTATCCCTCCATGACGATCGCCGCGACGATCAGGAGCAGGGGGAGGACGAGGCTCGCGTAGTGCGCGGCCACGACCTTCCGGCTTTGGAGCTGGGCCTGGTAGAAGGGGCCGATCCCCGGTTCGTAGAGCTTGTAGACGAAGCGCGCGCCGATGAACGCCGCGAGGACGAGGAGCGCGGCGCCGACCCACCGAAACCTCGGCAGCACATGATCGCGCATGCCGTTGAAGTAGGCCACGCCATAGACGAAGGCCCCGAAGAACATCAGGATCGCCGGGAAGAGGAGGATGTCGGATGCGGAGATTCTTTCCATCGTGCGCCCTGTGGCTCTTTCCACAGAATCGTACCTCTCCGCTCGATCGAACTCAGGGCGCGACTTCCACGGGAGGACGCCCCGCGGGCTCGGGCGACGGTCCTGGGGCCTCGTAGGCGAGTCCCGCGTTGCGGGCGGGCGCTCTTCGCTCGCGCAGGCGAAGCATCGGCTCTTCGATGAGCTTCGTCGAGGCAACGCCTATCCCGATCGCGAGGAAGAGATATACGACATTACCAAGGGTCGCGTCCAGAGACTCTGGCAGGTGCGCCCTGCGGGCGAGAAGCGAGTAGACCGTCACGCCGGACAGGTGCCACAGGTAGATGCCGTACGAGTAGTAGCCGACGCTCGCGACGACGAGGTAGATCCGGGTCTGGCGGGCCTTCCCCAGCACGCCGACTCCGGGCCGTGAGGAGAAGAAGAGGACGACCGTCGCCGCCGCGGCCAGGGCGACCACATCGAAGCCCACCGTGTGCATGGGCGTCGAGTCGTGCGCGAAGACCGCGGCAAAGGCGACGCCCGCGAGAGCGACGCTCGCCAGGAGGCGCCTCCGGCCCGCCATCCGCTCGAAAGCCTCCGGTCGAAAGCGGTAGAGAGAGGCGAGCAAGATGCCCAGAGCCAGCGTGTCGATCCGGTTGTGCGTCGCCTCGTCGAGCAGTTGCGGAGACTCGCCGAGGTAGGTCCCGAGGAGCCGACTGACGAGCGCGATGGCGACGCAGCCGAGGCATATCCATCGGACATGGTGGAAGTCCACTTCACGACGACGGGCGAGGAATGCCACGGCCAAGGCGAAAAGAACGTAGAAGTGCTCCTCGACCGCGAGGCTCCAGGTGTGGGCGATCGGGGTGCCCAAGTAGTTTTGAAGGTGGACGAAGTTCGGCACGATCTGGGCAACGCGGCTCGGGCGAAACACGACCCCGGCGAGCAAGAGGAACACAAGGTAGTTGGGCCAGAGCTTGTAGGCGCGCCGCAGCAGGAAACGACTTGCGTCGATCCGCCCTCTTCCTTGGACCTCCCTCATCAGGAGACCACCGATCAGGAATCCACTCAGGACGAAGAAAAGGTCGACTCCCGCCCACCCGATCTGGCGACCGGGCGCCATGAGAACCTCGACCGGCGAGCCCGCGGCGCCCCGAAAAGGGGCGTGGAAGACCAGGACCATCAAAATGGCGATCCCGCGCAAGAAGTCGAGTGAGTTGTCTCGCAGGCCGGTGGGCTTCGACACTGATTGCGGACGGTACCCGATTTGCCATTGAGGGCTCCGCCGATTGCGGAAAGACCTTGCGAGGCACTAACGAATTGCGGTTCGACGCACTATAATCCAGGCTAGGGAACGGTCACGGCCCACTGGACGTTCGCACCATTGCAGACCGTGCCATCTGCCGCACTCCTCACCATGTCCGACATCACCGCCCATCCGCCGCTTTCGGCCTCGAGCGAAGCGCTTCCGAAGCCGCCCGCCGTGGATTGGAGGCAGGTCCTCGCCACGCCGGAGGCGCGGCTGTCGATCATGGTTCTCGCGAGCCTCTGCCTTGCTTTCGTGCCGTTCTGGAAGAGCCTGTTCGGCATATGGTTTGAAGCCGACAGCCTGTACAGCCACGGCCCGCTCATCCCGTTGATGGCAGGCTACGTCATTTACGAGAAATGGCCCAAGCTCCGGACGATCCCCGTGAAGGGCGTCACCCTGGCGGTCGTCCCGATCGCCTTGGCGATGTACGCGGCTTGGTTCGCCTCGCGGACGGTGATGGTCGGAACGCTCGCAACGCTCTTCCTCATTCTTCTGTCCCTCAGCATCCTGTTCGTCGGCGGGTGGCGCTGGTGTCTCGCGACGCTAGCCCCCATCGCGTACTTGGTCTTCGCGATGCCCTTTTGGACGACCCTCGTCGACCGCGTGACCCAGCCCCTCCAGGCGCTCTCAACCGACATGGCGATGCGGATGCTTGATCTCGTCGGCCTCCATCCGCTCCGCCTCGACACGACCACCGTCTACCTGGACCATTTCCAATTCAACGTCGCCGCCGCCTGCAGCGGCGCGAAGCTCACGCTCGCGCTCCTCGCGTTCTCCTGCTTCTACATTCTGCTGAACCGCGGTCGATGGTATTCGTCCGTCGCGCTCCTTGTCCTGCTCCTGCCCTTTTCCCTCCTGATCAACGGCCTGCGCATCGCGCTGGTCGGGGTGGTGGGCAACGCCTTCGGCGCCCCGGCGGGCATGGCCTTCCACGACTACGGCGGCTACGTCGTCCTCATCGTCTGCTTCCTTCTCCTGGGGCAGATCACGCGACTTCTGGGATTCAAGTAATGCTCGTCCGCTCACTCCTCATCGCCGGCCTGTTCGCCGTCTTCGGCGTCGCCGTGATCGCCCGCCCCACGGCCAAGCCCTACCACGTCGACGAGGCGTGGCTGGAGCGGCAGTACCCGACGGTGCTCGGCAAGTTCGTCATGCAGCCGGGAATCGACGGCTCGACGGGCCATTCGTACAAGATGGACGCGACGACCTACGAGACCCTCAAGCCGTACGGCATCGTGGGGCGAACGCTCTCGGACGGCGTCCACACCATGGACGTCGTGACCCTCGCAGGCGACAGCGAGGAGAGCTTCCACAACCCTCTCCTGTGCTTCCAGGCCCAGGACTGGTCCGTTCATTGGAGCAAGGAGATCGTGATCCCGACGAAGTCGCGCGGAAACGTCCATGCCACGATCGCGGAGGCGTCGAGGGCGGGCATGGCGCCCCAGTATGCGGTCTACACCTTCGAAGGACCTCGTGGCACGTTCCCAAGCCCATGGACGCTAAAGGACGACATGTTCTGGTCGGAGTTCAAGAGCGGCAAGGTCCAGTTCGGCACGTTCTTCCGCTTCCTGAGCCTGACCCCCAACATGAGCGAGGAGCAGGTGGTGCAGTTCGCGCGCGATTACCTCGATGCGAGTCCCGTCCGACCGATCAACACCCTCAAGAGCTGAGGGTATGGTCGCCGGAACGACCGATGAGCCGAGGGAGCACGTCCGTGCGAGACCGCTCTGGCTCGCCGTGCTCCTCCTAGCTTGCGCCCACTTCGCGGTCTCGACGGTCGCGAACCACCGGCAGTTCCTCGACCTCGCCCGGTATGCGGCGGGCCTGGAGCGGACCCCCTACCAGTACCGCACCCTGGTCGCGTGGATCATGCGTCCGCTGGGCGGCTCGTCCCTGGTGACGAAGATCGCCCACGCCTTCCCGACGCCCCTGAATGCCCCCCATACCCTGGTCCTCCTCGGAATCGACTTCCTGGCGATGCTCGGCGCGGTCTTCGCGACCCGGCGCACGCTGGAGGTGCTCACCAAGGATCGAGACTTCAGCGCCTGGGCGAGCCTGCTGACGGTCGCCATGGCGTACTTCACGTTCGCCTTGCCCTATGGGCTGGACTACGTCGTGCCCTACGATATCCCCAGCCTGCTCGCCTTCTGCCTCGCGTTCCTCGCGTTGGCCGCCGGGAAGCGGACGTTGTTCTACCTGACGTTCGCGATCGGCACCCTGAACCGGGAGACGACGATCTTCCTCGTCGTTCCCTTCGCCGTTTGGCAGCTTTTCGACGCCGACGGCTCGCGCCGGCCCGATGGCGCCCGAGGGGTGGCCCTGCACTCTGTGGTCCTCGTCGCGATTTGGATCGCCCTCAAGCTGCTGATCGGAAGGCTCTACGCCGGACGCACGCCGCTTCCCGACGATAGCGGACTCTTCGAGACGCACCTGGGCGGCAATCTGATCTCGATCCTCAAGCCATACCAGTGGCCCCTGCTCGCGAGCCTCTTCGGCTTCTCCCTGCCGATCCTGTTCAGGTATCGTGGCCGCATCGACGACTTCCGCCTGCGTCGCAGCCTGGAGGTTCTGCTTCCCCTTTGGGCAGTGGCGATGTTCGTGGTGGGCGTCGTCGTGGAGATCCGCGTGTTCGGCGAACTCATCGCGCCGGTCGCTTTGGGGGTCGCGACGATCGGGCATCGCTTCCTGAGGCCTGAAGCGGGAATCCCGGCGTCCTCGACTGTGTTCCCCTCGTGAGCCGCGGGGCGGAAGGTACCCTCCGAGACCACTCGCCGCCGAGAGAGTCTCGCCCCATGTCGTCTGATCCGTTCCTGCTGTCGAGCGCCGTTCGGCTGGTCCGCCCCAAGCAGTGGTCGAAGAACGCGCTCGTGTTCGCCGCGCCGCTCTTCGCAGGCGTGCAGGCGGCATGGCCGCAGGCGGTGGCGGCGTTCCTCGCGATGTCGTTCGTCAGCTCCGCGACCTACGTCTTCAACGATCTGATCGACGTCGAGCGGGACCGGCGGCATCCGAAGAAGCGGCTCCGCCCGCTCGCCTCCGGCGCGATCCCGAAGGCGAGCGGAGTCGCCATCGGCGTCGTGCTGCTCCTCGCCGGGCTGGGCCTCGCGGCGGCGATCAACCTCCAGGTGCTCCTTTGCGTCGGGGTCTACCTGCTCATGCAGGTCGCGTACAACGCGCGGCTGAAGCACGTCGCGGTGGCCGACGTCTACACGATCGCGCTGGGCTTCGTGCTGCGGGCGATCCTCGGCGCGGCGGCGATTCGGGTGGGCATCTCGGGCTGGCTCCTCTTCTGTACCGGCGCGCTCGCGCTCATGCTGGGCTTCGCGAAGCGCCGCCACGAGTTCATCCTCCAGGGCGCGGACCGCGCGACCAGCCGCGAGAGCCTCGTCCACTACACCCGCCCCGCGCTCGACGCGCTCGTCGTCGCGTTCGCCTCGGCGGCAGCGATGAGCTACGGCATCTACTGCCTGGAGAGCCGCACCGCGCACCGCTACCCGGCGATCATCCTCACGTCGGTGTTCGTGTTCTACGGCATCACGCGCTACCTCTTGGTCGTCTTCTCCCTGGACGAGGGCGGCGAACCGGCCGACATCCTGTTCCGCGACCGGCAGATCGTGGCCTGCGTCGTGCTGTTCGTCCTCGCCACCGTCTTGGCCATGGGCGGTCTCCGGCTTCCCCTCATCGAACAATGAACCCCTTCGGAATGGCCATCGTCGTCGGCGCGTCCTCCGGCATCGGGCGGGAGATCGTCCGCCAGCTCGCCGAAGGCGGGGCGCGGGTGGCGGCGGTTGCGCGTCGCGAGTCGGAGCTGCGGACGCTCGCGGACGAGTTCCCGGATCGTGTGCTCCCGTTCGTCCACGACGTGACGGCGTTCGGCGAGGTGCCCGCCCTCTTCCAGCGGATCACCGGCGAACTCGGAGGCCTGGATCTCGTCGTCTACGCCGCAGGCGTCATGCCGACGGTCGGCCCGAGCGAGTTCTCGTTCGAGAAGGACCGCGCCATGGTCGACGTGAACCTGCTCGGCGCGATCGCCTGGCTCGACGAGGCGGCGGTGCGGTTCGAGAACGTGCGGGGCGGCACCATCGTTGGCATCGGCAGCGTCGCGGGCGACCGGGGCCGCGTCGGGCAGCCGGTCTACAACACCACCAAGGCGGCGCTCGCGACCTACCTGGAGGCTCTGCGCAACCGTCTCTCGAGGCACGGCGTGACCGTCGCGACGATCAAGCCCGGCCCGACCGCCACCGCGATGACCGCGCACTTGAGGTCGAAGGGCATGATGCCCGCCGCCCACGTCGCCCGGATCGTCCTGGCGAAGTCGCGCCGCGGCGGAGAGCACTACGTGAGGCCCGCGCACCGCGTCGCGTTTTGGATCATCCGCAACATCCCCAGCCCGATCTTCCGTAAGTTAAAGGTATGAGCGCCCTCCTGCCCGCCGAGCGCATCGCGCGGCTCACGGGCTTCGGGATGCGGGACCACGCCGACGGCTACCTCTATCGTCCGACGACGGTGGACGAGATCCGGGGCGTCCTCGACCTCGCCCGTGCGACGGGGCGCAAGGTCACCCTGCGCGGCGCGGGACGCAGCTACGGCGACGCGAGCCTCGGCAGCGAGGCGATCCTGATCGACGTCCGGCGCATGGACCGCATTCTCTCCTGGGACCCCTCGACCGGCCTCGTGGACTGCGAGGCGGGGCTTACCCTGGAAGGGCTGTGGCGCCACACCATCGAGGACGGCTGGTGGCCGCCGGTAACGAGCGGGACGATGTTCCCCACGCTCGCGGGCGCGCTCGCGATGAACATCCACGGCAAGGACAACCCCCGCGCGGGCACTCTGGGTGAGCACGTCGTGGACCTCGACGTGCTCTTCCCCACGGGCGAGCTCCGCACGCTCACCCCGGACGACGGCCTCTTCCACGCGGTGATCTCGAGCGCAGGACTCCTGGGGATCGTCGTGCGGGCGAGGCTCCGGATGAAGCGGATCGCGAGCGGCGACGTTCGCGTCCTCGCGACCTCGCCTCAAAACTGGGACGAGCAGTTCGAGCAGTTTTCTCGGTTCGAGGGCGACGCCGACACCCTGCTCGGCTGGGTGGACGGCTTCGCGCGGGGCATGAGGGCTGGACGCGGCCAGTTCCACGCGACGTGGCCGGCTGCGGGCTCCGCCGCCACCCTGCGACCCGAGCACCAGGACCCTTCCGACACCGTGATGGGCTTCTTCCCCAAGGCCGCCCTGTGGCGGCTCTTCAAGCCCTTCTGCAACCGGACGGGAATGCGCCTCCTGAACGGCGCGCGCTTCCGCGCGGGTCGCCTCCTGGGCGACCCCAAGGAGTTCCAGAGCAGCCTCGTCGCGGCCACCTTCCTCCTCGACTACGTGCCGGACTGGCGAAGGGCGTACCTGCCGGGCGGTCTCGTCCAGCACCAGTGCCTCGTTCCGAAGGAGCGTGCGCGGCGGGTTTTCGCGCGCCAGGTGGAGATGGCGCAGGAGGCGCGGCTGGAACCCTACCTCGCCGTTCTCAAGCGGCACCGGCCCGATCCCTTCCTCCTGAGCTACGGCGTGGACGGCTATTCCCTGGCGCTGGACTTCAGGGTTCCCCGCGATGGCCTCGCTCGCCTGGAGGCGCTCTGCCACCGCATGAACGACCTTGTCCTTGAGGCGGGCGGGCGGTTCTACCTCGCGAAGGATGCCACCCTGCGCAAAAGCGACCTCCTCGCCTATCTGGGCGAGGAGGCCGTCGCGACCTTCCGGGTTCTGAAGGCCGAGCTCGATCCGGACGGCCTGCTGACGAGCGACCTCGCCCGTCGGGTCGGTCTCGTGTAGAAGGCCAGCCTGGTCGGGCGGCGGCTCTCCTTGCGGGATCTAAATGCCGTGCGCATTGTATGTGGCGGACGAGGTGTCCAAGACGCCGTTTACCGTCGTTCCGCCCACGTTGATGAGGCTAAGGCCATCAACCGCGCCAGTCACCCCATTGTTCCAGAGAATGGTGCCCCAGTTCGCAAGAGGATCGACCGCAAGACCCCGCTCGTTGACGCCGATGACCTCCAACCCATCGCTGTGTGCGAACGCTTCACTCTTCAAGTAGCGGGAGCCATTGATCGTGTTGTTCGAGACGTCAACGCCGAGGACGAAACTGCCCGTGAGTCCCTGGTCCGCCACGGGCGGGGTGATGAAGCTGCTCACCGACACGCAGGCCGCCGTCCGTGTGTTGGTGGTGAAGACCGTGTTGTTGCGGACGCTCATGTTCCAGGCAATGCACTGGGAGAGCGTTCCATCGTCCGTTGGCGCGTTCTCGGAGGCGGATCGCACGATGATGCTGCCGGTGTCGGCAAGACGGTTGTCGGCGATCAGGCAGTCCATGCCGCCGCCGTAGTGCATCAGGCCGTGCCACCCATTCTGCAGAATGTTGCCCGTCCAGGTTTGCTGGAGCGCGATGAGGCTGCCGACCGCGTACGCACTGGACGAATCGGGCACCACGCCCCAGGGTCGATCGATGGTCAGCGCCGAGGCGCCGTGTCCCGCCACGCGGCGCCACTGGCCCGCTCCCTTGCCACGCAGGATGGCCACGAACTTGCGGTCGAGATCGTCGTGGTAGGGCGAGATCCAGTTCGCGGGCCAAGACTTTCCGCTCGTCGAGAGCGAGAGCGAATCCGCGCTGGCGACCGTGCCCGCGTCCCAGAAATCCGGAACGTTGGAGCGCTGTGTCATGATCAGCTCACCGTCCCCGTTCTTCGTCGGAGCCGGGCCGTATCCCTGCACCAGATTGTTCGAGACGAGGATCTGCTGGCCGTAGCTGGTCTCGATCCCGCCCACCTCGACACCGCCCGGAACATGGTAGGCGTTGTCCATGCGAACCGTGTTCCCGTCGGCGATCAGGCGGTAGCTCAAGGTCAGATCGAGCCGGCACCCTCGGTAGTCCACCGTGTTGCCGCTGAATCGAAGGTAGCGGGCGCCCGAGAGGTCCACCGCGCCTCGGGTCAGGCAGGTGCTTGTGAACCGGCAGCCTTGCACAACGGCCTCTCGGATCCGGTGAAGGTGGAACGTCGTGCCGTTGTTGAGCTCGAAATTCACATTCTTGAGGAAGCAGCGATTGGTCGTCAGGTTCGTGCTCGGACTGTAGAAGACGCCGTTCGGAGCCGCATTCGCGTTGAGGTTCCGGATCGTCAGTTCGGTCAGGCCGGCGGTGGGTGCGCCTTCGAACTTGAACGCCCAGCCGTAGCCCTGGGGAGGCGCGACCTTCGCGGTGAAACGGTAGCCCACCTGCAGGATCGTCCTCCCCGCGCCGTCGCCCTTGAGCACGACTCGACTCCGCCACTGGATCGAATTGCCGTTATCGACGCGATACGTTCCCGCCGGGACGTAGACCGTGCCGCCGCCCATGCGCGCGGCGTAGTCGATCGCCGCCTGCAACGCAGGGGTGTCGTCCGCCTTGCCGTTTCCGGAAGCGCGGAGTGGCAGCCGCGGGTCGCTGCGAAGATTGTAGACCTTGGCGGCGATGGGCGCGAAATCGCCTCCCCAGTAGGTGCCGAGCCCGAAGGGATCGGTCGTCTTGGCCACGATGCGCAGCGTTTCCGGCGCGGCGGACTCAGAGGCGGCGCCGGCAAGGCCCGAGTTGAGCAGCACGCGGTACTCGTGACCGGTGACCACGCCCGCCGGGACGACGAACGACACCGTGGCATCGCCAGCAACGCTCACCGTTGCGCTCGATGAGGCGCCGGTCGTGGCGTCCACGAGACGTACCGTGGTCGGGGCGGACGAAGGATGGAGATTGCGGCCGATCAGCCGGACGATGCTTCCCGCTTGAGCCGCGGGCGCGTCGGCCCACTGGACGCGGGGCGCGTTCACCAAGACCGAACCGCCGGTGCTTCCCAGGTTGGCGGCGTCGATCCGGTAGACACCGAACGCTCCGCCCGCGGGCAGCTGCGAGACCACCCCGACCGCACTCTGGTCGTTCACGGGGATCGAAACCGCGCCGCCGAGCGAACCATCCGCGTTGAAGCGACGCGCCGTGAGGCGAACCGAAGGGGCGAACCCGTCTCCGGTGATCGTCACGGGCTGCCCAGCGTCGGCCCGCTCGGTCGCCGAGAACACCGTTTGGGCCGAAGACACCGACACCGATGCGAGAACGAGGGACGCCGCGGCGAGGCGGAACCCTTTGCCCCCGGTGCGACGAGGGGCGGTGAGGAGGGTGTCGTGGTTCCCGGTGTACGGGCTGAGCGGGCTCATGATCCCGCTATGCCACTCCGCTCGAATCCGCGATCCGTATGTAAGTACTAGGTTGAGGAAGAGCGGATTGCCCTCGTCCTCAACCCTCTCATCGTGTCAGTAGAATCCGGCGCAGAGCGAACCGCCCGATGGGTACCACCATTGACTCAGTCCGACGGACCGGTTGCCCGAGAAGAGCGTGCCCACGTTGGCGATCGGCATCGCGACGCCGCTGTACACCACGCCCTTGTTCACGTATCCATCAAGCCAGCAAGACTCGCCAGAGACCTCGATCGGCGTCCGGCCCACCACGATCGTGTTGTTCCGCACCTCGTTCGCGAGAGAGGCGTTGCAAAGCCCGTAGCTCTGCGGCACGACCGAGATCACCGAGATCGCGGCCGGCAGCAGCGAATCCACGTTCGTGAGGAGGTTGCCCTCCGCGAGGTTGTACCAGCTGAGGGCGTTCATCCAGTTCGAGGCGCCGTCCGCGACCCACGAGCTCTGCGCCCGGAAGACGATGAAGCCCGTGTTGGTGAGTGTGTTCTCGGCGGCGACGTTGTCGATGCCTCCGCCATAGAATTCGATGCCGATCGTTCCGTTGCGGATCGTGTTCCAAAGAAGGGTGTGCTGGTAGGCCGGCAATCCGTGGATGGTGTACAGGCTCGTGGCATCCGGCATCACGTTCCAGGGATCGGCGACATGGAGGGTTTTGCCGACGACGTGGTCGATGAAGCGCCACTGGCCGAAGCCCTTGCCCTTGGTGACCGCCACAATCATGCGGAGCGGGCCCGGGTAGTTCGGATCGGCGAAGCGCGTCGCATCGCTCCAGGCTGCCGCCGAGTCCGTGATGCTCGTGCCCGTCGCAGCGGTCACGTTGCCGACGTAGCGAAGGTCCCTGATCTCCGCGGTCTGGGACATGATCTGTTCGCCGTCCACGTCGCCTTTCTGGGAGCGTGCGCCGACGCACACAATGTCGCACTGGACGATCGCGAGACGCGACGAGAAGGACGTCTCGATCCCTCCGCTCTCCACCGAGCCTGGAACGGCGTAGCTCGTGTCGCGCTCGAAGGTGCTGTTCACCACCCAGGTGTTCGAGGTCTGGTGAAGGGAGACGCGGCCGACGCGATGGCTCACGTAGTTGTTGGAGAACTGCAGCCAACTCGCACCCTGGAGATTGATCGGTCCCTCCGAGGTGCTCGTGGACGTGAACCGGCAGTTGTTGATCACGGAGTGGTCGAGATCGGTCAGGTAAGCCGGCGTCCCGTTGTTCAGCTGGACATCGACGTTGTTGAGGACGACGCTACTCTGGACCACCCTGACCTCCGCCTTGCGCAGCACGTTGCTCGGGATCGGGCTGGTGTTGAGGTTTTGGAGCGTTAGGCCGTTCAGCCCGCTCGGCCCTTCCTTGTGAAGGGTGAGAAAGTGTTCCTGTGTGGGAGGCGCCGTGGGCGTATAGCGCATCCCGAAACGCAGGACCGTGGATCCCATCCCCGCGCCCTGCAGCATCGTTTTGCCCCAGACGTCGATCGTGGACCAGTAGCCGCCCGGGCGGCCGGGCTTGTCCGCCTTGTACGTTCCCGCAGGAAGGTAGACGATGCCCCCGCCGTCCCGCGCCGCCTTGTCCAGCGCACCCTGAATCGCATAGGAGTCGTCCGTCACTCCGTCTCCTACCGCCTTCAGGCTCAACCGGGGATCGGTCTTCACGTTGTAGACGTTGCGCATGAGCGGCGCGAAGCCGTTCACGATGCCGGTGTCGAGACCGAAGGGATCGTTCATCCGCGGAACGGCGGTGATCGCGGAGTCGCAACGGGTGTGGCCGATCACGTTTCCCGCCCCACCGTTCGAGATCTCAATTGAGTATCGCACGCCGGGGATCAGATTCTTGGGAGAGGCGAGGACGATGGCCCATCCGTTCGGGTTCGCCGTCCACACAGTCGCGTTCAAGATGGTGCCGTCGGGCGCAACGAACCTTACGGAGGGAAGCCCGGTCGCACCGGCGAGATTGTGGCCGTAGATCATCAAGATCTCTCCGGGGTAGCACTGGTCGCGGTTCTGGAAGGTCACCCGCGGGGAGTTGATCTCCAAGGCTTTGCTCTGGCTCGCCGCCCGCCGCACCCACACCTGATAGGGGCTGCGGTCCATCGAGGCAGGGACCCTCGCCTGCAAGAGTTGGTCGCTGCCCGTGAGGACGGCGCAGGCTAGGGGCGCGCCGAAGCTGCCGTCGGCGTTGCCTTTGCGGACGTAGACCTGGGCCGACGAGAGTCCGTCGCCGACGAGATCGATGAGGCCGCCCGACGCGGCCGTCTCCGTCGTGTGGATCAAGGTCTGGCCCATCGAAGGGACGGTGACGAGAGCGAGAAGCGCGCTGAGCAAGACGCGCGCGCGCAAGGGTGCCGAAAGCCGACCGGTATTCATCTGTTTGTGGCCAAATATCAAGTCCCCTGAGGCACGGGGAAGGTCCATGCCTGGGAAGCTCGCAGATATAGTAGGTCAGTACCTTCGTGGGGTACAGGGGGCTTGCGCCCAAAGGCGCAAGTTCGCGGTATATCCTTGCCGTCTTCTCAGCGTCGGACGTGGGCGATCGCCTGCCGAAGCCCTCGCAAGTCGGCCTCGAAATCCCAGCGTCGGACGATCTCCCAGCTCTCGGCGCCCATCGCCGCAGAGCGCTCGGGCGAAGAGAGGACGTCGGCGAGCGCTGCGGTCAGGGCCTCGACATCGCCTACGGGATAGACATGGCCGTTCCGGCCCGGAACCACGAGGTCCTTGTGGCTCCCCACCTCTTCGGTCACGATCACCGCCTTCGAGGCGCACATCACCTCGTTGACCACAAGACCCCACTGCTCCGCGTCCGACGGCAACACGAACGCGTCGCACAGGTCGAACAGGCTCGGAAGCTCCGTCTGATTCTTGAAGCCCATCAGGCGAACGGACTCCCGGTCGTTGACCGCTGCCTCCAACTCAGGCCGCATCTCGCCGTCGCCCACGAAAAGGAGGTACGGCTTGGGACCGCTTCCCTTTGCGACGAAGGCTTGGTAGGCCCGCAGGAGGTCGATCGCCCGCTTGCGCTTCAGGAACTTCGAAGCGAACAGGATCACGGGCCTTCCCCTTTCCAGCCGCAATTCCGCGCGGAAGGCGTCGCGAGTTGTGGACGCCTCCAGGGCCTGCTGGCGGAAGCGATCATTGTCGATCGCGTAGGGCATGGAGAACATCCGTTCTTCGCTTACGCCCATCTCCCGATAGTAGTCGGCGTTGAGCGACCCCACGGTGAGGAACGCCGTCGGCAGTTTGAGCACCTCTCGCACCGCGCGCTCCTTCGCTCCGGCGAAGCGGCCCCGGACGATCCCCGTTCGCTGGTTCTCGCTCCGCACGAGCGTAGGAAGGCCCCTCGTTCGTGCGAGGAACAACGCCTGAAGGTTCGTCTTCGTCGCGTAGCCGTGGCTCCAGAGGACGTCGAAGCGCCCCTTGCGAAGGACTCGGCTCAGGCCTTTGTTGCGGATCTCGGCCGCGTCCCTCGCAGGCGCTCCCTCCTGCGGCAGGAACTCGTGCGAGTACCCCTCGACGAGGGGCACGTCCCACTTAACCTCCACCCCGAACCCCTCGTCCTTGTAGGCGCGCACGGAGAAGTCGGACATGAACAGCACGTGCAGGTCGATGTCCGGCTCCTGCGCGATCCGGCGCAGGAGCGGCGCCTGGTACTGGATGGGGTGCGAGACGAGGTAGGCGAGGCGGGTCATGGCTTGGGCTGGGAGATCGTGGCGGTCCAAGGCGCGTCGGTGTCGATGCGAAGCCGGTACCGGCCCGGAATCAGGGAGAGCGTCGCCGTGCCGGCCAGGCCGCTCGGAGCGGTCTGGGACAGCGTCGACGCCGTTTGGAAGTTTCCGTTCCCGGCGTCGCGCTCGGCCACGAACACCACCTGCGGCGTCTGCGGGGGTCGGGCGAGTCGGTAGTCGACCCGGACCTCGGAGCCCGTGGTCTCGAAGACGCGGGTGAGTTCCCCGCCCGCGCCGCCCGCGTCCAGAAGCCTAGCGCCCGTCCGGACCGAGTTCGGGACCGAAGGTCTGTCGGAGGCGCAGCCTGACGCGAGAAAGCCCAACGCGGCCACGGAGAGGAAGGGGCCTACGCGAGCGAGCATGGCCTCAGCGGGCAGGAACGCCCACGGACGCGGGCGCCTCGCTCGCCTTCCCGATCGTGGCGTACTCGAATCCCGCGCGCTCGGCCAGCGCCTTCTTGTAGATGCGCCGCCCGTCGAACAGCAGCGGCGTGTTCATGGATCGCGCCACCCGCCCGAGGTCGATCCCGTAGAACTCCCGCCATTCGGTGACGGTGATCAGCGCATCCGCGCCCTCGGCGACGCCGTAGCTCCCACCCACGTACTCGACTTCCGGATGGAGCGCCGCCACCGCCTCCGCCGCCGCCGGATCATAGGCCCTCACCTTCGCGCCCCGCTCCAGGAGAAACCGGATGATCTCTAGGGACTTCGCGTCCCGGATGTCGTCGGTGTCGGGCTTGAACGCGAGGCCCAGCAGGCCGACCGTGCGACCTTGGAGCGAGCCGAGGCGCGCCTCGATCCGCTCGAGGAAGTGGCCGATCTGCTCGTCGTTCACGCGGATCGTCTCGCGGAGGAGGCCGAAGTCGTATCCCAGCTTGTCGGAGGTCGAGAGCAGGCCGAGCACGTCCTTGGGGAAGCAGCTGCCGCCCCATCCGAGGCCCGCGTTGAGGAACTGCGGCCCGATGCGCGAGTCGGTGCCCATGCCCCGCGCCACGTCGCCCACGTCCGCCCCGCTCGACTCGCAGAGGCGGCTGATCGCGTTGATGAACGAGATCTTCATCGCGAGGAACGAGTTGCTCGCGTACTTGATGAGCTCCGCGCTGTTGAGGTCCGTGATGATCATCGGCGCCTCCAGCGTCGCGTAAAGCTCGACGAGCTTGGCGGCGGCCTGGCGGCGGCGCGAGCCGATCACGATCCGGTCGGG
>CAXTOO010000003.1:27968-48442 GCA_964245875.1 uncultured Fimbriimonas sp. | reverse complement strand
CTTGGAGATTGTCTGCCGATGTAGCTCAGTGGTAGAGCAGCTGTTTCGTAAACAGCAGGTCGCGGGTTCGATTCCCTTCATCGGCTCCAGTTCTGGAGCCTACTCGGCCTTTTCGGCGCACTCCATGCAGAGGTAGGTGGCGAGCGGCCCGTACTGCTCGGCGGCCCAGCACTCGATCTCGCAAATGGAGCATGTCACCTTGCGGCTCGTCGGCAGGATCTTCGCCCGCGTGACCACCACCAGGAACGGCTCCGACGGCTCGATGACCTCCACCGGTCCACCCAGCAGCTCCTCCATCTTCAGGAGCGCGTCCGTCTCCGAGAGCCCGAGGCGCTGGGCGAAGGTCCGCACCGCCGCCGGAGCGACGCTCGGCTTTGCTCCTTCCGGCAGCTTGATCGCGGGCTTACGTTCAGCCAAAGGCTCTCCTAGTATTTGACCGTCTTCAGCGCCGCTTGGACGATCTTCTCGACCGACGGCAGGACGTAGAGCTCGAGCGGCTTCACCCACGGAACCGGCGTGTCGAGACGGGTGATCCGCACGGGCGGCGCGTCGAGCAAGTCGAAGGCGTTGGTCGTGATCCGCGCGATCACCTCGCCCGCGAAGCCGCAGGTCATCGGAGCCTCGTTCACGACGATCAGGCGGTTCGTCTTGGCCAGCGACCGGTAGATCGTCTCCTCATCGAGCGGGACGAGCGTCCGTAGGTCGATCACCTCCGCGCCGACGCCGAGCTTCTCCAATTCCGCCGCCGCGAGAAGGCAGTGGTAGACGTTCTGCCCGTACGAGACGAGCGTGACGTCCTTCCCCTCGCGGCGAATGGCCGCCTTACCGAGCGGCACGAGGTGGTCGCCCTCGGGCAGCTCCTCCGCGATGTCGTTCTTTCGGTAGAGCTCCTTGATCTCGAAGAAGATCACCGGATTGCCGTCTCGTAAGGACGATTTCAGAAGGCCCTTCGCGTCGGACGGCGTGCTCGGACACACCACCTTCAGTCCCGGCGAGTGTGCAAACCACGCTTCGTTCATCTGGCTGTGGTACAGCGCGCCTCCGCCGTACGCGCCTGCCGGGCCGCGCACCACGACCGGAAGGTTGACCTCGCCGGCCGTGCGGTAGTGATAGGTCGCCATCATGTTGACGATCTGGTCGAACCCCGTCGAGATGAAGTCCATGAACTGCATCTCCGCCATGACCGTGCCGCCGTTGAGCGCCTGTCCGACGGCCGAGCCGACGATCGCAGCCTCGGAAATCGGCATGTCAACGACGCGCGTCGAGCCGAACTCCGCCTGAAGACCTTCCGTGACGCCGAAGGCGCCGCCGAGAAGGCCGATGTCCTCGCCCTGGCACACCATCAGCGGGTTGCGTGCCATCTCCTCACGAAGAGCCTCGTTCAGGGCCGTCAGGTAGTTCTTCTTCAGCCCTGCGCTACCGGCGACCGGAGCCTGCTCCGGGGAAAACTTCGCGCCCGGTGCGGGCGCTTCGATCGCGGTGTTCGCCATCAATCCTTCTCCTTGAAGACCCACTTGGCGGCTTCCTCGGCGTCGGGCAAGGGGCTTGCCATCGCGAAGGCGATGCCCTGGTCGAGGTAGGCCACGACCTCCGGCGGGAAATCGTCGTTGGTCGTCTCAGCCGAACCTTTACCTTCCGCGGCGCAGCCGAACTCCGCGGAAATGTCGCCCAGGGCGAGGAGATCGGCGCGACAGATCGCAATGGGGTCGCGCCGCCGTCCGGTCTCGACGAGATCGGCAGGGCGGTACTTTGCCGCTCGGTCGTCATCGTGGTCACCATGGCCGTAGGCTCGGAACGTCTTGCACTCGACGATGCTCGGACCCTTGCCGGCGCGGGCCCATCCGACCGCCTCCATGACCTTGTCGTAAACGTCGAAGACGTCCTGCCCGTCCGCGACGAGGCCGGGGATTCCGTAGCCGTCGGCGCGTCGGGCGAAATCCTCGAGGGGGAACTCCAGGCTGGTCGGTGTGCCGTACGCCCACTGGTTGTTCTCGACGACGGTCACGACCGGCAGCTTGTGGACCGCCGCGTAGTTGATCGCCTCGTGGAAGATGCCCTGGGCGGTGGCACCCTCGCCGTTGAACGTCACCGCCACGGCGTCGCCGCCCTGCATCCGGTCGGCGTAGCAGACGCCCGCCGCCACGGGGATCGTGCCGGCGAGCATCGAGGTCGAGTGCACGATCCGGTTCTTCTTGGAGCCGATGTGCGACCAGTTGTCGCGCGCCCGTCCGGGCGAGCCGACCTTGCCCCAAACTTGGGCGCAGACCTCCTCGATGGTCATGCCGACGCGTTCCGGATTGTCCCAGCCGGAGCGCAGGTCCTTGAGGAAGAACGCGGGCATGTCGCGGTGGATCGGCGAGATCCAGTCGGTCGGCTTGAGGCCGAAGAGCGAGCCGACGAGCACCGCCTCCTGGTTGTGCGAGGAGTAGAGCGTTCCGCGGAGGCGGCCGCGTTTCTTCTCCTTGATAAGACGAACATCGAAGTACCGTGCGAGGTAGAGTTGCCGGAACATCTCTAGGCGGTCTTCGCGAGAGAGGAGGTCGCGCGGTCGTTGCGGCATTGTGGTCGATTCGGCGACGGCTAACGGGTCCGCGGTCGCCGGACGGGAAGAGGTGGTCAAGCTTTTAACTTCTCCGTGCCAAGGGCTGTTCCTTTAGGGTACCCCCTTCACCCTTCCGCCGATACTGGCCTACTTGCCCTTGAACGGCTTGCCTTTGAGGGCGTTCCACGTCGCGCGTTGCGCCGGGGTCAGGACCGCCATCATCGCGGCGTCGGTTCCTTTGCCGATCGCGACGAGTTGGGGCTTAACCCGCTCGCCCGCCGCCTTCAGCTTGGCTTGGACATCCGCGTTCCACTGCGCCGCCTGCGCTTGGTCCTTGGGCTTCTTGCCCTGGTAGGGCGCGACGATCGGCTTCGCGGTCGCCTGTTGGAGCGCGATGAACTTCGTGCGACCGGTTTCAAAGGCCGACTTCAGCCGACCAACCTGACCTCCCGACAACCCCACTTTTTTCGCCACTGTGTCGTCCGTCAGCGAGACCAGCCCGATGCGCTGGAGCGTCAGTTCGCGCAGCCGTCGAAGTTGCGCCGGGGTGATGTCCGAGATCACCTCCTTCTTCAGAATCTCGAAGAAGCCACGAAGCTTCGCCTTGTCCGGCGCCACCGCGCCGAGCGCCTTCAGCTGCTTCTCGTAGGCCTGCAGGCGTCCCCGGTGCTCGGCGGCGGCGGCGTTCATCTTCGCGCGCTCCGCGGCGGTGATGCCCACGTCGGTCTGGACGGACTTGGCCTGGAGGAGGCCGACATCCGCGACGTGGAAGTCGAAGGCATCCTGCGCCGAGGCGAGTCCAGCGAGAAATAGGGCGGGGAGGAGGAGAAGGGAGCGCTTCATGCCGTTCTTCGCCTAACGGTACACCGAGGACGCCCGTTCCCGCCGGATGCGCCGTCCGGACGTGCGTTTTTCCGTTTCGTTTTCGTCCCCTTTTGGTTGAGGCTTTGGACCCAATTTCGAGGCAGGGTGGTTGACGGCCGATACCTCGCTTCGATGAGACGAATGTCCAGGGGGAAGCCCCTGCTTTCTTCGGAATCATGGACCGATTTTGTCAACCATCGTTTTCTCGGACTGAAGTCCGGGGTCCGGTTAGGCGGCCTTTGCCTGACCGCCGCCATGCACGACCTCGATCCGCGCCCGCGTGAGCCGCTCGCGCGCCGCGCGCACAAACGTGTCGGACGGGTTGACGTGCTGCGAGGGGTAGTACGGAAGGTACGAGTCCTCGGGCAGGACCTGGACCATCAGGTCGTAGTCGCCGGGGAACTCGTCCACGAGCCGCTTGAACTGGCGAAGCTCGCTTTCGGTCGCCTTCGGGAGGAACACCTTCACCGTGCCCACCGCGTCGTCCACGCCGCCGAGGTCCAGGTTCGCCTCCAAAGGCTCGATCTTGTCCAACCGTAGCTCGACCGACTTCTCGCCGCGCATCTCCTTGTGCATCACGTGGCCGGTGATCGTCACGACGGCGTCCTTGACCAGCACGTCTCGCAGCATCTCGTAGGTCTTCGGGAAGGCGATCGCGCCGATCTGGCCCGTGAAGTCCTCCAGGACGATGGAGGCCATCTTCTTCCCCTCCGCCTTGGTGACGATCGTGCGCATCTTCGCGATGACGCCCGCGAGCTTGACGTGCTCGTTCTCCGCCAGCTCCATTGTCTGGGCGACGGTGTGCGAGCAGTGCTGGGTGACGGTGCGCTCGTGGCCGCGCAGAGGGTGGTCGGAGACGTAGATGCCCATGACCTCCTTCTCCATCGCGAGGTTCTCGCTTCGTCCCGCCATGTCCTCCTCGGGCAGCATCGGCAACGACATGGACGCGGGGCCGGAGTCTCCGCCGAAAAGCGAATCCTGCCCCGCGAGGCGCGAGCGGTTCATCTGGTCCGCGTAGGCGAGCGCACCGTCCACGTGGCTCAGGAGCTTGCGGCGGTTCCGGTCGATGGCGTCCAGCGCACCCGCCTTGACCAGCGCCTCCAGCGCGGTTCGGTTCATGCCCGAGGGCTTGGACCGCTCCGCGAACTCGAACAGGTGCTTGTAGGGGCCGTTCTCCTTGCGCTCGGCGATGATCCCTTCGACGATGCCCGCGCCCACGCCCTTGATCGCGAGCAGGCCGAAGCGGATCGACTTGCCGTCCTCGATGGAGAAGTCCTTCGCCGAGCAGTTCACGTCCGGCGAGAGCACGGTGATCCGTTGGCGGCGGCACTCCTCCACGCAGGCGGTCACGCGATCCTCCTTGTCCAGGTAGACCGACAGCAGGGCCGCCATGTACTCGACAGGATGGTTCGCCTTGAGCCAGGCCGTCTGGTAGGCGAGGATCGCGTAGCAGACCGCGTGAGCCTTGTTGAAGGCGTAGCCCGCGAAGGGGAGCAGGAGTTGCCAGACCTCTTCGGCGCACGCCGGGTCCACGCCCGAGGCGTCGCAGCCCTCCATGTACTCGGTCTTCATCTCGGCCATCGCCTTGACGTCCTTCTTGCCCATCGCACGGCGCAGCACGTCCGCCTTGCCGAGCGAAAAGCCCGCTAAGGCCTGCACGAGCTGCATGACCTGGTCCTGGTAGACGATGATGCCGTACGTCTCCTCCAGGATGGGCTTCATCCTTTCGTCCAGGTATTGGGCCTTGAGCTTGCCGAACTTCGTGTCGATGAAGCGCGGAATGTGCTCCATCGGTCCCGGCCGGTACAGCGCGACCATCGCCGCGAGCTCGCGGATGGAGTTGGGCTTGAGCTGCTGGACCCAGCGGGTCATGCCGCCGCCCTCCAGCTGGAACACGCCTGTGGTCTCGCCCCGCGCGAGCATGTCGTACGCCTTCTGGTCGCCCTCGACCGCCTCGTCCATGGTGAAGTCGGGCTTGCCCGCGGCGCGGATGTTGTCCACCGCGCGGGCGAGGACGGTGAGGTTCGACAGACCGAGAAAGTCCATCTTCAGCATCCCGATCTTCTCCAGAATGCCCATTTCGAAGGCGGTGATCGCCTGCCCGTCGTTGCCCCGGTAGAGGGGGATGTAGTCGACAAGGGGCTCCTTCGAGATCACCACGCCCGCGGCGTGGACGCCACAGTTGCGCGACATACCCTCGATCGACTTCGCGGTGTCGAAAAGGCTCTTCGCCCGCAGATCGTTCTCGACGATGCCGCGGAACTCGGGAAGCTCCTTCATCGCCCGGTCGAGCGACCAGCCGGGGAGCGTGGGGATGCACTTCGTCAGTCGGTCCGTCTCCTGCGGCGTGTAGCCCATCACGCGACCGGAGTCCTTGATCGCCGCCTTGGCGCCGAGGGTGCCGAAGGTGACGATCTGCGCGACGCGGTCCTGCCCGAACCGCTCGGTCACGTAGTCGATGATCTCCTGGCGGCGGGCGTCCTCGAAGTCCATGTCGACGTCGGGCATCGAGATCCGCTCGGGGTTCAGGAATCGCTCGAACGTGAGGCCGTAGTCGATGGGGTCGACGTCGGTGATGCCGATGAGGTACGAGACGAGCGAACCCGCCGCCGAGCCGCGCACACCGTAGAAGATGCCCTTCCGACGCGCCTCCTCGGCAAATTCGCGCACGAGCAGGAAGTAGTCGCCGAAGCCGGTCTTCTCGATGACCCCGAGCTCGTACTCGAGCCGCTGGCGCGCCGCCTCGGGTTCCTTCATGCGGTCGTAGAGCCCCTTTTCCGAGAGGTCGCGCAGGAAGCCGAAGTTCTCCATGCCCTCGGGCACCTCGGGCTGGGGCATCGGCGCGCGCCGCTTGTCCAGCTCGACGTTGCACATCTCCGCGACCCTGGCGGTGTTCTCCAGGGCCTCGGGGTGCTCCTTGAAGAGCTCGCCCATCTCCTCCTGGCTCTTGAGATAGAAATCGTCGTTGTGGAAGCGCATCCGCTTCTCGTCCGACACGAGCGCGCCGGTCTGGATGCAGAGCAGGACGTCGTGCGGCTGGGAGTCGCCCTTGCACATGTAGTGCGCGTCGTTCGTGGCGAGGAGCGGGAGCTTCAGCTCGCTCGAGATCCGGAGGAGGCCGTCCTTGATCGCCGCCTGCTCGGGAATGCGGTGGTCCTGGAGCTCGATGAAGAACGAACCCTCGTCGAACATTTCCTTGTACATCCCAGCGGTCTTCTGCGCCGTCTCGTAGTCGCCGCGCAGGAGCTGCTGGCAAATCTCGGATCCGAGGCAGGCGCTGGTGGCGATCACGCCCTTGGCGTGGGCGCGCAGGATGTCGTGGTCCACGCGCGGCTTGTAGTAGTAGCCCTCCAACGCGGCGATGGTGGAGAGCTTGCAGAGATTGCGGTAGCCATCGAGGTCCTTGGCGAGCAGCACCATGTGGTAGGCCGCCTTCTCGCCGTCGCCCTTCTTGTTGTGGATGCCCTGCGGAGCGACGTACGCCTCGACGCCGAGAAGCGGCTTGACGCCCTTCTTCTTGCACTCCATGTAGAACTCCATCACCCCGAACATCACGCCGTGGTCGGTGATGGCGAGGCTCTCCATGCCCATCCCGGCGGCATACTTCACCATGTCGGGAATGCGGTTCGCCCCGTCGAGGAGGGAGTATTCCGTGTGGTTGTGGACGTGAACGAACGAGCGGCACATGGCAAAGGGCTCCCCTCTACCCTCCGGGGGAGAGGAGGGTCCGCCGAAGGACGTGACGCAAAGACCTTTTCTGAAAAGTCGTTTGGCGTCACGTCCCAGGTGGATGGGGGTGAGGGGCTGGCCTTCTTATTCTGACGGCTCGTCGGCCCGAAACGCCGCGCCCGCGGAGAAAGGGCAAGGACCGCGAAGGCTCGCTAGTGGCACGCCTGCAGAAATTCTTTCATGAGCCGGTGGGCAGCGTCGAAATCGACGACGAGCCCGCCGATCCTCCCATGCATCATGTCGTTACGGAGGAGTCGCAGATCGGAGTTAGCACGCTCCCGCAACGCTCTCGGCATCCCCATCCTCTTCCCGACGCCGTCGAGCTTGGAGGATAGGCCGTCTTCTCCGCCGAACGCCAGCGCGGGCGTAAGGTGGGGCGCCAATTCGGTGAGGGTTCCTTCGAACTCCGCAAGCAGACGCATCAGGTAGGTCGACTCGCTAGACGCCGCGGCACGATCCGCACGTTCCCGATCGTTCCCCGCGAGGCCACGAAGCCGAGACGCCTCTGCGGAGAGGGCCGATTTGACAGCCTCAAAGTCGCTCTGGGTTCGTGCCAGCCGAGCGAAGGCGACCTGGAACGCGCTCATGCCAACAGATCGTTGACGAGCCTAAGGAACGCTTGGCTGTTCCAAGCCATGTGCAGGGGAACGTCCTGACTCGTGCGGGCCTCCCAAGAGCCAGCGTAGGGTCCGGTGAGCCTGACTTGGCGGAGGGTGGGCTGGGCATAGAGGAAGACCACCGTCGGAACGCGGCCCTCGGTGAACTCCGCGGGCTCGAGATGGACCTGTCCGTGGTTCGTGTTCAGGCTGAGCACCGGCTCGCCCGCATGAACGGCGTGGCGCTGGGTCGCGATCCCCGCGCTCTGCGCCCACGCCTCGACCTCGTTGGCCAAAGACTGAACCTCTTGCGTCCACATACCTTGAAGATACCCACGCGGTAGGCAGGGCTCATCTATAATGCCCAGCGTAGTCCGTCGTCTCCTTGCCCTTCCCCTCCTTCTGCTCGTCGGCTGCAAGCATCCTGGTCCACCCCTCAAGGCCGCCGCGCCGCCCGACCTCGGAAGCTCCGGGTGGACCACCGCCTTCGACAAGGAGAGCGGCGTCTCCATCGCCATCCCGCCGGGCTGGCGGATGGGCGTGGCGCGGACCCTCGACGCTTCGTCGCTTATGGGCGGCGGGGACCTCGGTTCGGCGGGTGGCCCGGCTCAGGAGATGGGCGCGCAATTGATGCGGGAGGACGCCGCGATGGAGAAGCGGGAGCTGGCGACGCTCCGCGAGAAGCAGGGCATCGTGCTCCACTGCACCGACGGCTCAAAGCCCATTCCGGCGGAGGAGCCGACGCGGATCTACGTGAAGAAGATCCCGAAAGCGGGTTACGGGAACCTGGACGAGGCGGGGGTGGCCGAGCAGCAGGACCAGCACCGATCGATGGACAAGTCGATCGTCGACCTGCCGGTCGGTAAGGCGGTAAGGCTCGTGGCGAAGGGCCAGAACCGGATCGGCGACCAGGAGTGCCATGTCTCGTACGTCTTCCTGGACGGCGCAGACGCCTACGCCCTGCGCTTCGCCTCGACGAACGCGCCCGACGCGATCCTGCGGATCGAGAAGGACGTCGCGCGGACGTTCCGATTGGCGAAGAAGTAGCGCGAGAGACCCTTCGCGCGAAGGGTCTCTCGCGCCAGGATCTACTCGCCCCGCGCGTCTTCGACCCATGCGCGCAGGATCTCGCCCACGCTCCACGCCTGCCAGGGACAGCCGCCGGGGCGTTGCGGGCTGTCGCCGTCGTACACCTCCGCTATTCCTCCAAGACCGTCCTCGGTAAGCATCGACTTCGCCTCACGAAGCAGCCGTCTCGCCTCTGCCGGACCCTCGCCGAACCTCGCCACCGCCGTGGCGTAGGGTCCGAGAAGCCAGGGCCACGCCGTGCCCTGGTGGTAGGCCGCGTCCCGACGACCCATGTCGCCCTCGTAGCGTCCCGTGTAGTCCGGCTCGCCGGGACCGAGCGTCCGTAGGCCGTAGGGCGTCGCCAACTCGGTGCCGACGACGGCGAGCGCCCGGCGAGCGTGGTCGGCATCGCAAGGCGAGTGGGGCAGGGCCATCGCGAGCACCTGGTTCGGTCGGAGCGAGGCGTCGTCCGGATCGACCGTGTCGAAGTAGAAGCCGCGCGCCTCGTTCCAGAACCTCGCCTCGAACGACGACGCCGCCCGGTCGCCCGCCGCACCGAACTCCGCCGCCCGTGGCGATCCGAGGCGTTCGGCGAGCCATGCCATCGTTCGGCAGGCGTTCGCCCACAGGCCGTTGATCTCGACCGGCTTGCCCGCCCTCGGCGTGACGACCCAATCGCCCACCTTCGCGTCCATCCAGGTGAGTTGGAGGCCAGCCTCGCCCTGCGTGAGCAGCCCGTCCGCCAGATCGACCCAAATGCCGTGCTTCGTGCCCGCCATGTGGGCGTCGAACACCTTCTCGACCGCCGCCAGCATCCGACGCGCGAACGCTTCGTCCCACTCCTTCTCCAGGGTGCGCCCGATTGCGTTGACAAACCAGAGGGTCGCGTCGACCGTGTTGTCCTCCGGCTTCTCGCCGACCTCCGGGATGCGGTTTGGGATGAGGCCGCCGTCGAGCAGGCTCGCGTGGTCGTCCAGGATGCCACGCGCCATCTCGATGCGTCCGGTGTGAAGGCAGAGGCCGGGGAGCGAGATCATGGTGTCGCGGCCCCAGTCGGTGAACCAGGGCCAGCCCGCGATGACGGTGCGCCGGCTGGGCGTCTCGATGAGGAACCGTTCCGCTGCCTGCCGGAGCATCGGCCCGACGCCGCGGGCCTCCTCCTCGTCCGGCGCGGCGGGCATCGGCTCGACGTTCGGGGAGTCGGCGGCCACGAGCGTCGCCTCCTCGCCGGGCCGAAGCTCCCAGCGCAGTTCGACGGGGCAGAACAGGTCGTCGCGCGCGGGCAGGCCACGGTCGATCTCGCGCAGGTGCTCGAAGCGGTAGTACCAACCCTGCACGGGCACGCGGTGTGCGCCGGGGTGCGAGAGGAACAGCCCGACGCCGTCCTGCTCGACGACCTCGCCGTTCGGCGGGAAGAGGAGGGCTTGAGGATAGTCGTGCCGCTCGTGGAACTCGCCGTGGTGGTCGCGGTGGCACACGAGGGGCCGCGCGGTGAGGAGAAGGGGCGCCTTGCCGGTGTTGCGGTAGCGGACGGTGACCGCGTTCGTTCCGGGGTGGAGCCTCAGCTCTTTCGTGAGCTCGCCCGACGCCGTGCGATAGCTCCACCGCACGTAGTCGCGCGCAGCCTCGAAACGGCGCAGGTAGAGGTAGCCCTCGGGATGGACGGCACCGGGGTACTGGTTCGTCGAGACCCCGACCGGCGGGCCGCTGCCCTGGACGGTCTCCTCGATCGTCGCGAGGAGGAGCATCCGGCCTGTCGGCGGGGTGACGGCGGCGATGAGGTGGCCGTGGTAGCGACGGGCGAGCATTCCCGAGGCGGTGCCCATCGCGTAGCCGCCGATCCCGTTGGTGAGGATCCATTCGCGGCGGGAGGACACTGCGAGGTTGCGACACTGCGACTCGTCGAGGGTGATCCGCATTTTTCACTAGGGTACTCGCGCGGGCGAGGACCAATAGGGTGGGGACGCGCGATGAGTGCGCGATGTGCCGCGTGTGGAACGGAGAATCCTGCGGACAGCCGATTCTGTCGGTCATGCGATCGGGCGAACGGCTTTCGGTGCCGCGAGTGCGCGGGGAACAAGGTGCCGGTTCAGATCGAGGGCGTGTTCTACGACGCAACGCGCTCGGTGGGCCGGGCGGCGGACCCATCTTGTACCTCTAGCTCTGAGGCATGATCATCCGTCTCATCGTGGGCTTCTTCGGACGCTAGTCCGAGGCTTCGCCCAAGTAGGCCGCGATGACCTTGGGGTCGCTCCGGATCTCGTCGGGGTTGCCCCGCGCGATCTCCTCGCCGTGGTCGAGCACCACGATCCGCTCGCAGAGCGACATCACGAACCTCATGTCGTGCTCGATAAGCAGGATCGTCTGGCCGTGCTCGTCGCGGATCTTGCGGACCATGCCGTTCAGCTCCTGCTTCTCCTGCGGGTTCATGCCGGCGGCAGGTTCGTCGAGAAGGAGCAGTTGGGGCTGCGTCGCCATCGCGCGGGCGATCTCAAGGCGGCGCTGCATTCCGTAGGAGAGGTCGGCGGAGCGGACGTTAGCGACGTGGTCGAGGTCCACGACCCTCAGCAGCTCCATCGCCTCCTCCTTCAGCCGCTCGGTCTCCTTGATCGCGGGCGGCAGGTAGGCCATCGCCCCGGCGAGTCCCGTCTTGTGCCTCAGAAAGCCGCCCACCACGACGTTTTCCAGAACGGAGAGCGACTTGAAGAGGCGGATGTTCTGGAACGTGCGGGCGATGCCCTTGTTGGCGATCTTGTTCGCGGGGGTGCCCGCGATGCTCGTGCCGTTCAGGCGGATGTCGCCGCTCGTGGGCTTGTAGACGCCGGTGACGATGTTGAAGAGGGTCGTCTTCCCCGCGCCGTTCGGGCCGATGAGGCCGAAGAGGTCGCCCTTGTCGAGCTCGAACGAGACCTTGTTCACCGCCACGAGGCCACCGAAGCGGATCGTCGCCTCTTGGAGTTGGAGGAGGCTCACGCCGCCACCTCCTTCGTCGGCGCCTTGCGTCCGAGAAGGCGGGCGACCCAGCTCCAAGAGAACTCGTGGTGCGCGAACACGCCCTGGGGACGAACGAGCATGAGGACGATCAGCACGACGGCGGAGACCACGAGCCGCAGCTTGGCGCCTTCCACGACGCCCTCGAATGGACCGAAATGTCCAAGGACCGCGGCGAGAATCTCGGCGATGGCGATCGCGCCGAACACCGCTCCCACGTATAGCCCGGCGCGGACCGCCGGCCCCTTGTGGACGCGGCTGGTGACGGCCCGAATTGCGGAGACGGCGAGGCCGACCGCGAGCAGGCCTCCGACGATGAGCGACATCCGGACCTCGGAGATGTCGCGCATCTTCTCGGGGATGTAGAACAGGACGAGGGCGGCGAGGGCGGAACCGGTGATTGAGCCGGTGCCGCCGAGAACGACCATGGAGAGCACGGCGATCGAGAGCGTCGCGCTGAAAAGGTCGGGGTTGATCGCGCCGAGCGAATTGGCGTAGATCGCCCCCGCCGCCCCGGCGAAGCCGCTGCCCAGCACGAAGGCCGTCACCTTGACCACTGTCACGTTCACACCCATCGCGCTGGAGGCGACCTCGTCCTCGCGCACGGCGAGGAAGGGCAAACCGTGGGCCGTCTTCAGAAGGTTGCGGCAGACGGCGACGCACAGCACGGCGAGCAGGGCGACGAACATGATGGGCTGGGCCGTCGTGTGGGGCTTCACGTCGAGGCCCGACGCCTGGCCCAGAGCCTCCTGGTTTTGGATGACGATGCGGACGATCTCGCCGAAGCCGAGGGTCACGATCGCGAGGTAGTCGCCCTTCAGCCGAAGCGAGGGGAGGCCCACGACGAGGCCCGCCACCGCCGCCGTGAGCGCGCCCGCGAGGGACATGAGCAGCAGCCACGGCAGGATGGGCTGCCCGTGGTAGAACCGGATGCCCAGATAGGCGGATGTGTAAGCACCCACCTGGTAGAACGCGGCGTGGCCGATCGAGAACTGGCCCGTGATGCCATTGATAAGGTTCAGGCTCACCGCCAGCGTGACGTAGAGCCCGGCCAGCACCATGAGCTGCTGGGTGAAGGAGTCGAGCCCTCGCCCGAGACGCTCCAGAAGGAAGCACATCGCGAACGCGCCGACGAGAGAGCCGATCCGAACGCTCCAGAACCTCATACCTTCTCCACCTTGTTCGAGCCGAGCAGGCCGCCGGGCCGGAACATGAGCACCGCGACCAGCACGACGAACGCCACGGCGTCCTTGTAGCCGGGATAGCCCGCCCACACCACGAGGTTCTCCGTGATGCCGATCAGGAGTCCGCCGAGCACCGCGCCGGGAATGTTGCCAATTCCGCCGAACACGGCCGCGACGAACGCCTTGAGACCGGGCAGGACCCCGAAGAAGGTCGTGATGTTGGTGCCGCTCTGGAAGGTCGCCGCCATCATGGCTCCCGCCCCCGCCAGGGCCGAGCCGAGGACGAACGTGAACGTGACGATGCTGTTCACGCTGATCCCCATCAGCGAGGCCGCGTCGAAGTCCTGCGACACCGCACGCATCGCCCTTCCCTGCTTGGTGAAGAGCACGAGGTAGGTGAGGCCCGCCATCAGGACGAGGGTGGTACCGAGCATGATGAGCTGCCCCTTGGGCATGGCGACGGTCACCCCCGAGTTGTCGGCCTTCCCGCGCGCTTCGTTATAGGCGCGCGCCGCGTCCTGGGAGGCCGTGCGAAGCGCCTTCACATCGTCGGGCAGATTGAAGGCGTCCTTGCCCTTGGACGCGGCGGCGTAGGCCGTCTCGGTGGCGTCCATCTTCGCCTTTAGGGAATCGGCTTGCGCAGCGAGGTCCTTGCTGCCGGGAACGAGGTGAACGGTGACGTTGTCGGTCTGGGGAGAACCGCTGTAGACGGGACTCACCTTCGCGTCGACGTTCTGGGGGTTGCCCCCGAGCAGGAAGATCTGCCCGCCGTATTGGAGGAGCAGCGAAACGCCGATGGCGGTGATGAGCGAGGCGATGCGCGGCTGGCTCCGCAAGGGTCGGTAGGCGAGCCGCTCGATGAGGGCGCCGATGAGGCCGCACGCGACCATCGAAGCGAGGAGCATGAGGGCGAGCGCTCCCCAGCTTCCGTGCTGGAGCGCGTTGCCGGGCGTGTACCCGAGGCTCCACGAGACGAAGAGCGAGACGTACGCGCCGAGCATGAACACCTCGCCGTGGGCGAAGTTGATCAGCTTGAGCACGCCGTACACCATCGTGTAGCCGAGAGCGACGAGGGCGTAGATCGCCCCGATGAGGAGCCCGGTAACGAGCTGTTGGGGCAGGGCGGAGAAATCCAGCCCCGCCACGAGGTGCGGCGCGAGGTCGAGCACGGGTTTTCTACTTGATGTCTTCCGGCTTGTACGCCTTGCGGAAGACCTGGAAGCCCTCGGAGAGCGGTCGCACCTCGACCACGAGGGCCTGCTTCTTCGGATTGCCGTTGCCACCCTTGAGGGTGATCGCGCCCGACACGCCGGGGAAGTTGTCGGTCTCGTCCAGGGCGGCGATGACGCCCGCGCTGTCGGGCGACTTGGCCCGCTTGACCGCGTCGAGTCCGACCATCGCCGCGTCGTAGCCGAGGGCCGCCATTGTCGTGCCCGGCTCCTTGCCGCCGTGTGCGGCGCCCCACTTCTTCAGGAACTCCTTGACCTCGGGCCGGTCCTCCTTGTTGTTGTAGTGGTTGCACATGAAGCCGCCGACGATGGCGCTGCCGCCCTTGTCGAGGAGCGTCGGGCTGTCCCACCCGTCGCCGCCGAGGAACTTCGCGGTGATGCCCGCCGCCCTCGCCTGCTGCGCAATGGAGCCGACCTGGGTGAAGTAGCCACTCATGAAGACGCCGTCGGGGTTCTTGGTCTTCATCTGGTTGAGCTGGCCTTGGAACGCGGTGTCGGAGGTGTTGTACTTCTCCTCGTCCACGATCTTGCCGCCGAGCTTCTCGAACTGCGTCTTGAAGGCCGCGCTGAGGCCCTGGCTGTAGGGCGCCTTGTTGTCCGTCATCAGGGCGATGTTGCGCAGGCCGAGCTCCTGGTAGGCAAAGGTCGCCATGACCGGCCCCTGGAAATCGTCGGTGTAGCAGACGCGGAACACGTTCGATCCGATGTCGGTGAGGGTCGTCTTCGTGCCGCCGATGTCCACCACGGGGACGTTCTTCTCGAAGGCGGAGTTGGCGATCTGGATGGTGATGCCGCTGGAGACCTCGCCGATCAGCTCCACCACGCCCTGCGAGAGCAGCTTCTCCGCCGCCGTCTTGCCGCCCTCGGGGGTCGAGGCGTCGTCCTGCACGAGAAGCTCGACCTTCTTGCCGTTGATGCCGCCCTGGTCGTTGATCTCCTTCACGGCCATCACCGCGCCCGCTTGGCTGTCGTCGCCCCAGGGCTTGTTCTCGCCGCTCAGGGAAGCCACGAGGCCGACCTTGATCGTGTCGCCCTCGATCTTCACCGGCGCCGCGGTGGGCGTGGGGCGCTTCGCGCCGCCCGACGGGTCGGTCGTCGGCGCCGTCGTCCCCCCGGCGGGGGTCGGCGCGTTGTCCGCGGTCTTGTTGTCGCCGCATCCGACGAGGACGACGCTGAGGGCGAGGGCGGCGAGGCCGCATCGGAAGGAGAGCTTCGTCATAGGAGGAGTCACGGATGGCACCTTGACACGCGGAGATCGGCCTCTGCGGCGTGGCTATTATACAGAATGCGCGGGGACCTCGCAAGCTGAGCGGGGGTACCTTGCACCGTAGCGGCCCAACAGACGATCGAAGATCGACGGTTCGGACCCGCCAGATCGTAATGGAAGAAGGTCAGACGACAGGCGACACTCCTCAGCCCGTGCCCTCTCTGCTCGGACTCGGCAAGGCTTGGACGCGGGTCGGCCAGGGTGTCCTCGCGCTCGCCGTGCTCGCCTTCGCGCTCAACTTCACGGTCCATCCCGTTCTCCCTCTTCCCCCAGGAGCCCACGTCCCCGCCGGCTATCACCTGGTCGCGGGGAAGGATCTCGCCAAGGCGGGTGGCATGGCGGTCCTCGCTTCGCCGCTCGGCTTCGGCAGCGTCCTCGTGATCGTGTTCAGCGCCCTCGCGGGGTTCGTCTGGACCTTCGTGGACGTGTTCGACCGGCGCAAGCGGTTCGTCTGGCTCCTGCCCGCCTTCATCTGTCCGCTCGTCGGGACGCTCCACGCGCTTCCCCTCGCGCTCTACCTTTTTTACGGACGCGAAACCATCGGGCACAGCGAGGGCGTACAGTAGAACGAAAGCGATGCCCCTCCTCGCCGCCCTGATCGCCCTCTCGACGCCCGCCCAGACCGGCACCATCGAGGTGCCCTTCCGCAAGACCGAAGAGGCCATGATCGTCGACGCGACCGTCAATGGCCAGAAGGTGTCGCTCATGTTCGACACGGGCTACGGCGGGACGGCGGTGATCGACACCGCGATCGACCTTGGGAAGTCAACCGGCACCGCCACTCTCCACGACTTCGTGGGCACGCTCCAGGTGGGCACCGTGAAGCCAAAGAGCCTTCAGATCGGCGCGCTCACCGTTCCGATCGACTCGGACACCCTGATCGTCCAGCAGCACGCGGACTACAGCGCCGAGTACGGCCAGCATTGCGACGGGATCCTCGGCTTTTCGGCGATGAAGGGCAAGGTCTTCACCATCGACTTCGAGCACAGCAAGTTCGTCTTCCACCCGGACTCGCACGACATCTCCAAGCTGACGCCGGACAACAAGACGACCTTTCTCCAGAAGCTCCTGCCCATCGGCAAGTCGTCGCTGGAGATGTTCGTCACCACGCCGACGGACCAGAAGCTGACCCTCGCCCTCGACACGGGCAACGCGTTCTACGCGACGACCCACCGCGACGTGCTGGAGCGCGTCGGACTCTGGGAAAGGGACAGGCCGCACAAGTTCCCCAAGCAGTCCGGCGTGGCTTCGGGCGCGGTCGAGTCGTGGCAGTACCAGATGCCGCCGCTCACGATCTTCGGCGTGCCCACGCCACCGTCGGTGTGGGACATCATCGACCTTCCGAGCTCGTCCGCCGAGGGCGACGGCACGGTCGGCTTCGGCTTCCTGAACAACTTCAACATCACCATCGACTACGCGCGCCGCCGCGTTTGGCTCCAGAACTGGAAGAATCCCATCGCGAACATCGAGAAGGGCGACGTCGGGATCTCGGCGGGCTACAATCCGCGCACGAAGCGGACCGAGGTCTACCTCGTCGCGCCGGACAGCCCGGCGGCGGCGGCGGGGATCAAGGAGGGCGACTCGGTGCTGATGGTCGACGGCGAGGACTTGGTCCAAGTCGGTTCGCGCCGCTTCCGCACGCTGATGGCCGGGCCGGTCGGCTCGACCGTCCGCCTCGCGATCTCCCACGACAACGGCCTCAAGCGGTTGGAACTCAAGCGCGCCTCGCTCGTGAACGTCAAGGGTTAGTACACCGGCAACGACGGATCGACCTCGCGGGCGTAGGCGTTCATGCCGCCCGCGAGGTTCCGAACGTCCTTGAACCCCTGCCCCAGCAGGAACGCCGTCGCTTGGGCGCTGCGACCGCCCACCCGGCAGACCACGACGTAGCGCGCGTCGGGATCGAGGTTCTTCATGGCATTCGGCAGGTGCGCCAGCGGAATCGGGACGACCTCGTCGGGCAGACGGCTGACGAGCAGTTCGTCGGTCTCCCGGACGTCGAGCACCGTCGGGGGGTTCGGGCCGTCGAGCTCCGCACGAAGGGCGGCCACGTCGATCTCGGGGATCATGCGTCCATTCTGAACCACGGGCTATAGTCGCAGGGTGAAAGGACTGTTGGTCGGGGCGGGCGGGATGGGCCGCGCCTGGGGAAGGAACCTGAAGGAAGCGGGATTGCTCGCGGGGTGGGTCGATGCCCGCGAGGGCGCGGCGACGGAGGCCGCTACCATGTTGGAACTGGACGTTCCGACCGGAACCGACCTGAGCAGCCTCATCGACCGCGTCGCGCCCGACTTCGTGGTCGACGTGACCCCGCCGGAGGTCCACCACGACGTGACCCTGCTCGCGCTCTCACGGGGGTTGCCGGTCATCGGCGAGAAGCCGATGGCGACGAGCATGGCGCAGGCCCGCGCGATGGTCGAGGCGAGCGAGGCGGCGGGCAAGCTGTACATGGTCAGCCAGAGCCGCCGGTACGACGCGGGGCTCGTCGCCTACCGCCGGCTGATCGCGCGGCTGGGTGGCTTGGGCATCCTGAACGCCGACTTCTCCATCGGCGCGCACTTCGGCGGCTTCCGCGACGAGATGGCCCACGTCCTGCTGCTCGACATGGCGATCCACACGTTCGACGCGGCCCGGTTCCTGAGCGGGGCCGATCCGGTGAGCGTCTACGCCGAGGAGTTCAGCCCCGCTTGGTCGTGGTACCAGGGCGCCGCCTGCGCGAACTGCCTCTTCGAGATGACGGATGGGCTGCGGTTCGCCTATCGCGGGTCGTGGTGCGCCGACGGCCTGCCGACGAGCTGGGACGGCGACTGGCGCGCGGTCGGCCCGAACGGAAGCGCGATCTGGGCGGCGAACGGCACACCCTGCGCGGAGATCGTGAGCGGCGACGGGGGGTTCACGCGGCCGGTCGAGCGGATCGAGGAGACGCCGACGCCGATGGATGCCGCAATCAAGGGATCGCTGCGAGAGTTCCTGTGGGCACTGGAGACGGGCGAAACGCCGCAGGGCGAGTGCCACGACAACATCAAGTCGCTCGCGATGGTGTTCGCGGCGGTCGAGTCGGCGAAGCGGGGCGAGCGGGTTCGAGTCGAGATCTAGAGATCCGCGAGCATCTCCTCCGTCTCGCCAATGGCGGCGTCGACCGCCTCGACCGCGAAGTCGATCTGTTCGGCGTCGATGATGAGCGGCGGCTCGAAGCGAAGGACGCGCGGGTTGTTCAGGGCGTAGGCCACGCAGACCCCGCGCTTCAGCAGCGACGCCACCACCAGTTCGCCCACCTCGTCCTCGCGGAACTCCAGGCCGACCATCAGCCCACGCCCGCGGGCGTCGGCGACCGTGTCCAGGCGACGCCGCGAGACTTCGCCTAGGCCCTTGAGAAGGCGCTTGCCCATCTCGGCGGAGCGACGCGGAAGCTCCTCGGCGATGAGCGTCCGCACCGCCGCCAGTGCCGCCGCGCAGGCGAGCGGGTTGCCGCCGAAGGTGCTCGTGTGGGCCATCGGGTTCTCGCCGAACACGCCCTCGTAGATCGCGGGCGTGTAGAGCGTCGCGCCGATGGGCATGACGCCGCCGCCGAGCGCCTTGGCGCTCGTCAGGATGTCGGGCGAGACGCCGTCGTGCTCCACGCCCCAGAGGGTGCCCGTGCGCCCGAGGCCGGTCTGGACCTCGTCGGCGATCATCAGCGCGCCGTGCCGGTCGCAGGCCTCGCGGATCGCCCGGAGGTAGCCGTCCGGCGGCAGCAGGATGCCGCCTTCGCCCTGGACCGGCTCGACGATGAACGCCGCCGTCTCCCCGGAGATCGCCGCCTGCGCCGCCTCGGCGTCGCCGAAGGGCACGAACGACACGCCCGGCATGAGCGGCTCGAACTTTTTGCGGTACTTCTCGCGGCCGGTGGTCGAGAGCGCGCCGATCGTCTTGCCGTGGTACGAGCCGAGCGTCGAGACGATGCCGGGACGGCCGGTCGCGCCCTTCGCGAACTTCAGGGCCGCCTCGACCGCCTCCGTCCCGGAGTTGGAGAAGAAGGCCAGTTCCAGTCCGTCGGGCGAGTTCTGGGCGAGCAGTTCCGCGAGGTCGGCGGCGTTCGGGCTGAAGAACGCCTTGCCACTCATGCCGAGGCGGTCTAGGCCGTCGCGCACGGCGCCGACGACCGCCGGGTGGCGGTGGCCCAGGCTGAAGGTGCCGTAGCCGCCCAGGCAGTCGAGGAACCGCCGACCCTCGTGGTCGAAGAGATAGCAGCCCTCGCCGCGCATCTCCGCCCCGAAGCCCGCGAAGGCCATGAGCTTTGCGAGGTTAGGATTCAGATGCTTGGCGGTCTTGGCGACCACCGAGGCGTAGACGGCATCCGCGTCCATCACTCCTCCGATGATGCGCCGCCGCCCTTGCCCGACTTCGTGTCGATCTGGATCGAGGCGCCGCCCGCGCGGGACCCGACCTTCGGCACCGCGGTCGAGGAGCCGTTCCGGTCCTTCACCGAGGCGTCGCCCTGGAGGGGCTGGCGAATCCAGCCCCTTCCCTCCTGCGCGATCACCTTGGGCGACGTGGCGAAAGGCGGCTCGGACCACTTGCCCGTCTTGTTCCGGCCGGTGCCGGGCGTCTCGAAGAGGGCGACGGTGTCGTACGGGTCCTTCACGTCGGCGAGGGTCTTGCCCGCGAGGTCGGCGTTGAAGGTGATCCCGGTCTTCGCCGCCTGATCGCAGAATCCGTCGTCGGGTCCGGGGAGGGGGATCATCTCCTGCCCGCGCCGTCCCAGGGAGGCCTTGCGGATGTACGGCTTGATGTCGTCCTGCCAGGTCCCGGCGGCGGGCAGCTTGCCGCCGTGGGCATTGGCGTAGCCGATGAGGGCGTCGCGGTCGGTGTTGATCGCGAGGCCGCAGGCGGAGAAGCCGAGCGCGTTCTTGAACAGGTCCTTGCCGAAGTATCCGCCGAGGCCGCAGACGCCGCAGCAGCAGAGGACGACGGCGAGGGCGATGCCGCGCGCGACTATGCCGGTCGCAGCGTGTCGGCGGCGGG
>CAXTOO010000003.1:27581-27958 GCA_964245875.1 uncultured Fimbriimonas sp. | reverse complement strand
GCGAGGGCGATGCCGCCGATGATGAGGCCGGTCTTGCTCTTCTTGGGCGCGCCCGAGAATTGGGGAGGAGCTTCCACGTGGGCCAGTCTACTAGGCTAGACTCAACCTTGCGATGGATATGGGCCAAACGATCCAGGCGGCGAGGGCCGATTGGGATCGCGAGCGGATCGCGAGGGGGGACCGGGCGGCGGTGTACGCCGTCGCCACGGCCCACCGTCTGGGTCGGGACGATCTCTCGGCGGTGCGGCTTGCCGCGTCGCTGGAGGACGAGCGTGATCCGGTGGTCCGACTCGCGCGCTGGTTCGACGCCGCGACCTATCCTCTGCCCGCGCCGCTGACGGTCGAAGAGGCGCTCGCGCGGCTGGACGATATGGATT
>CAXTOO010000003.1:0-27571 GCA_964245875.1 uncultured Fimbriimonas sp. | reverse complement strand
CGGAGATCGTCGCGGCGTTCGGGGAGGTCCAGCCGGTGATCCAGCCGGTGGGGCTTTGACAGAGGGAGGTCTATTCCCGGTCGTCCGCAAGAGGGCTTTTTGATCGAGAATGTGCGGTCGGAAACTCGTGGGATGCTTGCAAAGGGGGTTCGAGTGCTATCAAAATGGCGCCTCCGCAGATTCCCGACGTCTGGTGGAGGTGAGGGCGGAGATTTTGTTCAGATTGGAAACCCGCGGCGTGGGGGAGCGATGGGAGGTGCGAGAGGGTCACGGTTCCTATGCCGCGCAGGGGCGAAATAGTCAACCGTGACGAGGGTTTTTGACGTGGGCCAAAGGCCAAGCAGACCGCTGCGCGGCGCTGGCACGAACCATCCGGCGGCTACGGGGCCGTCCCGGTATCCGGACGGGGTTTACTTTCCCAACCGGCATGACGAACCCCCAGGCCCACCTCGTCGACCTCCGATCCGACACGGTCACCCGCCCCACGCCCGAGATGTGGGAGGCGATGCAGAACGCCGAGATTGGCGACGACGTGCTCGGCGACGATCCGACGGTCCTCGAGTTGGAGGCGCTCGCCGCGCGGACGATGGGGAAGGAGGCCGCCGTGTTCGTGCCGAGCGGCACGATGGGCAACCAGATGGCGCTCGCGAGCTGGTGCAAGCCGGGCGACGCGATCCTCATCGAGGAGGAGGCGCACGTGCTGTACTATGAGGTCGGCGCGCCCGCCTTGATCGCGGGGGTCGTGAGCTGGACACTCCCCTCCTCGCGCGGCACGATCGACCCGGCGACGGTCGAGAAGCGTGTCCTCAAGGCGAACATCCACACGCCGGGCACGACGCTGCTCTGCCTGGAGAACACGCACAACCGGGCGGGCGGGGCGGTCGTGCCGCTCGACGCGATGGCCGAGTACCGCCGGATCGCGGACCACCATGGGATGAGGGTCCACCTCGACGGCGCGCGGGTGTTCAACGCGGCGGTCGCGCTCGACGTCCCGGTGCGGGAGATCGCGCGGCACGTGGACAGCGTGAATTTCTGCCTGAGCAAGGGGCTGCGCGCGCCCATCGGCTCGGTCCTCTGCGGCCCCGCCGACTTTATCGACCGGGCGAGGATCTGGCGGAAGCGACTGGGCGGCGGGATGCGGCAGGCGGGTCTGCTCGCCGCCTGCGGCATTGTAGGCCTCACGAAGATGGTCGATCGGCTCGCGGAGGACCACGCGCGGGCGAAGCGCGCCTCCGAGGCGCTGAGCGATCTGCCCGGTCTCGCCACCTATCCCGCGACGGTGGAGACGAACATGGTGATGGTGGACACCGAGCGACCGGCGGAGGAGGTGGTCGAGGAGCTTCGAGCCGAGGGTCTGCTCTGCTTCCCCAACGCGGCGAACCGCATCCGGCTGGTGTTCCACGCGGACATCGACGACGCGAAGACAGACCGGGCGATCGAGGCGTTCCGCACGGTGACACGGGGAAGGGTGATGGCATGACGCGGCGTGATCTGCTGATTGCGGGGGCGGGACTCGCGCTACCTCTCCGAGCAGTCGGGAGTCTTTTGAACCCCACCCCTACCCCTCCCCAAGGGGAGGGGTATCGGGTCTCTCACCCTCAACCCCTCTCCCCCGGAGGGGAGAGGGGGGCCGGAAAGCCGCTCGAACGGTTCCAGGGCCAAGCCGTGCTCGATCGGATTTCGGCAAAGGTGAAGGCGGAGAACTGGGCGGCGCTGCCGATCGGTGAGCGGATGGGACGGGTCGGCCTGGAGCTCGTCGGGACGCCGTACGTCGCCTTCACCCTGGAGACGGACGAGCCGATGGAATACTGCACCGTCGATCTGGAGGGGCTGGACTGCGTGACGTTCTTCGAGTCGACCCTTGACATGGCGCGGGTGATCCCGCAGGGGCTGACGCGGGAGCGCCTGCTGTACGCGGTCCGCCAGACCCGGTACCGGGACGGGCGGCTGGGCGACTACACCACCCGTCTGCACTACACGATGGAGTGGATCGAGGACAACGCCCGCAAGGGGATCGTGAAGGAGCTGACGCCCGAGCTGCCGGGCGCGGAGCCGTTCACGCAGAAGGTGGGCTTCATGTCCGCGCACCCGAACTCCTACAAGCAGCTCAAGGCGAACCCGTCCCTCGTGCCCGCCATCGCGCGGATGGAGGCGCGGTTGAACGCGGTGCCGAAGACGTACGTGCCGCGCGAGAGGGTGGCGGCGGTCGAGCCGCTGCTCCAGACGGGCGACATCGTCGGCCTCTGCGCGTCGCAGGTCGGGATCGACATCGCGCACACCGGTCTTGCGTACCGGGACGGGGACGGCGTCTTGCGGTTCTTCGACGCGACGAACGCTCCGGGGCGGAACGACGTGAAGCTGGGCGTTCGGCTGAGTGAGCGGCTCGATCCCAAGCACCACACGGGGATCGTGGTGGCGCGGCCGAGGTAGGGTTGCGCGGACGGTGGCTTACGTTTGCGGACCGCGGCTATGGTAACGCTACAGATCGGGGTTGGCGGGAAGCCCCCTTGCGGTCGTGCGACGCAGAGGGAGATGAGTAGGAGGTGTGAGAACCGCCGAGGGGAAGCTGCTCCCATGCGTTTATGCGTGCTGAAGCCACTCCGGAGAGTGGCAGTCCTGGTCTCCATCTCGACACTTTCCTGGAGAGCCGGGGCCTTTTCGGACTCTCTATCCCCTGTCCCCTTCCTCTCGCCGGAGCGAAAGGAAGGGGTGACGCGGGCGTGACCCCCACGTCAAGGCCATGCGGGACGAATGACGAAACACCCTCGAAGGAGATCACCTACTCAGTAGCCTGGTGGAACGGGCGCACCTCGACCGGCGCGCGGCAGGCGACGACGGCCTTGCGGCCCCACGTCAGCGCCTCGTCCAGGTCGGCGGCCTCCAGCACCCAGAAGCCGCCCACGTGCTCCCGGGTCTCCAGGTACGCTCCATCGGTGACCAGCACCCCGCCCGCGGGCTGCGCCCGCAGCGACCTCGCGCTTCTCGCCGGGTGCAGGCCACCGACGAAGACCCGGACGCCGGCGGCGACCATCTCCTCGTTGAGCGCGTCGATGTCGCGATGCATCGCCTCGTCCTCCACAGCGGAGTCGTAGTCGTCGGGATGGTAGATGGAGACCAGATACTGCGGCATGATCCTTTAGAGAGTCGGATAGACGGGACGGAATTCGACCGAACCTCGAACAGTTTGGTGAGTGCGGCAGGATTCGAACCTGCGGGACTCTCGTCCACGTCTTTAGCAAAGACGCGCAATCGACCGCTCTGCCAACCCACCGAAGCTGGAGGAGGGCGCAGGATTCGAACCCGCGAGACGCCTTTGTGGACGCCCACCCCTTTTCGAAAGGGGCTCCTTTGGCCGCTCGGAAAGCCCTCCAAAATGGTCCCCCGCCTCCGACTCGAACGGAGAAAAATCCTGTTCCTAAGACAGGCGACTTTACCAATTTGCCCAGCGGGGGATGGGTGAACGCGATGCGGTTTTCAAGGTGCGTGGGGCAAAGAAAAGGCCCGCCAGAGAGTCTCTGGCGGGCCGTCGGAAAGCTGAGGAGTTTCCCGTCTAGGACTCAGCACCGATCAACCCGCCACTGGGGCAGGAGCGATACGATCCGAGGCTCAGGACGATTCCGAACACGAGGGTGTTATACCCGCGCGGTTTTGGGGTGTAGGTCCAAAGTCCTGGGGGCTGACGGTGGCTTACCGTTGCGAACCTTGGCTTACGGTGGCCCGGATACGAGTTGCAAGATCGCTAAGCTCATCGAGTGTCGATCGAGGAACGATGGACGCTGAGTTCGCAGAGGAAAGGGGAGAGAACCGGTGAGATGGGGAGCCTCGATCATTCTCGCCCCGCGTTCAACGCCCTCAGGGTTCTTGATCCGAAAAAGATTCGCCGTGCGCCGTGGCACTCACTGGATCGCCTGGCGAACGAAGGCGACGAGATCACCCACCGTCTGAAAGGAAGTCTTCGGTTCCGGAATTTCGATCCCGAGTTCTTCTTCTAGCTCCATGACGAATTCAACGTCTTCGAGCGAGTCGATCTCGAAGACGCTGAGCGACTCTTCATGCTGGATTGAAGCCGGGAGTCGACCAGAGTGCTCTGCAAGGAACCGGAGTACGCGGCGACGAGCCCAATCGTCGCTCTCGTCCATTGCGCAAGTATACGGCTCCGCGCGTCGGCACAAGAGTATCCGCCGCCTAGATGGGGTCGTCTTCTGGCGACCGTTTGCAATCGTTGGCCACACCGTTCGCTTCAAGATGGTTCCGGACGCGGGCACGAGTGCATCCCGCGGCTACAGGGTTGCAGAAGAATCTGAAGTTGTGCCATACTCTTTGCACAGCTTCCAGAGACAGCCGGTGGCCCTGTGCCGTAATCAGTCCGCGAGGATTGGCCCGCCGAGGAGTGCGAATAGGTTTTGAAGCAGGCGAGAGTCTGCAGAGGGTCCTGCGTCGCCGCCTCGGTCGACGTAGGACCCTCGTTTCGTTTCCGGAGGCAGGTCACCCCCATGCCTACCGCACAGAAAGCCGAAACCATCGAGCAGGCCAAGGAGTGGTACTCCAAGGCCACGGGCGTGGTGTTCACGGACTACCGCGGCCTGAAGAACAAGGAGATCGCGTCGCTCCGCTCCGACCTTCGCAAGAAGGGCGGCGAGCTGCACGTCGTCAAGAACACTCTGTTCCGCAAGGCCGTCGGCGAGGACGCCGCGGCGGGCCTTCCGACCGACCTCCACAACGGCACGACCGCGTTCGCGTTCGTGTTCGAGAACGAGGCCGACGTCGCGAAGGCGCTGCTCGACTACGCCCGCACGAGCAAGAAGCTCGTCGTCAAGGGCGGCCTGTTCGGCGGACGGGCGCTCAGCCTCAAAGAGGTCGAGTCGCTCTCCGAGCTTCCCCCGCGCGATGTGCTGATCGCCCAGGTGATCGGCGCCATCGCGGCTCCGCTCTCGAACCTCGTCGGCGTCGTCGAGGCGCTGTACGCCGATCCGATCCGCGTGATCGGCGCGGTCGCCGACAAGGTCGCCGAGGGTTCGCCGCTCCCGACGGCCGAGGCCGCTCCCGCGAGCGAGCCCGTCGCCGAGACGGCCCCCGAGACGACGGAAGCCCCTTCGGCCGACGTCGAAGCCGCCGACACCGTGGAAGCTCCCTCCGCCTGACATCGTCTCCCCTCACTACCCAAACCCACACGAAAATGCCTGCCACCGTAGATTCCATCGTCGATCAGATCAGCGGGATGACCGCGCTTGAGCTCAGCGAGCTCAAGAAGGCCCTCGAGGAGAAGTTCGGCGTCACCGCCGCCGCGCCCATGATGATGGGCGGCTTCGCTCCCGCCGGACCGGCTACCTCCGCCCCCGTCGAGGAGGAGCAGACCGAGTTCACCGCGACCCTCACCTCCGCCGGCGACGCCAAGCTCGCCGTCATCAAGGTGGTCCGCGAGATCACCGGCCTCGGCCTCAAGGAGGCCAAGGACCTCGTCGACTCTGCGCCCAAGCCCATCAAGGAGGGCGTGACGCGCGACGAGGCCGACAAGATCGCCGCCCAGGTCAAGGAAGCCGGCGGCACCGTCGAAGTCAAGTAAGGCTCTTGCCTTCTGAGAATAAGACCTATAGGACGCATACGTCCTATAGGTCTTATTCTTTTAGCCAGATCGCGATCGCCGTGTCGAGCATCGGCGGCGTGAGCCGCCCGGTGAAGGTGTTCTGCTGGCTCGGGTGGTAGGTCGCGACGAGCGTCGTCCGCTCCAGACGGTGGACCGCGCCGTGGGCGAACGGCGTCCGCTTCGCGCCGAGCATCCGGTGGGCGTGATCCCAGGCGATGCCGCCCAGGCAGAGCACCGTACGCCATTCGCGCGTTTCGAGAAGACGCAGCAGCCAGCGGGAGCAGGTGGCGGCCTCCTCCTTGGTCGGCAGGTTCGCGGGCGGGGCGCAGTGCGCGGTGGCGGCGATGAGCGCCCCTTTGAGGGTCAGCCCGTCGCCAGGATGGAGACTCTGCGGCTGGGAGGCGACGCCCGCCCGGTAGAGGGCGGCGAAGAGGAAGTCGCCGCTCCGGTCGCCGGTGAACATCCGGCCTGTTCGGTTCGCGCCGTGGGCGGCGGGCGCGAGACCAAGGATCAGGCGGTCGGCGTCGTGGTCGCCGAAGTAGGGCACGGGGCGGCCCCAGTAGGCCTCGTCGCGGAAGGCGGCGCGCTTCTCGCGGGCGACCCGCTCGCGCCACTCGACGAGCCGCGGGCAGAGGCGGCAGTCGGCGAGGTCGAGGTTCAGGTCGGAGATCGGGTCCATGGGTTGGAGGCGTAGAATGGAACGTGCCAATCTATGAGTACGAGCCGGACGGGCACGACTGCCTCATGTGCGAGGGCCGTGTGGCGGCGATCCAGCCTATCGGCGAGGAGGCTCTGCGTTTTTGCCCCGACTGCGGCTTGGACGTGAAGCGGGTGATCAGCCGGTTCAGCTCGCAGGTGTCGCGCGGCAATCCCATTGAGAAGGGCGAGAAGCGCGGCTATGACACGTATCGGAAGGTCGAGGACGGCAAGTGGGAACGCATCGCCGGGACGCGCGGTCCGGAGATGATCGTCAAGCCAGTGCATGGTGAGTAGGTCGCTAGGGGATACCTAGGCTCTCCTCAAAGCCGGCCATCACGTTCATCGCGTGGACGACCTGGGCGGCGCCGGCCTTGCCGTCTCGGTCGGCGAGTACGCGCACGGTGAGAAGCGACGTGCCCTCGTCGGGGGCGATGCGCAGTCGGTAGAGCGCGAAAGGGCGTCCGGCGACGAGGCTCGGGTCCCACTCGGAGGTCTCGTCGCGCCGGACGTAGAACGTGCGGTCGTACCGTTCCTCGTAGAGCGCGTCGATGTCGTCCAGGTCCGGCGGCGTGCGGATGGCGACCATCACGGTGGCGGCGACCACGCTGCGGAGATCCTGCGGCTCGGAATGGACGTACGAGCCGTCGAACCAGCCCAGCGGCTCCATGAGGGCGGCGACCTCCGCCTCGTCGAGGGACACGTTGACCACGATGGTGGGCGAGTCGGCGATGAGCCCGCCGGCGGCGAGCGGCCCGAGGGCGATCATGGCGAGGGTCGCGCCCGCCGATGGCACCGACATGGAGTCGGCGCACACGATGGGGTTGTTGTCCATGATCTCGAGGATGCCGCGCTGGTCCTCCTCCATCCTGCCCACTAACACCCGCCTCGCCCACTCGCCCTGCGCAAAGGCGAGGCCCGTCGCGGGGCCTCCCTCAGCCAGGCGGACGAAGGGGTGCGCCCGGAGGAGGCGGATGACCGCAGGGTCGTCGCTGGAAGCCACCAGGGGGTTCACCCGATGCTGACCAGGGTGATCTCGAACTTCAGGGTCGAGTTCGGCGGCACTTTCCCACCCGGAGGGCCGGGGGGGATTCCGAGGGCGGGCGGGATCGTCGCGACGACCTTCTGGCCCTTCTTCATGCCGACGAGGGCGACGCTGAGGCCCTTGACGGCCACCTCGGGCGCGCCGATCTTGAACTGGACAGGCTTCGCGCTCTGGTCGTCGACGACGGTGCCGTCGGCGAGCTTCGCCTTGTAGGTGATCGAGACGACATCGCCCACCTTGACCGCGGGGCCGGCGCCGGGGGTGACGGTCTCGCGGAGGACGGTGCTGGCATCGGCGGCCTTCTGGACATCGAGCAGTTCGATGTCGAAGATGAGCGTACTGTTCGCCGGAATGGTGTCCTTGGCCTCAGAGCCGTAGCCTAGTTCCGGCGGAATCGTGAGCGTCCGCTTACCGCCGACCTTCATGCCCTTCACGCCGATGTCCCAGCCCTTGATGACCTGACCAGCGCCGAGCGGGAAGCTGAACGGCTTGTTGTCGTGTTTAGAGGTGGAGTCGAATACTGTCCCGTTCGTCAGTCGCCCCGTGTAGAGCATGTTGCAGGTGTCGCCCGGCTCGGCGGTCGCGCCCGTGCCGACGACGGTGTCCACCACCTTCTCACCGAGTTTCGCCGGGTCCTGCTCGGCGGGCTTGACGGTGGGATCGGGCTTCGGATCGTCCTTCTTCGGCGGTGCCTCGACGTTGGGGTTCGCCACCGGCTTCTCGGTCTTCGCGACGATGGGCGGATGCTCCGGCACGCCGCAGCCGACGAGGGCAAGGAGAGGGAGCGCGGCGAGCGCGGCGGAACGCATGGTCATGGAAACGAATTTACCCGGCGGTCGATCGTTGGTTCGTTGGCCGACCGGCTTCCGGGAACATCCAACTACCAAACGAAGCGCAAGGCCTTTTCGTACTCCTCGGGGGTGCCGACGTCCACGCGGCGCATCCCCGGTCCCAGGGCGACCGCCTTGAGGTCGAAGCCCGCCTCGATGGCGAGGCCCAGGAAGGGCGACATGCCGTGCTCGCCCGGCTCACGCCGCGCGGCGACGGTCTCCGAGAGCAACGCCATGAGGCGGCGGGAGAGAGCGTAGCGGCCCGCGACGGCCCACCGGCTCGGGGTCGCTTCGGGGCCGGGCTTCTCCCGGATGCGCAGGACGCCGCCGCGCCACTCGTCGACGTCGACGATGCCGTAGCGCCGGGTGCCGTCGTCATCGGTGCCCTCGACCGCCACGGCTCCGTCGATCGCCTTCTCCAGCAGTTCGGCCATGCGCGCCACGGGCGAGCCGCCGAGGTACGCGCCGTCGCCCAGGAGCACGACGGCGTCGTCGTCCACCTCGGCGCAGGCGATCGCGTCGGCGAGGCCGCGCATGGCGGGTTGGTGAATGACCTCGACGCGGTAGTCCTTCAGGAACTCGTTGAGGAGCGGTTTCTCCGGAGAGCCGACGACGACGATGCGGTCGATCCCGGCCTGCCTCGCCTCGCCGATGACGCGCACGATGGTCGGTACGCCGCCCAGCGGCAGCAGTTCTTTGGGCGCGCCGCCGGTGACGCCCATCATGCGGGTCCCGCGTCCGGCGGCGGGGATGATGGCGACCATCAGTCCTCCAGCCAGCGGCCTTCGCCGCCCTTAGGCGGCTTCATGCCCTCGGGGTGGACGACGTAGACCGTGCGATCGGAGTAGAGCCACGCGCGCTCGAAGTCCGCGCGCCTGTAGACGTGGCGCACCGCGCCGCGCCGCGCGGGGTCGTTGAGCACGGGATCGCCGTCCTTGGTGAAGCCGACGAGCACCACGAGGTGGCCCGAGCCGCCGGTCGGCGCGCCCTTGAGCATGTCGAACGACACGGAGCAGGCGAGCGGCAGGCCGGCGACGATCCACCGCTCCAGGTCGGAGATTCCTGCGAAGCAGGCGACGTAGGCGCGCATTCCGGGAAACGAGCCGGAGTAGGCGACGTTGAACGGCCAGTTGCCCGCACCCTTGTAGACGCCGTCCCAGACATTGGCCTCGACCTCGGGCACGTCGCGGTCCAGTTCGGGCCGGTTCAGGACGCGGCTGTAGTGCCACAGGAGCATGGAGGTCGAGGTCGCGGAGCAGAGGACGCCGCCGTTCGGATAGTCGCCCTGGGCGCGCTGGGGAACGTCGATCGTGCGGCCCCACGCCTCGTTCGGCCTCGGGGCGTCGGGGATCTTGGCCGCTTTCGAGCTCAGGAAGCTCGCGGTGAGAAGGCGTAGCCGGGGTCGGGGGCCGTCCACGAGGGTCTTCAGGGTGGTCCGGAGCTCCAGCCGGTCGGCGGGAGCCTTCAGGACGAGCGTGTCGGTGTCCACGTTGCCGTCGGCGTCCTTCTGGCCCTCGACGGAGACGCGGGGGGCTTTGGTGGCGTCGGCGGCCCAGTCGGCCACGGTGTACCACTTGGTCGGCGTCTCGCCGCGCCAGGCCCTCGTCTCGACCTTCATCTCCGCGCCCGCCGGGTTCTCGACGTTCCACGAGACGATGGCCTGGTCCCAGTTGAAGCCGGGCTTGAGCGGCTCGAACGCCTTCGTCTCCGTCTCGCCCACGGCAGGGAACGTGAGGTCGGGCCGGATCGCGAGGAGGGCGAGGCTGGCGAGGGCGACCATGGGGGGAGCTTACCGTAGCCAAGGGTGGCCCACGATGGCGGACGATCGCCCGGAGCGACCGTCCGCCATCGGTCGCAAGGCTAGCTTTCGTCGGCAATGAATTCGAGCGGAGCGTCGATCTCGTCACGGGGCTCGGGCTTCCAGCCGGGCGGCTCGACCGCGCCGTAGGGGGCGAAGGCATGGCCGCCGCGGTACGCCCAACCTTGGTCGCCGCGGCTCCAGTGCCAATACTCGCTGGGGTAGTTGGTGATGCCGGTGCCGTCGAACGCCGTCTTCAGGACGTCGCGGTTGCGCCGCGCCTCGTCCGACAGACCTTCGGCGTCGAGGGCGAAGCCCGCAGGGTCGCGCCACTCGAAGGGCGAGTGCAGGTCGCAGGCCGCGCCGTCGCGATAGAGCGCGAGGTCGAAGGCGGCGCCGGTGGTGTGGGGCGGCGGGACGGCGTCGTCCATGGGCGCCGTGTACCGCTCGACGATGGGGCGAAGCTCGTCGCTGGAGAGCTCCGGCATCCGCTCCGCCAAGAGCCGCCACGTCGCCCGGAACATCCTCGCCTGGATGAACGGTGGTCTCCAGCCCTCGACGATGCCGAACGCGAAGCCCCATGGCAGCCGCTCGGCGGCCTGAGCGAGCCGCTCGGCGACGCCTTGGCGGAGGATCGACTCCCGCTTGTAGTCGAACCTCGGTCGGTCGAGGAACAGCCGGTTAGACAGGGGCAGGACGTCGACCATCGGCTCGCCATTCTCCTGGATGGGGATCACGCAGAGGGCGGAAGTCGGCTCGGCGGGGTCGTAGTCGGCGGAACGAGACACCGGTCCTTTTACCCCTCGGCTTCGAAGCGGCGTATAGTAGGGGCATGGCAGTCTCCCATACCTTCACCGCGATGGTCGGCGAAGGCGGTAGGGTCGAGTTCGTGCTTCCTGAGGCGAAGGAAGGCGAATTCGTCAGCCTCACGGTCGAACCCATCGTCGTCAAGCATACGGAGCGGTTCGGTTGGGCGCCCGGTAGCGTGGTCTACGTCGGCCCGGACTTCGACAAACCCTACGATGTCGAACCGTGATCACGACGGGGTCCTTCTCGACACCCACACCCTGATCTGGACGTCCGAGGGACCGAACTTCCCAGGGTATCGACTATCGAGCGCGGCCATCCGCGTGATCGGCGACGCCCGCACCGCCATCGTGAGTTCCGCGTCGTTGTGGGAGATCGCGATCAAGTCTGCAAAGACTTGCCCTCATGCAATCGGCCTCGCCTTACCCTTCGACGTCTGGATCGATCGGCTGACGGATCGGAACGCTTATCGACGGCTCGACATCCTCGAAGCTCATCTCAAGCGGGTCGCCACGCTCCCGCCGCACCATGGCGACCCTTTCGACCGCCTCCTCGTCGCGCAGGCGCTCGTGGAAGGGATTCCCATCGTCAGCGCGGACGCCACGCTTGATGCGTACGGCGTCCAGTGCATCTGGTAGCTACCGCACGCGCAGGCCCTTGGAGACGACGGCCCGCTCCAGGAGGTCGAACGCGCCTTGGACGAGGAGGGCGAGGAGGGCGGCAGGGATCGCGCCGTGGAGGATCGTGGCGTTGTCGTTGATCGAAAGACCGCGCTGGATGGGCTGACCCAAGCCGCCCGCGCCGATGAGGGCGGCGAGGGTCGCGGTGCCGACGTTGATGACCGCGCTGGTCTTGATGCCCGCGAGGATCGTCGGGAGGGCCATCGGAAGGTAGACCTTCGTCAAGCGGGCGGCGGGGGGCAGACCGAGCGCCTCCGCCGACTCGCGCAGGCCGGGCGGGATGCCGCGCAGGCCTGTCGCGGTGTTGCGCACGATGGGCAGGAGCGAGTAGAGGAAGAGGGCGAAGACGGCGGTGCGGGTGCCGATGCCGAACAGCGGCAGGGGCACGAGGAGGCCGAGGAGCGCGAGGCTCGGGATCGTCTGCAGGACGCCGGTGGCGCTGAGGATCAGGCCGCTGATCCAGTCTGGGCGAGCGGCGCGGATGCCCAGCGGCAGGCCCACCAGGATGGCGGCGAAGAGGCTGACCCCGACGAGCCAAAGGTGCTGGCCGGTGAGGCGAAGCGTCTCCGCCGCGAGCGAGGTGGATTCCAGCTTTACCGTGCGCCCCTTGGACTTGAAGTAGAGCGCCGCCGCCTTCGCGTTGTCCTTCGAGCGGTTCGCCTCGGCGTTCATCGAGATCATGAGCCGCTCGTCGATGGTGCCGCCGAGCGCGTCCAGCGCGGCGATGGCCTTCGCAGGAAGGTCGAGCCGGTAGAGGAAGGTCGCGCGGTAGAGCGGGAAGAAGCCGCGGTCGTCCTTGAGGACGGTGAGGTCGTACTTCGCGATCTCGGCGTCGGTGGTGTAGCAGTCGGTGAGGTCGATCTTGCCTGCGGCGAGGGCGGCGTAGGCGAGGGCGTGCTCAATGCCGTCGGGCTGGAGGGTCAGCCCGTACTTGGCGGCGAGCGGCACCCAGCCGTCCTTGCGGCCGAGGTATTCGTGGGATATGCCGGCGTGGAGTTCGGGGTGCCTCGCAAGGTCCGTGATGGTGGCGAGGCCGAGCCGCTGGGCCTCGCGGCGGCGCATCACGAGGCCGTAGCCGTCGTTGAAGCCCAGGTCTTTGGACATCCCGACCCCCTCGGCCTTGAGGGCGACCGCTATCTCGTCCGGTTTCAGGCCGGGTTTTTTCAGGATCTCCTCGGAGATCGTGCCGGTGTACTCGGGGTAGAGGGAGACGTCGCCGCCCTTGAGCGCGGCCCAGACGATGCCGGTCGCGCCGATCCCTTCCTTGTGCTCGACCTTGTAGCCCGCGTCCTGGAGCGTCTTCTTGGCGATCTCGCCCAGGACGTAGGACTCGGTGAACTTCTTCGAGCCTACGGCGACCGTTTGGCAGAGGAGGAGCGCGGGAAGAAGGAGGAGCAACGAGAGCGTCAAGCCGACGCGAAAAAAATGATTCCTCTTTTCGGTACTTTCGGCTGGGGCAGAAGTCCCAGAGGCTTCCCGTTTCTTTATCGAGTTGGTTGACAAGTTCGCTTTCTGGAGAACGTTAACGGGGTGATCCTGCCAATGGCGAAGAAGAAGCTTCACGATGCGAGGCAGAAACCTTGAAGCCACATTATCGTCTCTCGCAAAGTCGCCAAAGCGCAAAGGAAAGTGGCGAGGAAGGTTCATTGAACACCCTAGGCTATTTTCTCCATCTTTTCGGATTTTGAGACTAAAGCACGCACAGCCGTCGACGTCCAGAACCACCACCCCCGGCCCCTCCTCCTCCCGCCCGCGATAAGAAGCCACTGGATCACGCCAGTCCTTCGCCGCGGCGGCAAGATGAGGGGTGACCTGGTCTTCATCATTCTTCTTCGCTTCAAAAATCCGTTTCGTCAACCAACGATGGATCATATCGCCACCGCCGGGCGCTGGGCGTTCATGAATTCGGTGACGAAGGAGTCGGCGGGACGTTCGCGGAAGTCGTCCAACGCGCCCTGCTGGACGACGCGGCCCTCGCGCATCAGCACGATCCGGTCGGCGAGGTAGGCGGCCTCGCCCATGTCGTGGGTCACGAGCAGGACAGTCAGGCCCTCCTCACCGAAGACGCGCTTCAGGTCCTCCTGGAGCGCCGAGCGCACCAGCGGATCGAGTGCGCAGAGGGGCTCGTCGAGCAACAGGACCTTAGGCTTCAGCATCAACGCGCGCATGAGGCCGATGCGCTGGCGCTGGCCGCCGCTCAGTTCGACGGGATAGCGGTCGAGGGCGTCCTTGGGGAGCCGGGTCAGTTCGGCCAGCTCGTCGAGACGCTCGTGCCCGGTCCTTCCCAGGTAGCGAGCCATCAGCTCGACGTTCTCACGGGCGGTGAGATGGGGAAAGAGGCCACCGTCCTGGATGACGTAGCCGACCTTACGGCGCGCGGACTCCGCGCTCTCCTTTGTCACGTTGTCCCCGCCGACCATCACTTTTCCTCCGTCAGGCTCGATGAGCCCGAGCACGGTGCGGACGAGCGTCGACTTTCCGCATCCGCTCGGGCCGATGAGCGCGGTCATGGTGCCCTCTGCCACGACGAGGTCCGTCGGGTGGAGCGCGACGCGTTCGCCGTACCGCTTGGTGACGCCGGTGAGTTGGATCATGGGATGACGATAGCTAACTGTGGCAGACGTTGCTTACAATAGCGTCCGGGCCATTGTGAGCCATTGTAGGCGATCATCAGCCATTGTCGGCGAGTCGGAGTCCTAGGAAGCCTTGCCGATAGCTCGGCACGTACCAGTTTCGGAACGAGCGGCGGAGAATGGCGGGACTCGTCGCCCACGATCCGCCGCGGCAGACGCGGTGCGCGCCCTTCATGTGGTCCTTGCTGTAGCCGTCGTAGGGGTAGGCCTCGAAACCCTCGTAGGGGAGGAACGGCGAGGCGGTCCACTCCCAGACGTTGCCCGCGAGGTCGTGCAGGCCGTTCGTGGCGGGGTAGCGGCCGACGGGGGTGGGTCCCCACTCGCGGAGGCCGTGGTTGGCGTGGGCTTCGGTGGGGCGTTCGTCGCCCCAGGGATAGCGAAAGCCTTTGTGCGTTGAAGCCACTTGGACTCGGGAATCGGAGGAGATCGAAAGCACCCCCTCCCCCACGGTTCCCCCTTCCGCTCGCGGTGATGAGCCTGCATCCTTTGAAGGATCGCCGCCGCGGCTGCAAGGGGAACCATCTTCGGAGGCACCACATTCCCACTCCTTCTCGGTCGGCAGGCGCTTGCCGGCCCAGCGGGCATAGGCGTCGGCCTCGTGGGCGGAGAGGCCGCTGGCGGCTTCGTCAGGCTGGAGCGGACGCGCGCCCCAGGGGCCGATGTAGGCCCAGCCGTCGCCCCGGCAGAGCCAGTACTCCGGCGTCGTCGCCCCTTCCCCTTCCCGCCAAGCCCATCCCACGTCTGTCCAGAGCTCGGGGCGGGCGTAGCCGCCGTCCTTGATGAACTCCGTCCACTCGTACGCGGTGACCGGCGTCTTGGCGAGGCGGAACGGCGCGACGGTCGCGAGGTGGGCGCGCTTCTCGTTGTCGTAGCCGTGCGGATCGTCGGAGCCCATCCAGAACTCCCCGCCGGGAAGGTCGATCATCTCCGTGCGGACGGTGGGGTTCCATGGGAGCGTGTCGACCGACGCTTGGGGTCGCCGCTTCTGGATGAGTTGGAGCATCTCCGCGATCGTCTCCTGATGCTGGCACTCGTGCTGGATCGCGAACTCCCAGGCGTAGCCGTCGGCGAGGATCGCCTCGTCGCTTTGCAGGTCGCTCTCATCCAGCGCGGCGAGCACGCTCTTGCGGGTGCGCTCCAGGTATTCGACCAGGCCGGCGCGGTCGGGGATGTTGACCCGGTTGTCGCGCGGGTTGTCTGCGGTGTCGGCGAGGATGAAGGTCAGGGCGTCGTCGAGCAGCGGTCGTCCGAGCGCCTCGCCGACGACCCAGTACTCCTCGGTCCGGCCCACGTGGCCGAAGTGCCAGCCGATCGGGCTGTAAAATTCGTGGACGCGGACGCGCAGGCACTCGTCGGGGACGCGCTCCAGAAGCCAGAGGGTCCGGGCCCGGACTTCTTCGAGGCTTTGGCGGATTTGAGCTTTGCGGTCGGTCATGCGCGGGAGAGAGGTTTTTACCACGAGATTCGAATCGTTCGAGAGACGCGCGAGCAAGCTCGCGGGACAAAAGCGGGAGCAAGCTCCCGCACTCCCAAAGAGTTCAGCAGGGACATAGAAGCCACTCGGCGAACCAGCGTCTGTCATCCTGCCACGAGGCGCCGACCCGCAGATGGGCGGCGGCGCAGATCGACTCGAAGCCTTCGCGCGTGTACTTCTGGCTCCATTCCGTGACGATGGCCTCGCCATCGGCGAACTCGAACGTGGTCTCCAGGTCGTCGATCCGGACCCGCTGATCACCCAGGCTGATCAGGCGCATCTCGATCCGCCCGGCGATTGGGTCCCATGGCGCCACGTGGCGGAAGCAGGCGGTGTCGAAATGGCCACCGATCTCGCGGTTGATCCTTTCGAGCAGGTTGAGGTTGAAGCGGGCGGTCACCCCTTGGGCGTCGTCGTACGCGGCCTCCAGCACTGCGGCGTCCTTCACGAGGTCGGTGCCGACGAGCAGCCGGTCATCGGGGCACATTCCGGCCCGAACGCGAGACAGGAAACTCACGGCCTCGTCGTGGGCGAGGTTGCCGATGTTCGAGCCGAGGAAGAGGATGAGGCGCGGCCCGTCGGTGGCCGGCATGGCGAGGGCGGCGTCGAAGTACTCGCCGGAGAGCGCGGTGACCGAAAGGCCGGGGTATCCGGACAGCAGGGCTTCCGAGGACTCCCGCAGGAAGGTTCGGCTGATGTCGATCGGGACGTACTCGAGCCGCGCCTGACGGCGAAGGGCGGCCTCGATGAGCAGGCGCGTCTTGCGGGAGGAGCCGGAGCCGAACTCGAGCAGGGTGACGCCTTCGCCCGCCGCCGCGACGATCTCGTCGGCGTGGGCCTCAAGGATGGCGGCCTCGGTGCGAGTCGGATAGTACTCGGGCAGATCGGTGATCGCCTCGAAGATCTGCGAGCCGATGTGGTCGTAGAAGAGGCGGGGCGGCAAGGTCTTGGGCGAACCGCTCAGGCCGCGGAAGACCGCCTCGCACAAAGCTTCTGGCGGTTCCTCTCCGCGAACGTCGACGAAACGAAGCCTTTCACCCGAAACCACCTTATATAAGAACGAGGCGAGGGGCGGGGTCGTTGGCAAGCCCCGGCTGGAAGCCGGAGCGACGAAGAGCCGGGGGTGCCTCCAAGATGGAGGCACCCCGAGCCTCGTAGAAGTCGAACGTGACCACCGAGAGCTGCGACGTCTTCGTCATCGGGGCGGGACAGGCCGCCGAGCAGATCGTCGAGGAGTGCGGCGGCAAGGGGCTGAGGGTGTTCGTCGCCGAGCGTAAGGAGCCGGGCGGCTCGTGCGTGAACTTCGGCTGCACGCCCTCGAAGACGGCGATCGAGAGCGCCAAGCTCGCGGCGCTCGCCCGCCGGAGCGACGAGTTCGGGATCTCGATCCCATCGGTGACGCCAGACTACGCGCGGGTTCTCGATCTCGCCCGACGGAAGGCGCAGGAGTCGCGGCAGGGAGTCACCGGACGGTTCGGCGAAAAGCTCGTCCGCGGCCACGCGCGGCTCGCGGGGCGCGAGGGCGGCAAGCTCGCCATCGAGGTCGCGGGAGGGCGATTCCTCGCGGATAGGGTCGTGCTCGACGTGGGCACCCGGAGCCTGATGCCGAAGATCGACGGCCTGGAGGGCATCCCTTGCATCACCGCCGAGAACTGGCTTTTCGAGCGTTCGCTTCCCCGCCGGATCGCACTTTTGGGCGGAGGCTACATCTGCGTCGAGATGTGCCAGTTCTACCGACGAATGGGGGTCGAGGAGGTCACGGTGGTGGACACCGGCGACCAGATCCTCGCGCGCGAGGACCCCGACGTGAGCGCGGCGATGCAGAGGATGCTGGAGGAGGAGGGAATCCGGTTCGTGCTGGGCACGAAGTACGGCGAGGTGCGGCGAACCGACGGGGGGATCGTGCTGGACTGCGGCGGCAGGCCGATTTCGGCCGATGCGCTGTTCGTGGCGGTCGGGCGGGAGCCGAACACGGGCGACCTCGGGCTGGAGGCGCTCGGGATCGAACGGGATGAGAAGGGGTTCGTTCCCGTGGACGAGCGTCTGCGGACGTCGGCGGAGGGCGTGTTCTGCACAGGCGACGCGCGCGGCGGGGCGATGTTCACACACACCGCCTGGGACGACGCGCGGATCGTGCTGAGCACGATCCTGGGCGAGAACGGCCACACGACGAAGCGCGTGGTGCCCTACGCGGTCTTCACCGACCCGCCGCTGGGCCGGGTCGGAATGTCGGAAGGCGAGGCGAGGGAGAAGGGCAAGGCGTTCGACGTGCTCCGCTTCGACATGGCGCACAACGCCCACGCCGATGAGGCGCGGCAGACGAAGGGGTCGATCAAGCTCCTCCTCGAGAAGGAGACCGACATGATCCTCGGGGCGGCGTACTTCGGCGAGGGCGGGGCCGACCTCGTCCACGTGTACGGTCTGATGATGGTCGCGGGGCTGCCCGCCTCGGTGCTGCGCGAGGCGGTGGTGGCGCATCCGACGTTTGCGGAGGCGGTCCAGAGCGTGCTGCTGTGAGGCTGTCCCGGCTGGAAGCCGTGGCGACGAAGAGCCGCAGGCGCCTCCTGGAAGGAGGCGCCTGCGCGAGGATAGAGCCGATGGGGATCACTTCGCCAGCGGATCGTAGAACTCGAGGTCCTCTGCGGTGATCCTGAGCGACGCCAAGGCGCTGGGGTCCGCCTCCGCGAGGCGGTTGTCGATGATCAGGAAGGCGATGTGCACCGCGTGCGCGGGGGTCGGGGGGGCGCCCTCCGCGAAGGGTCCGGCGCTGTCGGCGACTGCCAGCACGATGGGGACGGGCAGCTTCCAGTACTCCAGCACCATGCGGCCCAGCCGCACGATCTCCGCGTCTTCGGGTGCCTTGTTGCCCATGCGCATGGCGACCAGGGTACCGACGCCGTGCAGAAGGCCACCGAGGTGGGCGGTTTCGGTCTCCGGCCCCGTCATGCCCGCCTTCGTGCCGAGCGCCCGCGCAGTCTTGGCGGTCGTCATGGCGCGATCGAGGAAGGCGTCCATGACGGCGGACGGGATGCCGGGGATCGATCGAAGCGCTCCGACCGCGAGCGCGACGTTGCGCACCTGGCGCATCCCGACGATCATCACCGCCTGGCTCAGGCTCGTGACGGTGCCGTTCAGACCGTAGTAGGGGGAGTTGACCAGGGAGAGCATCTTCGCGGCGAGTCCGGCGTCGGTCTCGATGGCGCGGGTCAGGATCCGGGGATCGGGCTCGTCCTTGGCCGTCTCCTCGAGAATCCTGGACACGGCGACCGGCAAGGCCGGGATGCCGCTGAGCACGTCGGGAGCGGCGATCACGAGATCGCCTCCGAAACGATGCCGTTGACATCGACGATGAGCGCGACATTCCCGTCGCCGAGGATGGTGGCGCCCGAGATGCCTCGCACCTGGCCACAGAATCGATTGAGGGATTTGATCACGACTTCCTGTTCTCCTACCAAGCGGTCGACCACCAGCCCGAGGCGGCGGTCAGCAAGGCCGACCACCACGACGTAGGCGGCGTCGGATCGGCCATGGGCCGCCTCGTTGCGGCCGAAGGTCCGGCGAAGCCGGACAAGGGGCACCGTCTCGCCCCGGATGACCACCACCTCGTGGCCCCGGACGGACTGGATCTGCTCGTTCTGTACCCGGAGGGTCTCGACGACCGAGCCGAGGGGCAGCACGTACACAACGTTCGCGACCCGTACGAGCAGGCCGCGGATGATGGCGAGGGTGAGCGGGAGGCGAAGCGTGAACTTCGTCCCCCGGCCCACGGTGGTCTCCAGTTCGACCATGCCGCCGAGCCTCTGGAGGTTCGAGCGGACGATGTCCATGCCGACGCCCCTGCCCGAGACCTCTGAGACGGCGGCGGCGGTCGAGAAGCCGCTGGAGAAGATGAGGTTGAGGGCGTCGCGTTCGGTCATGCGCTCGGCGGCCTCGGCGGTGAGCGCGCCGCTCGCGACCGCCTTGGCCTTCAGCCGCTTGGCGTCGATGCCGCGGCCGTCGTCCTCGACCTCGATGACGATGTGGTTTTCCTGGTGGCGCGCGGTGAGGGTCACGCGGCCCCGCGCGGGCTTGTCGCCGCGCTGTCCCGACGGCTCCAGGCCGTGGTCGATGGAGTTGCGAAGGATGTGGATCAGCGGGTCGCCGATAACCTCCAGGACCGAGCGGTCCAGTTCGGTCTCGCCGCCCCTCAGTTCCAGTTCGACCTCCTTGTCCAGCTTGCGGGCAAGGTCGCGCACCATGCGGGGGAAGCGGTTGAAGACGGTCTCGATGGGCATCATCCGCGTCTTCATAAGGCCCTCCTGAAGGTCGGCGGCGATGCGGGCGAGGTGGCCGGTGGTCTCGGCGAGCGCCTCCAGGTTCTTATCGAGCGTGTACTTGCCCGCCAGGGCGGCGCCGATCTGCGCGATGCGCGAGCGGTCGATGACGAGCTCGCCCACAAGGTTCATCAGCTCGTCGAGGCGGGCCACGTCGACCCGAACGGTCGCGCCGGACTTCGAGGCGTTCTCCGGCGGAGCGTCGTTGGGCGTGGGGCCTGCGGGCCGCGCCTGTTCGAGCTTGGGAGAGTCGGGGGCATGGGTCGCGAGATCGATCCTTTCGATCTCGCCAACCGCGCGAAGCCGCTTCTCGATTCGCGCGGGCTCGTCGTCCGACTGGAAGAAGAGGGTGAACTCCCGGTCGAACGCCTCGTCCTCGAGCGCTTGGGCGTCGGGAACGCAGGCGAGCAGCTCGCCGTTCTCGCCGACCGCCTGGATCGCCATGAAGGCGCGGACGTACTTCATCACGCACTCCGCTGTGAGGACCACCGTCGCGCGGAACACCGTACTCTCCTTCGCCGCAAGGGCGAGCGCCTCCTCGATCCCCGGGGGAAGCGCGAGGACGGGGGGGGCGGTCGGCGCGGGTCCGGAGAGGAAGGCTTGGAGCCGGGCCACGAGACCGTCGTCGGCGTGGGCGTGGCCCCTTCCGGAGACGATGGCGTCGCACATGGCGCGCAGGGCGTCGACGCAGGCGAGCAGCGCATCGGCGATCTTCGTGTCCACCGTCAGGCCTCCGCCGCGCACCGCGTCCAGCACGTTCTCCATCTCGTGGGTGACCTCCGCGAGGTTGCCGAAGCCCATCGCGCGGGACGAGCCCTTGAGGGTGTGGGCGGCGCGGAACACCACGTCGATCCGCTCGGCGGTCGGCGCACGCTCCAGGAGGAGCATCTCCCGCTCCAGGGTTTCCATGTTCTCCTCGGCGTCCTGCACGAACAGGTCGAGGTACTGACTCATGTCCAGGTCGACGGCGATGCTCATGTTTCGAGGGTTCGATCCAGATCGAGGAGGGCGATGAGTCGGTCGTCCCGCCGGGCGACGCCGCGCACGCAGTCGTTGCCGGCGCCGAAGAGGCTGGGGGGCGGCTCGACGCTGCCGTGGGCGAGGGTGCCGACCTCGCAGACCTCGTCCACGATGAGCCCGACTTGGCCGCTCTCGCCCTCCACGACGATGATGCGCGCCTTGTCGGTGGTCGCGTCGCCGTCCATGCCGAACCGTACGCGGAGGTCGACCACGGGAATGGTCTTGCCGCGCAGGTTGACCAGTCCGCGCACGTGGGGCTCGGTGTGGGGGATGGGGGTGATCTCCCGCAGCCGGATGATCTCGTTCACCCGGAAGATGTCGATGCCGTACCTTTCGCCGCCCAGACGGAACACCACCGCCTGCTCGTCCTTCGCCTCTTCGGGAACCGCTGCGACCGCTGCCATATATGCTCTTCGTCTCGGCGTTCCGGGACCTTTTCCTTATCGGCGCTTCGAGGTCGTGGCCTCAGGTCGCAACTTGTGGTCTGCGGTCCTCAAGGCTCATCGCACTCGGCGACGGAGAACTCCGCAGGCCCCGGTCGTTCGTCTCGGCGGAAAAGCGCCGGTTTGGGATAGAATGTTTGGGCTGCTGCGCTGGTGGCGAAATGGTAGACGCGCTAGTTTCAGGTACTAGTGATCGCAAGGTCATGGAGGTTCAAGTCCTCTCCGGCGCACCAAAGGGAAGCTCTGCAGGAGCGGAATCCTTCTCGAACACGGCCTCCTCGTAGAGTTCAACGAGTGGCAATTCGATCCCGACAGACTCCACCTGGACGATCGTTCCGGGAAGATAGACGCTCAGGCCCCATTTGCCGTCCAGCTGCCGCGCGAACACCTCGACCCGCACGACGTCCGAGTGGATCAGCACGTACTCTTGAAGACTGACGAGTTGTCTGTAGGCGTCAAACTTCTCCTCACGGTCGAAGCGCCAACTGCTCGGCGACAGGACCTCGAAGATCACGGTCGGGTTGTCGATCGCCCCTCTGGGTTCGCTCACGTACCTAGGCGGACACGCGATAAGGCCGTCGGGATAGTAGTAGTTTCCGCGCGTGCCCACAAGGATCTTCGTGTCCATGTCCCGGTAGCGGCAAGGCTTGCTCCGGAGTGCGGAGACACACAGGCTGGCGAGGGCAGGCGTGATGCGGGTGTGATTGTCGCTCGCACCGGCCATCGCATAGACGAGTCCGTCGTGGAGATAGTGCTTTTCCGTTTGGAGAGCCTCCCACTCGAGGAAAGCCTCTCCCTCCATTGTGCCCAAGGAAGTCGCGTTCGCCATGCCTCCTAACTCTACGCCATGCTCGCCGGGTTGGCCACGATGCGGTTCCGACCCGTCTCCTTGGCCATGTACAGAGCCCGGTCGGCGGCGGCAAAAGCCTCGGTGACCTCTGCGGACGAAGTCGCCGTTGCCACGCCTCCACTTACCGTGAGACGGGTATCCAGGCCGGTGCACGCCTCAACCGCTGCCCTTAGTGTCTCCGCCACCCGCCGTGCACCCGCAGCTCCCGTCGAGGGGAGCACGATCACGAACTCTTCCCCGCCGGCCCGCGCCACCACGTCGCTCTCCCGCACGTTGCCCCGGAGCGCGTTGGCGACTGCCTGAAGGGCGAGGTCGCCCGCCGGGTGGCCGAAGGTGTCGTTGTAGTCCTTGAAGCGGTCCACGTCGAGCGTCACGAACGACACGGGGGACGGCGCGGCGGCGATCGCCTCCTCCAGCCCTCTTCGGTTGAGCAGGCCGGTGAGGGGGTCGGTCTCGCCCATGCGACGCAGCTGCGACTCCAGCTCCCGCTCGGACGTCACGTCGTGCATCGCGCCCTCGATGAGAGCGACCTCGCCCGACGGCCCACGCACCGCCCGCGTCCGCTCGGCGAGCCAGACCGTGCGACCGTCCGGGCGGACGACGGCGTTCGTCGCGTCGCGCACCTCGCCCTCGGCGCCGAGCCGCTCCATGAGTCGGGCGCGCGACTCGCGGTCTCCCATCGCCTGGAGCGAGCCGAGGCTCGCGATGAGCGCCTCAGGACTCTCGTAGCCCAGGGTCTGTGCGAGCATGGGATTCACGCGCAGGAACCGTCCCTCGGGGTCGCACTGGTAGAGCCCGAGCGGCACGTTCTCGAAGATGCTCTGGAACGAGCCCTCCGCCGCGGCGAGCTCGGCCGTGCGCTGCGAGACGCGCTCCTCGAGCAAAAGATTCATCGCCCGCAGGCGGCACGTCGAGCGGGCGATGCCCACCCAGGCGACCGTTCCCGCGAAGAGCCCGAGGAGGGCTCCGAAGGCGAGTCCGCCGAGCTGGGCCCGACGCGCGTAGCTCACCAGCCTCGCCGTCGGGACCCCTGACACGACCGAGAGTCCCGTCAGGGCTCCGTTGGCGACCTTCATCCTTTTGATGGAGGTGAGATAGTCGCGTCCGTCAGTCCAAGCCAGCGTCACGGTGCCGTCGTCCATCAAGGCGACGCGCGCCGCGTCCTGAGGTTCGGCGGTCGGGGAGGTCCGCGAGCCGTGCGGGCCTATCAGGACCGTGGAGACGCGACGCTCGTCCGTGCCAAATCGGTTCGTGCCGGTCAGCATCGTCTTGGGCCAGTCGGCGACCAGAGTGCCGAAGACGAGGACGTTTCTTCCCGCCGCCGTGATCCGATAGGGCTTCGCACCCTTGTGGAAAGCGGGCCTTCGGTCGCCCACGATGCCGACCTTGTCGAAGTCTTGGTAGACGGCGCGGAAGGCATCGAACGCTTCGCGCTCCGCGCCCCGATGGGCCACGACCGAAGGCATTCCCGCTAGGATCTGCAGCGCCTTCTTCCGCTCGGCCAGGCCTTGCTCCAGTTCGGCGGCGATGGCCGTCGCCCGTGCGGAGGTGACCGCCGTCGCGCGGGCCTTCGCCCCGCGCGCGCCGCCCATGCCGAGAAGCGCCCCAATGCCGACGCCCAAGGAGAGGGCGAGCCCGAAGGCGACGGGACCGTTGCTCGTCTTGACGGCGTGGCGGAGACGGATGGCAAGTCGGCGGAGGCGAATCATGGGAAGGCTCCTTTCAACGATTGTCGGCCAATACGTGGAATCGTTTAGGGCCGATCTCGACTTTTCAGGCCTTTAGTCCTGGGTCAAGGCTCCGATGGGATCAGGAGCGCAGGGTAACCTCACGTACGGCGATGCCGACCAAGCGCGTTCCCGAACCCAAGCTCATCTTCGAGAAGTCTCGGCCCGGGCGGGTCGGCTGCAACGTTCCGGTCGGCGACACGCCGGTCGTCGAGCCCGACTTCGAGACACGCGACTCGCTCGGCCTGCCGGAGATCGGCGAGCTGGAGCTGCTGCGCCACTTCACGAACCTGAGCCACATCAACTTCGGCATCGAGACGGGGTTCTATCCCTTGGGCTCGTGCACGATGAAGTACAACCCTAAGGTCAACGAGGCCACCGCCCGGATATCGGGATTCGCCGCGCTCCACCCCATGCAGCCGGTGGAGACGATCCCCGGCGCGCTGGAGATCCTCATGGGGGTGCAGGAGATGCTCTGCGCGATCACCGGCTTCGACGAGATCACGCTCCAGCCCCTTGCCGGGGCGCACGGCGAGCTCACCTGCCTGATGCTCGTGAAGGCGTTCCACGAGTCGCGCGGGGAAGGCCACCGGAAGATCGTGCTCGTGCCCGACTCCGCCCACGGCACGAATCCCGCCTCCGCCGCCCGCTGCGGCTACGACGTCGTCTCGATCCCGACGAACGCCGAGGGCAACACCGACCTGGGCGCGCTGGAGAAGGCGCTGGGAAAGGATGGTCCGCAGGTGGCCGCGCTCATGCTCACCAACCCCTCGACGCTGGGCCTCTTCGAGCCGGCCATCGAGCGGATCTGCCGGATGATCCACGACGCAGGCGGCCAGGTCTTCTGCGACGGCGCGAACATGAACGCGATGGTCGGCACGACCCGCCCCGGCGATCACGGATTCGACTGCATGCACCTGAACCTCCATAAGACGTTCAGCACCCCGCACGGCGGCGGCGGCCCCGGCTGCGGCGCGATCGGCCTGAAGTCCCACCTGGAGCCGTTCCTCCCGGTGCCGATGATCCGACGCTCCGGAGATGGTTCCCGTCGCAGCGAGGAACGAGCGACGGGGGGAACCGTGGGGGAGGAGGCTGGAGAGGTCCTCGCCGACTACGACCGCCCCCGCTCGATCGGTCGCGTGAGCGGCTTCTACGGGCAGTTCCTCATGGAGGTCCGCGCCTACACCTACCTGCGCGCGTTCGGCAAGGAGCACGTGGCCGACATCTCGCGCCACGCCGTCCTCAATGCGAACTACGTCCGCGCGCGCTTGAAGGACGTGCTCCCTCCGGCCCACGACCGACCCTGCATGCACGAATGCATCCTTACCGCGGAAAAGTACAAGAAGGAGAACGGAATCCGCGCGCTGGACATTTCCAAGCGGATCATCGACTACGGCTTCCACCCGCCCACGAACTACTTCCCCCTCATCGTGCCGGAGTGCTTCATGATTGAGCCGACGGAGACGGAGAACAAGGAGACCCTCGACGAGTTCTGCGACGCGCTGATCGAGATCTGCCGCGAGGCGGTCGAGTCGCCCGAGCTTCTGAAAGACGCGCCTTCGACCCAGATCGTCGGCCGGCTCGACGAGACGCTGGCGGTGAAGCGGCTCGACGTCCGGTGGAAGGCCCAGGGGGACGTGGAGGTCAACGGGCGCGTCCCGGCGAGCGGCGAAGGGTACCAGCAGGGCTCCGAGGCCCTGCTCCCCGGCGCGCCGGGACGCTAGGAGGGCGATTCCGTCCCGTATACTGCGGCGGATGATCCCGCCGCTTCCCACTGAGACGTACCTCAAGGTCTGGACCCCTTCGGACGTTCGCATGAGCGCGGATGCGCGCTGGGTCGCCTACGACGCCGCCGAGCCGATGGTCGAGAAGCCCGTTTCGGCGGTCACCGTGGTGGAGGTCGCGACGGGTAAGGCCCACCGGATCGCCCTCGGCAAGGCCGGCGCGTCCGCCCCGCGTTTCGCGCCCGACGGACGGACGCTCTTCCTTCGATCGGGCGAGGATCTTTACCGCGTCGGCGTCGAGGGCGGTCGCCCGCGCCGCGCGATGACGCTTCCGAAGGGCGCGGGCGGCTACGAGGTTTCGCCCGACGGGACGCAGATCGCCTACACCGCGCCGATCCGCGAGGAGCCGAAGAAGGACGGCCCCCGCGTGGTCGATGCCGACGAGGTTCCGACGGGTCTCTTCGTCGCCACGCTGAAGGAGCCTCGCCCACGTCGGCTGACCGGCGCGGACGAGACCGTCTCCTCGTTCTCCTGGGCGCCTTCGGGCGCGGTCCTCGCGGTCGGACGCACCAAGAGGCCGAACGCCCTTGTCGACGAAACCCGCTTCGCCACGCTCGACCCGGCAACCGGGCAGGCGACCGAGATCGTGGGGGTCCGCTACCCTTTCGGCGACTTCGCGGTGGGTCCCGATGGCCGCACGGTCGCCTGGACCGGGCCGCGCGGCGAGGGAGGGCCGACGGCGCACGACCTCTTCCTCCGCCGTCCCGACGGGACGGTCGGGAGCGTCTCCAGCGACACGATGGTCGACTCCATCAGATTCCGCCCGGATGGGACGGGCTTCGGGACCTACGAGAAGGGGTTTGGCGGCGGCATCGTCGAGTTGGGAGCGGACGGCGCGTTTCGGACCGTCCCCGTTCCCGGCACGGTCGGTACGGTCGATTCGCCCCGGATCGGCGCCTACGCCTTCACGTTCAGCGCGCCGACCGTGCCGCCTGAGGTCTACGTGAGCCTCGATGGCACCCCTCCCCGCCCTTTGACGCACCTCAACGACGCTCTCCGGCCCGCGCTGGTCGAGCCTCAGCGGATCGTCGCCGTGAGCTTCGACGGCAAGGCAATCGAGTCCAGAATTTTCCTTCCCGTTGGCAGGACCGTGCCGCCGCCTCTGGTCGCCCTTCCCCACGGCGGCCCCACCGGGCGGAACGACGACCACTACGCCCCGTGGGCGCAGGCCCTCGTCGCCCACGGCTACGCGGTCTTGGTCACCAACTTCCGCGGCTCGACGGGGTACGGCTGGGACTTCGCGACGGTGAACCGGGGCGACTGGGGCGGCGGCGACTACCGGGACATCATGGCCTCCATTGACGCGGCGATCGCCAAGGGCCTCGTCGACAAGGATCGTCTCGGAATCTTCGGCTGGTCGTACGGCGGCTACATGGCCGCCTGGGCGGTGGGCCAGACGACGCGGTTTAAGGCGTCGATCATTGGCGCGCCGATGACGAACCTCGTGAGCGAGTTCGGCACCGAGGGCAACGGCACGAACCAGTACGACGCCTGGTTCCACGGTCGCGCCTGGGACGACCTTTCCGGTCTCCTCCGACAATCGCCGCTGGTCTACGCGAAGAACGTCCGCACGCCGTGCCTCATCCTTCAGGGCGAGGCCGACACGATCGACCCCGTGGGGCAGAGCCAGGAGTTCTACCGCGCCCTGCGCGCCTACGGCGTTGAGGCCCAGCTCGTCCTGTACCCCGGCGAGCCCCACGGCTTTCGGAAGCCCAAGGACCGGATCGACGTGCTGGACCGCACGATCTCCTTCTTGGACGCGCACGTCGGGCACGGGTAACTTTTAGGCGTGTCCGACGCACCGATGACCGATGAGGCCGTTCAGCGCCTGCGCCAGGAGCGCGAGGCGTTCGTCGAGCGCGTCCCGGCGCGCGGCGGGGAGCAGGG
>CAXTOO010000002.1:0-49488 GCA_964245875.1 uncultured Fimbriimonas sp. | reverse complement strand
TAGTGTGTTCGGCTCCTTTGTTGCCTGAAAGTCTCATGAAGATCTACGCTCCCCGCCTTCGCCACCTCGCACTCGCTGGCTTGTCGGCCGTCTCCGTTCTCGCCCAAGCCGGTCTGACCGTTCCCGCGTACAACTCGCGTCCGGGTGCGGCGTACACGATCTACCTCGACTTGGGCGGCTTCTCGTTCAGCGGAACCTGGGGCACTTCGGGAAGGACCCCCGGCACCACGCCCGCGTACACGGTCGACGGCAATGCCACCACGTTCTCGACCTCCGAACTGGCGAACATCAAGACCATCTGGGCGAGAACTGCCGAGAAGTACACGGCCTTCAACGTGAACGTGACGACGGTCGACCCAGCGGTCGCCGCAGGCAGAGCCACGTCGGATGCGATGCGGCAATCGTTCTATGACAGCACGCCCCAGACGATGCACACCGTCGTGGGCGGCGGCGGTACGTGGTACGGCAACGCGGGCGGCGTATCCTACTTGGGCGTTACCCAGAATGCCCAGACGACGAACGGCTACCACACGAACTGGGTCTTCGCGGCGGAGTCGCCCACCAATCTCCAGTTCATCTCCGAAGCCTCGGCGCACGAGAACGGTCATGGACTCAGGCTCAACCATCAGAGCGACCTGACCCAGGGGACGACCAGCACCTTCCGCCAGTACTCTGCGGGGGACGGTTCGGGCAACGGCTCCTACGCGCCGGTGATGGGCTATTCGTACGAGGCTCAGCGTGGTCTCTTGAGAGACGGCACGTACGACAGCACCGGCAACGGGACGGTCGGATCGCGTCAGAACGACGTTCGGACGCTTCTGACGAACGCGAACATGACGACGTTGCTGGATGACAACATCGGGCACTCCCTCGCCACCGCGACGGCGCTCGCCCTGAACGGCACGACGTTGAACACGGCGATCAATCAAGGCTTCATCGCCTCCGCCAGCTCGACCGCGCCAACGGCGATCGGTAGGGACAACTACACGAAGGACTATTACAAGTTCTTGACGAACGGTTCGGCGATCTCGCTGAAGCTCAACGCCGGCGCTCAGCGCATCACTACGGGAGTCGCCGACATCGGGGCCACGTTCGACGGCTTTCTCAATATCCTCGACGCGAACGGTACCCTGATCGCCACCGGAGCCCGCTCGAGCGACACGCTCTCTTCGCTCTACACGGCGACGCTCGCGGCGGGCACCTACTACGCCCAGATCGTCAGCTACGGTGGCTACCACTCGACACGGGAGTCGACGGCAAACAACTCGATCGACTACTTTACCGGCGGATCGTACTTCCTCTCAGGTAGCGGCGGCTTCCAGGCCGTTCCTGAGCCCGCGACGTGGGCGGCACTCGGACTCGGTGCGCTCGCCGTCCTGCGACGGCGACGCCGGTCGGCCTGACACGAAGAAGCCCGGTCCTCCGACAGAGGACCGGGCTTCTTCGTGCCTCAGGAGGGCAGGTTCTTGTTCTTCTCGCCCTCGTGCTCTTCATGGCCGTGTGCCTTGGCGCGCTCTCCCGTGGGATTGCCCGCGCTCTTGCCCGCGTCGACCGCCTTGGTCTTCGCCGTCTTGGGGGTCATTGGCTCCTTCGATTCCTTGGACATCTCGCGGGAACTCGCCTTCTTGCTTTCCGACATGGAGTTTACGACCCGCCGCAGGGAAGCAAGGTTCACGACGCGAAAAAACTTCTTTTCGACTTGGTACCGAATCGGTTGGGGCTTTGGTCCTAATCGGTTCGAAGCATGGTTGACGCGACCGCAAAGGCTACCACCAGGATAGGCGAAGCAAACTCAGATTTGCTGCCGACTCTTTCCCCTTCGATGACGGTTTTCGTCAACCATTATTGAAGGGACTTCGTTGCATGTCACTCTTCGTCAGCGATCAGGTCGCCGAACAAAGGCGACTACGCCAAGCCCGATCTCCAAGAAAGGCGCGGGTTCCGGAACCGGCTGAGCCTGGATCGAGACGTCGTCTATCCAGGCCGACGAGCTGCTGTTGGGCGCGGCGTCGAGATAGTGGGAGAGATCGATCGTCGGGATCTCGAGCGTCCAGAGGTGAGGCCCTCCCCGGCGGATCACCCCAAATCCATAAAAAAGGCCCGGCGAGCGTGCGCTCGCCAGACCGGCTGCTGGAAGCCACTCCGGAGAGTGGCGGTCCAGAGGATTAGTGACTGTGGCCCTGGTCTTCGTCCTCGGGGATCTCTGCGACGAGGGCCTCGGTCGTGAGGAGGAGGCCGGAGATCGAGGAAGCGTTCTGGAGGGCTTGGCGGACGACCTTCGTCGGGTCGACGACGCCCTGCTCGGTGAGGTTGCCGTACGTGAGCGTCGCGGCGTTGAAGCCATTGCCGGTGCGGACGACCTCCGAGGCGACTACGGAGCCTTCGAGTCCGGCGTTCTGCGCGATGGTCTTGATCGGGGCCTCGATCGCCTTGCGGACGATGTTCACGCCGATCTGCTCGTCGCCCTGGAGGTTCAGGCCGTCGAGCGCCTTTGCGGCGAGGAGCAGGGCGGTGCCGCCGCCGGGGACGATGCCCTCCTCGAGCGCGGCGCGGGTGGACGCGAGAGCGTCCTCGATGCGGGCCTTCTTCTCCTTGAGCGCGGTCTCGGTGGCCGCACCGACCTTCAGGACGGCGACGCCGCCGCTGAGCTTTGCCTGTCGCTCCTGGAGCTTCTCCTTGTCGTAGGTCGAGTCCGTGGTCTCGACCTGGTTCTTAATCTGCTTGAGACGGCCCTCGATCGAGCTGCGCTCGCCGCGTCCGCCGACGATCGTCGTGGTCTCCTTGGTGACCACGATGCGCTGGCACGAGCCGAGCATGTCGGTGGTGACGTTCTCCAGCTTGATGCCGAGGTCGTCGGACACGAACTGGCCGCCGGTGAGGATCGCCATGTCCTCCAACATCGCCTTGCGGCGGTCGCCGAAGCCGGGAGCCTTGACGGCAACGATGGGCAGGTTTCCGCGGATGCGGTTGAGCACGAGCGTCGCGAGGGCCTCGTTCTCGAGGTCCTCGGCGACGATCACGAACGGTCGGCCGACCTTGAGCACTTTCTCCAGGAGAGGCACGAGGTCCTGCACGCTGGCGATCTTCTTCTCGAAGAAGAGGATCTGGGGCTCCTCGTAGACTGCCTCCATGCGGGTGGCGTCGGTGACGAAGTAGGGCGAGAGGTAGCCCTTGTCGAACTGGAGTCCCTCGACCGACTCGGTCGTGGTCTCGGTGCCCTTGCTCTCCTCGACGGTGACGACGCCGTCCTTGCCGACCTGGTGGATGAGCTTGCCGACGAGCTCGCCGAGCTCGGGGTCGTTGGCGGAGACGGTGGCGACGCGGACGACGTCGGCCTCGCCGTTCACGGGGATCGAGATCTTCGCGAGCTCGGCGACCATGGCGTCCACGGCCTTGTCGATGCCGGCCTTGATCATGATCGAGTTCGATCCGGCGGCGACGTTGCGGATGCCTTCCTTGAAGATCGCCTGGGCGAGCACGACGGAGGTGGTGGTGCCGTCTCCTGCGGTGTCGTTCGTCTTGGACGAGACCTCGCGGATGAGTTGGGCGCCCATGTTCTCGAAGCGGTTCTCGACCTCGATCTCCTTGGCGATGGTCACGCCGTCGTTGATCACGGTGGGCGAGCCGAACTTCTTTTCGAGGACGACGTTTCGTCCGCGCGGTCCGAGGGTGACCTTGACGGCGTTCGCGAGCTTGTCGACGCCGGCCTCGAGGAGGCGACGGGCGTCGTCGGTGTATTTGATTTCCTTAGCGGCCATGTTGTTGGTTTTTGGTAAAGGGGGTTATTCGCCGATGACGCCCAGGATATCGTCGGCGCGGAGGATGATCACATCCTTGCCATCGACAGTCACTTCGGTGCCGCCGTACTTGCCGTAGAGGACGGTGTCGCCGACCTTGATGTCGAGCGCGGAGAGCTGTCCCGAGTCGAGCCGCTTGCCGGGGCCGACCGCGATGACGGAGCCGCGCTGGGGCTTCTCCTGGGCCGCGTCAGGGAGGTAGAGGCCGCCGGCCGTCTTCTCCTCTTTGCTCGCGGCTTCGACGACGATTCTATCGTGCAGGGGCTGGATCGCCATATAATTGGCAGTCTACCCGTGGGAGTGCCAAGAGCGGGTTGCTGGATGGTTAGTTTTTGGTTGTTGGAGTCGTTCTCAACAACCATTCAACCAACGGTCGACAACGCCTCACCAACCATTTCGCCGCCGCACCGGATTTTCCCATACACTACCAATTTATTGGTCGCGACCTCGAAGGGGTCACAGACAATAGCCAGGGCGTCGAAGACCCCGTAAAATAGGGCTATAGCCCGACCCGGGAGGGGTCGCACCTCACTCGAAGTACCGAAGATCGATCTCCACCCCGGCCTCTTCCAGCAACGCCCGCAACTCATCGGCGGAACTCCACTCCCGGTAATGCGCCTCCTGGTTCTCGATGTACGCGACTACCGGGGTGACGTCTCCCACCGACAGCGCGGCGTAGCCTTCCTGCCACTGGAATCCACGCACCCCGACTTCGGTGCGCATTCATTCGGTGGATGCTTTCTTCGTCTCGCGCACAAGGTCGGCGACGGCGTGAGTCGTCCTGATGCCGACAAGGAGGTGAACGTGGTCCGCGACGCCGCCGACCGCGAGCAGCGTGGCCCCAAGCCCGCGCAACGTTCCGCCAAGATAGGCATGGAGACGGCCCCTCCAGTCGTTTGAGATGGTCGGTTGACGACCCTTGGTGGCGAAGACGAGGTGGACGCGGAGGCTGACGTAGGTTGAGGCCACGGCGGAAGGCTACCGAGTGCGACCCCTCCGGGGTCGGGTTGATGGGGCGGTGAGTTCCGGGGGTCTGCGACACCCCGGCTATCTTCTTTTGACCCCTTCGGGGTTGTGACCCTTGAACACACTAACACAAAGCGTGTAGACAATGGTGATCTTACCGGCGCTAGTCTTAGCGAGTTTGCCGTTTTCTGATCAGAGCGACGGTCGCAAGGCCGAGCGTGACGAGGGTCATGGGCTCGGGGACGGGCGTGACGTTGATGTTGTCGAACTGATAGACCCCGTTGTTGAAATCACTCTGACTCCAGGACACCGAGGTCACACCGTTGAAGCCGGAGAACAGGACGGTGTGGAGCACGTCGTCTTGCGGGATCGCGTAGGTCTGCGTGACGGTGCCACCCACCGCGAAAATGCCCGTAAAAGTGGCGAACCCGACACTCGCACCATAGGACTGCTTCAAAGCGTTCGCCAGGTCGATGCTCAAGAGATTGAACGCGCCGCCCCCCGTCTGCGTGAGGCTGGTCGTGCCTGGTGTACCGTTGTTCGGCAGGATCAACGCCACCGATCCCGTATAGTTCGCCCTTGACGCGGTTTGCGGATCAATCTGGGATCCAGGCGTCCATGCGGAGAAGTAAGGGCGGACGTACGAGAGTTCGTAGCCGTGAGTCACGGTTGCCGGATAGTCGTCGTAGACGCTGAAGGTCGTGGTGGACTGAGTCGGGTCCTTCGTGAGGTCTTCGAAGTCAAGCACGACAGCATGGGCGGACAGGGCGCCAGCGAGAAAGCCGGCGAACGAGATGGAGCGGAGGACGAGTGAGTGCACATGACGTTTATCAGTTCGGTTCAGGCCGACCGGTCCAATTGTATCAGAAACAATTTGTATCTTAAATAGAAACGACGCAATTCGCACACTTGCGTACGCCGTGGGTGTCGCAAGGAGGGCTGAGTACAAGAAGCTAGGGCGCGTCATCCGGGAGGCGCGCGAGGGTCTTGGCCTGACACAGAGATCCCTCGCACGGCAGGTTGGACGTACTGAAACCTCGATTCACAAGATTGAGTCGGGCACTCAGCGGGTTGATCTTGTGGAACTTTCTGACATCGCCAAGGCACTGCGAACCGGTCTGACGGATCTCACCGCGCGGTTCGAGCAGGCCGTTGAAGAGTAGCCTCACGCGACGGTACGATCACCGGCGACTATACGCTTCGCGTTCCTGCAAACCAAAGGCCACACCTATCTGGTAGCTCAGTTCTTGTCCGGCAATCTCTCCTGAGCCGGACGCCCGCTCGGGAGAGCCGAGAAATGTGGGTCGCGGTGGACGAGGATCGCGCCGTGGTGAGCGTCGGTGGCGGCGATGATGATATCGACGGTCGCGACTCGCGTGGCTCCCTCCTGACGCAGTTCCATCGCGAGGCGAACGACCGCCTCTGTCACGGGAACGATCCGCTTGATAGAGGCGACGCACTCAGCGACCACTTGGCTTGCGGCCTCGTAGGAGCCTAGCCGATGGAATGCCGCGGTCATGACCTCGAAGAGAGTCAGAACGGAGATGCCGACAAGCGTCGTCGGATCATCGATGATCTCGCCCACTTTGTCCGCGCCTCGTTCGTCGAAGAGGAGGGCCAACATCCCGAAGGTGTCCAGCAGGTGGGTCATCGGCTTCCATCAAGCTGAGCGTCCTCTTCCCGCCACTTGAGGAAGCTCTCGACACCACTCTCGCCCGGCTCGAGGTAGGGCTTCAGAAGTCCTCGCAGACGTTCGGACGTGCCCTTGAATCGAGGTGCCGGACTCAGGGCTAGGCGACCGTCGTCCGTCCGTTCCCACTCGGCGACAGCGCCGTCCTGGAGGCCGAATTCGGTGGCGAGTTCTTCAGGGATGGGAACTGAGCCTTCGCGGATCACGACCGACATAGGAGTTATTCTACGCTCTGCACGATGGTCTGGAGAACGTCCCCTCCTACTCCACCACCGCACCGAACTTGCGCGTGCGCTTCTGGTAGGCGCAGACGGCGCGCATCAGCTCGTCGCCGTCAAACTCAGGCCACGAGACGTCCGTCACGAAAAGCTCCGTGTAGGCCGACTGCCAGAGGAGGAAGTTGCTCCAGCGCATCTCGCCCGCCGTGCGGACCATCAGGTCGGGATCGGGGATATCGGGGTTGTAGAGGTGTGCGGAGATCATCGCCTCGGTCACGTCCTCCGGCTCGGTGCCGCTCGCCACGATGTCGCGAACCGCGTCCACGATCTCCGCGCGACCGCCATAATTCACCGCGAGGGTGAAGGTGATCCCCGTGTTCGCCTTCGTCGTCTCGATGCCGTTCGAGATCGCGTCCTGGAGGCCGTGGGGCAACTCGTCGAGGCGACCGGCGGCGCGCACCCGAACGTTGTTGCGGTGCATCGTGCGCAGTTCGTTTCGCGAGGCCATCTCGATGAGCTTCATCAGCCCGCCCACCTCGTCCTCGGGCCGCCGCCAGTTCTCGGCGGAGAAGGCATAGACCGTCAGGAACCGGATGCCGAGGTCGCTCGCCGCGAGCAGCACGTCGCGCAGGGCGCGGTAGCCCTGCTGGTGGCCCAGCAGTCGGCCCAGGCCCTTTCCCTTCGCCCAGCGCCCGTTGCCGTCCATGATGACCGCGACGTGTGCGGGGAGGGCATCGAGGTCGATACCCTGGGCAACGGCGCGTTCTTGGATGGCGTTCATGGGGGTTGTTCGTTCGTTCGTTGTTGGTTGTTCGAGCAAATCATCCGAACAACCAACAACCAACAACCTCTTTCACACCTGCATCAGCTCGGCTTCTTTCTTCTTGCCGAGGTCGTCCGCCTTCGCGACCGCGGCGTCGGTGAGCTTCTGGACCCGGCTCTCCTGACCCTTCACGTCGTCCTCGGTGATCTCCTTCTTCTTCTCCAGCCCCTTGAGGCCGTCCATCGCGTCGCGGCGGCAGTTGCGGATGTTCACGCGGGCCTGCTCGGTGCGGGCGGAGACCTGCTTGACCATTTCCTTGCGGCGGTCCTCGGTCATCTGAGGAAAGTTCAGTCGGATGCCCGCGCCGTCGGCCACGGGGTTGATGCCGAGGTCGCTCTTCATGATCGCCTTCTCGATGACGGGGATCATCTTGCGGTCGTAGGGCGCGATGAGGAGTTGGCGCGGCTCGGGGACGGAGACGCTGGCGACCTGGTTGATGGGCGTTTCCGAGCCGTAGTAGTCGACCGTCACCCGGTCGAGCACGGCGGGGCTCGCGCGGCCCGTGCGGTAAGAGGCGAAGTCGTGGGTCATCGCGTCGACGGCCGACTGCATCTTGGTCTCGGCGTCCTTGAGGATCTGGTTGATGGACATGGTCTTTATTCGCCTCCGACGAGGGTGCCGCTCGGACCGCCGCGCAGGGCGTCCGCGAGGCTCCCCCCTTTGTGGAAATCCAACACGACGAGGGGCAGCTTGTGTTCCCGGCACATGGTGAACGCGGTCTGGTCCATCACGCCGAGTCGATTTTCGATCGCGGTCGAGTAGTCTAGCGTGTCGTACCGCTTGGCGTCGGGGTTCTTGCGCGGGTCGCTGTCGTACACGCCGTCCACGAGGGTCGCCTTGACGAGCACATCGGCCTCAATCTCCAGCGCCCGCAGCACGGCGGCGGTGTCGGTCGTGAAGTAGGGGTTGCCCGTTCCGGCGGCGAAGACCACCACGCGGCCCTTCTCCATGTGGCGGATCGCGCGGCGGCGGATAAAGCTTTCCGCGACCTTGCTGATCTCGATCGCGCTTTGGACGCGGACGGGAAGGCCGGTGTGCTCGATGGCGCTCTGGAGCGCGAGGGCGTTCATGAGGGTGCCGAGCATTCCCATCTGGTCCGCCACACTCCGGTCGATGCCGCCTTCCGCCGAGAAGCTCTCCCCACGCACGAAATTGCCGCCACCGACGACGATCGCGACCTCGTGGCCCGCGTCGTGGACCGCCTTGATCTCGCCCGCGATGTAGTTCAGGATCTTGATGTCGAGGCCGAACTTGAAATCGCCCGCGAGGGCCTCCCCGCTCAGCTTCACCAGCGCCCGTCCGAACCTGCCTCGCGTGATCATTCCGAGGAAGGAGCGTACCCCGCCTACCGGCTGGAAGCCGGTGGCACCCCGAGGGATGCCTCCTGGAAGGAGGCATCCCCTTCGGCCACCAGGATCGTGCCCGCCGCGACGAGGATCGGAAGCGCGAGCACGTTGACCACGGGTATCAGGAGAACGACGCCCGAAATCAGGGCGAAGGGAAGGGCGCCCGGCAATCGCCGCGCGATGCCGAACTGGCGGCCAAGGCCAACTCCTCGCCGAAGGAGCGCGGGCGCGGTGAAGTCGAGGAGGCCGAGGGCGGCGGCGGCGAGAAGGGGGATCACGACCGTCCCCGAGCCGCAGAGGGAGACCAGACCGAGGACGGCGGCGAGGAGCGCCCGCGCGAGGCCGTCTCCCACTCCGGCCGCGAAGCCGCGAGGCTCGCCCACCGACCGGCCGAACTCCCGCCGCTCGACCTCGATGCTCAGGCGATCGAAGCCGAACCCGGCGATAAGGGCCACGAGCGCGAGGTAGATCGCGCCGCCGAGCACGATCGAAAGCACGAAGCCCACAAACGCCGCCAGGATTCCCATCTCGTGGCTGCCGAGCCACTCGCCCACGCCCAGGGCGGTGCCGGAGACCATGAGGACGACGAGCGCGTAGGCGAGGGCGGCCCAGAGGAGCGGCGCGAGAGCGTAGCGCCAGAGCCCTCGTTCTCGGGCGAAAAGGCGCAGGGCGCGGGCGATGGGCTTCACAATCGCGTCTACGCCCTTGGCATCCGGCGCGTTGTGGGCTAACCTAGAAGTCGATGTCCAAGTCCCTCATTCTTGTACGGCTCACGCTAGGCTGGGAGGACGTCGGCGCGGTAAGGGGTTACCTGAGGGAGATGCAGGCGGCGCTCAGCCCGGTGACCGGATTCTTGGGGAGCGGCGCGTGGAAAGGGGTCCAGGATCCCCACGCGCGGCTTGTCCTCTTCCTTTACGAGAGCCCCGAGGCCGCCAGCCGGGGACTCGTGGCGATCGAAGAGGTTCCCACGCTGATCGAGCGGCAGAGCATGGGGGCGATGCCCGCCGACGTCAAGGTCCTCAAGGTCCTCCGGTCCGGCGGAACGTTCCTGAGTGCGCTCCGCGACGACGTCCTGGTGTCACTCAGCGTTCGGCTCTCCGAGCCGGGCTACGGTCCGGAGATGGTGGAAGAGTACGAAGACGTTTTCAGCGGCCTAGCGACGATGCCCGGCTATGCGGGGATGCTGATCGGTTCGAACGTGAAGGGAGAGGACGAGGTCGCAGGCCTCGCCGCCTGGCGGAACGAAGAGGCCTTCACCGCCTCGCTTCCCGTGAGCGTCCCCTACGCGATCGATCTCTACGAACCTCTCGGAGAAGCCTGAGCGCGCTGCGACGCGCGCTTCATCTGGGGAACGCACAGGAGCAGGCCGATCCCGAGGATCAGCGCGAACGCCAAGGGCAGGGGCACGCGCACGGCCATGCAGGGTCTATTCCATCTTCCTCCCCCGAACACGCGGCGAGGGATACACTAGGAGGCCTATGGCGGAAACGATCATCATGGTCCGCGTCCGGCTCCACGAGGATGACGCGAGGGCGCCGAGCGCCTACGCGAAGTCCGTGGGCACGGCCCTGGCCGGGGTGGACGGATTCCAGGGCTATGGCGTTTGGCAGAGCGTGCAGGAGCCGCTCTCTCGCATGATCCTTTTCTCCTACGCGAGCGAGGAGGCGGCCCGGGCGGGGCTCGTCGTCGTCGCCGAGCGGCGCACCCTCATCGAGCGGCAAGGGCCGGGGGCCGAGCCGTCCGACGCGCTCGCCCTGTCGGTGGTCCACGCCGAGGGCGCCCTGAAGGGCAGCCTCGCGCAGGCGCCCGCGCTCTCGATTTCCATCCGCATCGCCGAGCCGGGCTACGGCCCCAACCTCATCGACGTGTACCTGCGGACCTTCGCCGAGCTGGCCGCGATCCCTGGTTTCGCCGGAATGCTCGTCGCGGTGAACCAGAACCTCCCCGAGGAGGTGGTCGGCTTCTGCGCCTGGGACGACGAGGCCGCCTTCCGCGCCTCTCTCCCGCGGCAGAAGGTGTACCAGGTGAAGCTGTACGAGCGGTCGTTCGAGGAACCAGAGAGTTAGCGCAAGAGACGAGGCTCCGTTTTGGGCTGCGGGCGCTTGCGACCGCTTCCGCGAGCGGCCCTGCGAGCGTCGGCTTACGACTAAGAACGAGGGACAGAACTCTCTTCGACGCCTCGGGAGCCTTCCTGTCCCCTCCCCGCTCGCTTGCCCTCAGGTTCCCGGACCCTCGCCCCAAGGCAGCCCTTCACCTAACCCCTAGATTCCTGGCTCCTCGTCCGGCGGCACCTTGCCGCCCAGCCGCTTGATCGCGCCCTCAACGGAGTCGATCGCCTCGTCCGTCTGGGCTTGGATCGCGTCCAGCGGCGCCTTGTGCTCGGCAGGGACCGTCTGCGAGAGGTCGTCCAGGGTCCCCTGGGCGTCACGTAGCTCGTGCAGGGCGTCGAGCGCGTCGGTCACCGCCTGGGAACGCTCGGACGCCCGCTCCGCCGGAGCCTTCCGGTACTCCTCCAAAGGTGGGGGCGGATCGTTGTGGTCGGCGAGGGTCGCGCCCGCCGAGTCGTACATCTCGGCGATGTCCAGGAGCGCCTCCTTGGCGTCGCCCCCTGCGGTCGGGGCGAGCCTCTTCGTCTCGGCGAGCGCCTCCTGGATCGCGGTGAGCGCGTTGTCCAAGGCATACGCCGCCTGGGCGTCGTCCTCGCGTCGCGCGGCCGTCGGATCGGCAAGGGGCGAGGCGTTCGCGACCGTCGGCGCCGAGGGGCGGCCACAGCCGAGAAGGGCGACGAGGGCCACCAACGAAAGGCAACGCATTGGAAATGCGAAGATACCCGCGCCTCTATGGCGTAGGATAGAGCCGATGCGCCGTCTCCCGTTCTTCGCCTTGCTCGCCGCCGCGTCGTCCGCGCACGCCCAGTTCGTGTTTCCCAAGGCCTCGGAGCACGAGCAGAAAAGGCCTGGCACCTACGTCGAGGACCCGTTCATCACGGAGTACCGGCAAAAGTTCTTCGCCGCGCTGCACGGCGACTTCAAGACGTTCGACGCCGCCTACGTCGAGATCGACGCGATGGTGAGGAAGAACCCCCGGGACGCGCGGGCGCTCGTCTGGCTTGGCAACGGCCAGACGATCCGGGCGATCAAGGCGAGCTTCAAAGGGCAAAGGGAGGAGGCGGCGTCGCTCCTCGCCGAGTCGCGGAAGAACGTCGACGCGGCGGTCGCCCTGAAGCCGAAGGACTACAACATCTATATGATGCGCGCCACGACGCTCTACGCACAGGCGCAGTACGTTCCCGGCATCCCCGTGCCGCGCTCGAACTGGGAGCACATCCGCGACGACTGCCTCGCGCTCCTGAAGGAGGTGGGGCCGCGCGTGAACGGCGCGTCGACCCACGTCCAGGGCGAGGCGTACGGCGAGCTCGGCATCGCCTACGTGCGCCTCGGCGAGAAGGCAAAGGCCCGGATGGCGTTCGAGAACATCCTCCGGCTCACCCCCGACACCGCCTACGCCGAGCGGGCCAAGAAGGAGATCGCGGCCCTCGACGCGAAGTAGGTCTAATAGGTCCTGCAAGAGACCTATGGACAATCTGCCCGACCCGAACCATCCTCGTCCGACGATGACCCGCGCCGCCTGGCGCGACCTTTCCGGAACGTGGGAGTTCGCGTTCGACGACAAGCGCGTCGGGACGCGGCGGTCTTGGTTCCGCAAGCCCACGCTGCCGCTCACGATCCAAGTCCCCTTTGCCTACCAGGCGGACCTCTCGGGCATCGGCGACAAGGCCGTTCACGAGACCGTCTGGTACGCGCTGGACTTCGACCCGACGCCCGAGGAGCGCGCGGGGGACCTGCTGCTCCACTGCGGCGCGGTCGACTACGAGACCACCGTCTGGCTCAACGGACGCGAGATCGGCGGCAATCGTGGCGGAAACGTGCCGTTCTCGTTCGACGTCAAGCCCTACCTTCGCGCGGGCAAGAACCGGCTGGCCCTGCGGGTTGTCGACGGACAGTCGTGGGAGCAGCCGCGGGGCAAGCAGTCGTCGAGCGGCAAGCCCAAAGGCATCGACTACTACTGCACGACCGGCATTTGGCAGCGCGTCTGGCTGGAGCCCGTGGGCGCGCGCCGCTTCGAGACCGTGAGGATCGTGCCCCGGCTGGAACCCGACCGGCTGGAGGTCGAGGTCACCCTCCACGCCCATGCGGGCGACTACCGCATCCGGGTCGAGGGTCCGTCGGGCACCACGGAGCTCCCCGTCCACGATCCCGCCGCCGCCCGCTTCACCCTCGACGTCCCGCCGGGCCGACGCTGGACCCCCGTAACCCCGACGCTCCACGGCATCCGGCTCCAGCTCTTCGAAGGCGAGGAGCTCTTGGACGAGGTTCACACCTACGCGGGCGTCCGCGAGTTCACGATCGAGAAGGACCATTTCCTCCTGAACGGCGAGAGGACCTTCCTCAAGATGGTGCTCGATCAGGGCTACTGGCCCGACGGCGGCCTCACCGCCCCCGATGGCGACGCGCTGCGGAGGGACGTCGAACTGACGAAGGCGATGGGCTTCAACGGCGCGCGCAAGCACCAGAAGGTCGAGGACCCGCGCTGGCTCGCCTGGTGCGACCGCCTGGGCCTCCTCGTCTGGGGCGAGATGGCCAACGCGCGCCGCTGGTCGTTCGAGACCGAGGAGCGGTTCGCCGCCGAGTGGGAGCGGGCGGTGCGGCGAGACCACGGCCATCCGTGCATCGTCACCTGGGTGCCGCTCAACGAGAGCTGGGGCGTGCCGGCGCTGGGCAAGGCGCACGGGCCGCAGTACGCGTTCATGGAACGTCTCGTGGCCCTCACCCGGCGGCTCGACCCGACGCGGCCGGTGATCGACAACGACGGCTGGGAGCACGCCGACGTGACCGACATCGCCGCCATCCACGACTACACCCCGACCGGCGACGGCCTCCACGCGCGGTGGGGAGCCGGCTCCTTCCCGGCGCGAACCTGGGGCAAGGGCCGGCTCGCCCACTTCGTGGGCGATGCCCGGTACCGCGGCCAGCCGATCGTCCTCAGCGAGACCGGCGGCTTCCTGCTTCTGCCCGCCGACAAGGCGATCGGCGACATGGACCGCCTCTACACCGTGTACGGCACCTTCCGCACCCCCGAGGAGCTGCTGGCCAAGTACCGCGACATCATGCGGGCGATCGCCGACATCGGCGTCGCGGGCTTCTGCTACACCCAGCTCACGGACGTGGAACAGGAGAACAATGGCCTTCTGGGCTATGACCGAAAGCCCAAGGTGCCCCTGGAGGCCGTCAAGGCGATCCACTTCGAGTGCTTCGGCTAGTGCGTCCCGTCAGCAAGGGACCTTCGGAAGACCGCGATGCTTCTTGGGCCTGGGTGGCATCCGAGCTTGCGGTCCCAGCGTAGGCTTTCGCGCCCTTGCTCCTCAGCCCGCGCCAACATAGGCGGCAACCGACTGATGACCCAGTTGTCAATCGATAGCTTTCACCTGGATCTACAGCGAGCAAGGGTTGGGTACTCTGCCCGCAGATTGAGGGTGCCCTTCGCCGTCAGCCTCCGACTCGATCGGACGTAGATCAATGAATCGATCCAGTGAAGCCTCTCAGCGACTCGACCTCCTCCGGTTTCCGCTCATCGTGGCCGTGCTTTTCATCCACGGCTACGAAACGCAGGTCAACTTCGCTCGGGACTCCGCCGGCGCCGATCATACGGGTTTGGTCAACGTTTTTGTCCGGAATCTTTTCTCTCAGAACATCGCGAGGGTAGCGGTCCCGCTGTTCTTCCTGATTTCCGGCTACCTCTTCTTCGAGGGGGTCGCCTGGTCCCTGCTCGCCTACAAGAAAAAGCTTCGCTCGAGAATCCGAAGCCTGCTGATCCCGTATCTTTTCTGGAACGGTCTAACGCTCCTGCTTTTCGCGCTTGGCCAGAACCTTCCGGCGACCGCGAGGTATTTTTCGGGCGACGAGCCACGCATCCTCCACAACGACGCCCTGTGGTACCTGAGCGCGATGTTCGGCATCGGCCGCTACCCGGTCTCGTTCCAGTTCTGGTTTATCCGAGACCTGATGTTGCTCGTTCTGGCTGCGCCCGTGTTCGCCCTTCTGAGGGGATGGCGTGGGGTGGTCTGCGTTGGCGTGCTGGCGTCTCTGTGGCTCTTCGACTGGGGGCCGACCTACCTGCCGAGCATCGAGGCGACGCTCTTCTTCGCTGTCGGATGTGCCGTCGCGCTCAATCGCAAGGGCCTGTTTGAGCTCGATCCGTACGGCCCTCGGCTTCTGATCCTCTACGTCCCGGCGTTGCTGATCGGCGCCGCGACGTTCGGCTCGGAACCGGGAAGGTACGTCCACAAGATCGTGGTGCTTCTCGGAGTGCCGTCGGTCCTGTACCTCACTCTTCTTGCGCACAGAAGCCTCGGGACGAGAAACGCTTTGCTGGCTCTGGCCTCCTCGAGTTTTTTCGTCTTTGCCGCCCACGAGCCTTCGATGCAGCTGTACCGCAAGATTCTCTTTCGAGCCGTCCCTCCCAGGACGGACGGTCTCGTTCTCGTGCTCTACTTCTTGGTGCCACTCTCGCTCGCCTTTCTGCTTGTTTGGATCTATCGCTTGCTGATATTGATCGCCCCGAAGGCGACCCGCGCCATAACCGGCGGAAGATAGGCGCTTCGGAAGAACGATCGCTGCGGTGGACCGCGCTTGCGAGGCGAGCATGGTCTCGACGGGCATAATAGGCTCCTATGCCCGTCGCGACCATGCTCGCCGCCGAACGCATCCAGTCCCGCATCGCGGAACTGGCCCGAGAGATCGATGGCGACCTAGAAGGCGAGACGCCGATCCTCGTCGCGATCCTCAAGGGCTCGGTCCACTTCTTCTCCGACCTCGCCCGCGCCATGCAGACCGACGCCGAGCTCGACTTTATGCAGGTCTCCAGCTACCACGGGGGCAAGAGCTCGACCGGCGTGGTCCAGATCCGCAAGGACCTCGACATCAACATCGAGGGGCGCCACGTCGTGCTCGTGGAGGACATCGTGGACACCGGCACCACCCTCGCCTACCTGCTCGATCTCCTGGAGACGCGCCATCCGAAGAGCCTGCGCGTCGCGTCGCTCCTCTCGAAGGGCGAGGCGCGCACCACCGAGGTCAGGGTCGACTACCTGGGATTTGACATCGCGAACGAGTTCGTGGTAGGATATGGTCTCGACTACGACGAAAGGTACCGAAACCTTCCGTATGTCGGAATCCTCCGCGACGAGTAGAACGCGTCCTTGCACGCGCCCCTTATCGCCTCCCAGCATACCGTCGGCCCCTTTGGGCCTTCGACGCCGCGGAAAGGCTTTCCAAGAGCAACCCCATGAACCCCCAGTTTCGACCCAAAGGCGGCCAAGGCGGCGGTCAAGGTGGCCCCGGCGGTGGCCAAGGCGGCCCGCGACGTCGGCGCAGCGGAGGCAGCCAAAACCGGGAGGGCCTTCCGAAGAACGACGCCGCCGACTTCGAGAACCTGCCCGAAGTCGATTTCAACCACTACGACGCCATGACCCCCGCTGCCCTCCTCAAGGAGGCGAAGGCCGCCAAGCTCGACCCGAAGAAGATGCTTCGCCACGAGCTCGTCGAGGCGCTCCTCGAAAAGGTCAACCCCGAATCGCTCTACGCGAGGGGCATCCTGGAGTCGATTCAGGACTTTGGCTTCCTGCGCCGGGACAACTACCTCCCAGGCCCAAACGACGTGTTCGTATCGCAGAGCCAGATCAAGAAGTACAACCTTCGCTTCGGCGACACCGTCTACGGCCTCGTCCGCGCGCCCAAGGAGGGCGAGAAGTTCGCGGGGCTGCTCCGTGTCGAGAGCGTCAACACCTACGCGACCGGCAGCGCCGAGATGGCGAAGCGCAAGAACTTCGATGAGCTGACCCCCCTCTTCCCGGTCGAGCGGCTGAAGATGGAGACCGTGCCGGACAAGATCCCCGAGCGCATCATCGACATCATCTCGCCCATCGGCAAGGGCCAGCGCGGCCTCGTGGTCTCCCCACCAAAGGTTGGCAAGACCACGATGATGAAGGCGATCGCGAACTCCATCGCCGCGAACCACCCCGAGGTCACCCTCATGGTGCTCCTCGTGGACGAGCGGCCCGAGGAGGTCACCGACATGAAGCGCAGCGTGCGCGGCCAAGTGATCTCCAGCACGTTCGACGAGCCGCCGGAAAATCACATGAGGGTCGCCGAGATGTGCCTGGAACAGGCGAAGCGCCTCGTCGAGGCGGGCCAGGACGTCTGCATCCTCCTCGACTCGCTCACCCGACTCTCCCGCGCCTCGAACCTCACCTGCAACTCGTCCGGCCGTACGATGTCCGGTGGCCTCGACCCCGTCGCGCTCCACCGCCCCCGCCGCTTCTTCGGCGCGGCGCGCAAGATCGAGGAGGGCGGCTCGCTCACGATCATCGCCTCGATCCTCGTAGAGACCAACTCCAAGATGGACGAGGCGATCTTCGAGGAGCTCAAGGGCACGGGCAACATGGAGCTGATCCTCGACCGCGACCTCGCCGAGCGGCGCATTTGGCCCGCCATCGACGTCAAGCGCTCGTCCACTCGAAAGGAGGAGCTCCTCTTCCGCAAGGAGGACATGGAGGGCATCGTCCAGCTCCGCCGCTTGCTCGCGAACCAGAAGGACTCCGTCGAGGCGACCGACTCGCTCATCAAGCTCGTCAAGCGCACCCCCACCAACGAGGCGTTCCTCGACGGCGTGGTCGCCCGCATGAAGGCGACGGTCTAGTCCGAGCCCCCTCTCGTCGCCTCGGCGGAAGCGCATCGGCCTTCCGCCAGACTGCAACGGGCGATGAGAGGGGGTTGGGGGAGAGCAAGCTGTCTCTCGGCGTGGAGCAGGCTTTAGCGTCGGCAACGACCTAGAACCGCAGGCTCTTCGGAGCCTCCGCTCCCTCCATCGCCCGATTGTCCCGTGCGTACCGCCGGAAAAGCGTCCAGTACCGATCCTCCTTGTGGAGGCCGCGCCAAAGGTTCTCGCTCGCGTCCGCGAGCGAGACGTACCGCCCGAACATGTAGTGCGCGATCTCGCGCCGGATCATCCGCGACTCGCAGAGGATCGCGACCTCCTCCAGAAAGCCCACGAAGTTGCGCCGGTCTTGGACGGGGAGTTCGGCGAGGCGGGGGTCGTCTTGGTCCAAGAGGTTCAGGATCTCGCGGAACAAGGGGTCCTCCAGAAACCGCCGCCGCATCGCGATGAACGCCTCGCCCCGCCGCAGGTTCGCCTGCCGCGCGTACTCGACCACGCCCGTGAGAAAGGTCGTGAGCGCCGCCGCCCCGCCCACGACGAGCGCGTAGTCCTTCACGACCTCAAGCGAGAGCACGAATGATTGTGGCGCAGGCCTCCGTGCCTGCGAAAGCCAACCCCCGCATTCGCACGCACACGACCACGCGTCGGACATATACCGCAAGGGTCTCGAAGGAGGTGCCTGCGAAAGCAACCCTCGCATTCGCAGGCACGGAGGCCTGCGCCACTTCGCCTCCGCTACGCCGAAACCAGCACCCGCAGGAACTCCTGGCCGTACCTCGCGAGCTTCGTCTCGCCCACCCCGCCGACGGTCAACTTGACTCACCACTCGCCTCATATCATCAAATTGCTGAGAAAAAGACAAATAACCTAATCTTCTTTCGTCCGAACAATTCTCTTTGTATATTCCTCTTCGTGGTGGAGGCGAGAAACAACCATACGCTTGCTCGAAGTGCCGTTAAAGTATGGTTGAGTTTGCTGCTGGCTGCGGTGCTAGCCATCGCAGGTATCGCGAAGCTCACCTCCGAGAGCCAATTGGAACAGGTCTTGTACAAGGCGCAGATCTTTCCCTCATGGCTCGTGCCGTGAATCGCGATTAGTGTGCCGCCGTTGGAGATTGCTCTTTCTGTGGCCTTGTGCATCCCAAAATTGCGGGGCCTTGGGTTATGGGGTGCTTTGTCGCTATTCGCAGTCTTCTCTGCATACAATTCGTGGCGGATGCTCCACGGCATAGGGGTTCCTTGTGCTTGCTTCGGTGTGATCTTCAAGATGACCGCACCTGTATCGCTAGCCATCTCTCTCGCTACGCTGGTGCTCAGCTACGTCGCCTTGTCCAAAGAGGTAAGCCGATGATCAGAAAACTCTCGCCCATCTCCCTCCTGCTGCTCCTCGCGGTGGCCACGACCTACGGAGGCACTCAGACCCACCCGGCTTACACCGTCGCTGGTGCCACGTGCAAGCCGAACCAGTCCTGCAACAATGCCAACGGATGCTCTTGGATCTCGCACGTGTACGACTACTGGTACGCGGCTGGAGCCTGCGATACCGGCTCGGGCGGCACCGGAGACTGCACGATGTCGTGGCGTCTCTGTAATCACCACATCGACTACGACGACACTCACTGTAGCATCTTTAATTCCGAGAAGTTCGTCTACGGTTACGGATGCTGATCGGCTGAATGATGGCGACCCTCTCGTACACAATCAAGGTAGCGGTCCCCGTGATCGCCATTCTCCTCGCGGCTCCCGCTTACGGGCAGGACCTCGAAGCTTGGCGACATAAGCTTATTGAATCGAGAGAGAGGTTGCCTGCCTTCAAGTGCGTGGCGGACGAGGAGTTCCACGTCCGCCAGGAATCTTCTGCCCTTCAGGATCCTGGGGTGATGGAGCTCAGTTGGGGCGACCGCAACGCGCATCGCCAGACCTTGCTCGCATACAGCGGTGGCAAGGTTTCAGTCTCTTGCGAGAAGCGCTCAGGCCGAGACGTTCCTGATGTTGAGCAGGACTTTCGTTACCTGATCAATGGCGACAAAGCCTACTCGGCGGTTGGACACGGGTACCAAGGCACTATAGATAGCCCCGAAGAGTTTAAGGTGTTTTGGATGCCAGATGCCCTCATGGGCTACTTTATGCGAGACGGTCGCCCGTGGGACGTCGTGGTGCCTTCGGATGCGACCTTAAATGCATCGCAGGAAGTACAGACAGTAAGGTGGGGCTACGGATCAGGGGAGATGAGGCTTGATTGCGACCCGAGCACCGGAGTCGTCAGGTCTTGGGCCTTGGAGCGGGGCGGAAACCTTGTCGTGCGAGGAAGTCTCGGAGCATCGCGACAGGTGCAAGGTGCGGAGCTACCATCCGATGCACTCACCGTATGGTACGACAAAGGTCAAGAGGTCAAGAGGCTTACGACCGCGCTACAGTATGAGGGGACGCCACAGTCCAACGATTTTGTGATGCACTGGGGCAAGAAAGGGCTTGTGCGCGATAACATCACCCATAAGATCTATCGTATCGTAGATGGCAAGCTCGTTCTTGATCCCGTTTTCACCGAAGCCCTCAACCAGAAGTATGGACTGGCTTCTCCTCTCTTCATCTTTGGTTTCGCAGGCCTATGTGTTGTTGGTTCAGCCATCACCCTCAAGCGCCGCAGTAAAAAACGGACGGGCTTGTAGTTCCACCCGAACAGAGTCCGTTACGCCGCCGTCAGCACCCGCAGGAACTCCTCCCCGTAGCGCGCGAGCTTCGTCTCGCCCACCCCGCCCACCGTCAGCAGCTCCTCCGCCGTCCTCGGACGCCGCGCCGACATCTCCTCCAGGGTCGCGTCGGAGAACACCACGTAGGGCGGCACCCCCTGCGCCGTCGCCAGCTCCTTCCGCAACGCCCGCAAGGACTGGAAAAGCCCCGAATCGATCTTGCCGACGTCGTACTTCGCCCGCCGCTCCGCCACCCGCGCCGTCGACCGCTCGCGCCGCTCCAGCTTCAGCTTCACGCGCGGACGCGCAAGCTCGACCGCCTCGCCCTCGCGCAGGACCGGCTTCGTCAGGGGCGTGAGCTTGATCACGCCGTAGTGCGCAAGGTCCTGGAAGAGGTAGCCCCGATGCAACAGCTGCCGCAGGATTGATCCCCACTCGTCGCCCGTCCAATGCCCGCCCTTGCCCCACACGTCCAGCCGCTCGTGGCCGAACTGCAGCACCCTCTGCCCACTTGAGCCTCGCAACACCTCGATCAGGTGCGCGATGCCGAACCGTTGCCCGGTCCGGTAGATCGTCATCATCGCGAGCTTCGCGTCCTGCGTCGCGTCGTAGCGCTCCGGCGGATCGAGGCACACGTCGCAATTGCCGCAGTCCACCGGCAGGGGCTGCCCGAAGTACTGGAGGAGCGCGCGCCGTCGACAAGCCAAAGACTCCGCGACGTCCACCATCGACTGGAGCTTGCGCAGCTCGAGCTGCTTCTGGCGCGGGTTCTCCGAGGTCTCGATGAGACTCCGCGCCATCGCCACGTCCTGCAGGCCGTACAGGAGGAGCGCCTCGCTCGGCAGCCCGTCGCGCCCGGCGCGGCCCGTCTCCTGGTAGTAGCCCTCGACGTTCTTCGGCATGTCGTGGTGGACGACGAACCGCACGTTCGGCTTGTCGATCCCCATCCCGAAGGCGACCGTGGCGACCACCACCCGCACGTCGTCGTTCTGGAACGCCTCCTGCACCCGCGCCCGCTCCGCCGTCGCGAGTCCCGCATGGTACGCCGCCGCCGGCACCCCGAGCGCCTTCAGGTCCTCGGTCACCTCCTCCACGCGCCGCCGCGAGAGGCAGTACACGATCCCGCAGTCGCCCTCACGCGCCTTCACGAACGCCGCGAGCTGGGCCGCCGGCTTGCTCTTCTCCGCGACCGTGTAACGGATGTTCGGTCGGTCGAAGCCCGCGACGAACTCCGCGTGGTCGCTCAGGTTGAGCTGCGTCACGATGTCGCTGCGCGTCACCGAGTCCGCGGTCGCGGTGAGCGCGATCGTCGGCACGTCTGGGAAGCGGTGCTTGAGCAATCCGAGCTGCACGTACTCGGGCCGGAAATCGTGGCCCCAGGACGAGACGCAGTGCGCCTCGTCGATCGCGAAGAGCGAAACGCCCACCGTCTCCAACCGCTTCTGGAACTCCGGGCTCATCAGCCGCTCCGGCGCGACGTACAGCAGCGAGAGCTCGCCCGCGTGGAGCCTCGCGAGGATCGAGCGCGACTCCTTCTCCCCGACCGACGAGTTGTACGCCTCCGCCGCCACGCCCATCTGCTTCAGCGCGTCGACCTGGTCCTTCATCAGCGAGATCAGCGGCGACACGACGACCGTCAGCCCGTCGCCGAGGAGCGCCGGAAGCTGGTAGCAGAGCGACTTGCCGCCACCCGTCGGCATCACGCAGAGCACATCGCGCCGCTGCAGCACCTTCTCGATCACCTCGTCCTGCGGCGAGCGGAACGCGGCGTGGCCGAACACGCGGCTCAGGACGGCGAGGGCGGTTTCCATCGGCACTAGAATTAGTGTACGTCCGTCCCATGGCGAAGGCGGCGTAGGAAAGAGGGAAAGGGCAAGATGCACCCCCTCTAAAACCTCTTTGGGAGTGCGGGAGCTTGCTCCCGCTTTTCGTCCGCGAGCTTGCTCGCGCGCCCCGGATGCCCTCCGCAGCGGCAGGGCTTGCCCTGCAGTGGAACGAACCGTCTTTGCGGCTGCTTTCCCTTTGCCCAAGGAGAAAAGGAATCGAAGGTTGACTTTTCGCTCGCTCGCCGGCAAGGAGAGTGCGCCCGTCCTAACATCGAACTCACGTCGCGAGACCCGCGGCCGACCCGCGACGCGCGAGTCTTCCAATCTGAACAAATTTTCTCCAGCCTTGCCTCCTTCCGTGGCCTTGAACCTGAAAGAGATCCAATTTGATAGCACTTCGACCCCGGTTTGCAAGCATGCAACGGATTGCGAACGTCGAAAACGCTTCCTGGAACCGCCCTTTCCATCCGTCACCCGTCACCTAGGTACCCTCCCTTCATGCCCTCGTCCCTCGAAAGCCTCAAGGACGTGCTCGCCGACGTCAACGCCCTGCGCTGCGCCGCCTCCCTCATGGAGTGGGACCAGCAGACCTTCATGCCCAAGGGCGGGGCCGAGGCGAGGGCCGAGCACCTGGGACGGCTGAGCAAGCTCGCCCACGAGACGTTCACCTCGGACGAGACCCGGCGCCTCGTCCAAGAGGCCGAGGGTGAGGGCGACGACGTGGCCATGTTGCGCGTCGTCGGCCGCGACCTCGACCTCGCGACCAAGCTGCCCTCCAAGCTCGTTGCGGAAAAGACCCGCCTCGGCGCGATCGCCCACGAGGCCTGGGTGGAGGCCCGCGCCGAGAACGACTTCGCCACCTTCGCGCCTCTCCTGGAGCGGATGTTCGAGATCGCCCGGCAGGAGGCCGAGCACCTGGGCTACAAGGACAGCATCTACGACGCCCTCCTCGACCAGTACGAGGAGGGCGCGACCGCCGCCGACGCCAGGGCGATGTTCGAGGCGATCAAGGGGCCGCAGGTCGAGCTCGTCAAGGCTGTGGTCGCCGTCGGCCCGGTAGACGACTCGGCACTCTACGGCGAATGGGACCAAGCCGCGCAGAAGGCGTTCACCGAGGAGGCCGTGAAGGCGATCGGATTCGACTTCGGACGAGGACGCCAGGACACCGCGCCCCATCCTTTCTGCACCGGCTGGTCGGTCAACGACGTCCGCCTCACCACCCGCTACAAGCCTTACCTCCCCAGCGCGATCTTCGGCTCGCTCCACGAGGCGGGCCACGGGATGTACGAGCAGGGCTCGCCCGAGAAGTGGGACCTCACGCCTCTCGCGGGGGGCGTCTCGCTGGGCCTGCACGAGAGCCAGTCGCGCCTCTGGGAGAACATCGTGGGCCGGGGCCTGCCGTTCTGGCGCCGCTTCCTGCCCGCCCTCCAAAGCCGGTTCCCCGCGCTGGCCTCGCAGACGCCCGAGTCGTTCTACCGCACCGTCAACAAAGTCGAGCCGACCCTGATCCGCGTGGAGGCGGACGAACTCACCTACAACCTCCACGTCCTCGTCCGGTTCGAGATCGAGTGCGACATCCTCACCGGGACGCTCGCCGTGCGCGACCTTCCCGACGCCTGGAACTCGAAGTACGAGGCGTACCTCGGCATCCGACCTCCGTCCGATTCGGACGGATGTCTGCAGGACGTCCACTGGAGCATGGGGAGCATCGGCTACTTCCCGACGTACAGCATGGGCAATCTCCTCAGCTACCAAATCTGGGCTTCGCTCCGGAAGGACCTTGGCGACACCGACGCGCTGATCGAGGCGGGAGACTTCGCCGCGATCCACGGCTGGCTGACCGACAAGCTGTATGCCAAGGGTCGCTCCGTCCCGCCGAAGACGCTGGTCCGGGAGATCACGGGCAAACCGATGGGAGCCGAGGACTATCTTGCAGGATTGGGCGCGAAATACCGCGACCTCTTTCTCATGTAAGCCGTCTGACATTAAGTCTGTGTGAAAAGGACGATCATTTTCTCCAGATATTCCAAACCTTGCCTATACTGTCGAAATAGATGGGATTCAAATCCCGTCCTCTGAGGGAACGTGTAGTCTCCGATGTCTCTAGAAGAACTGACTCATGCCCGCATCCTCCTCGTCGATGACGACGAGAACAGTCTGGTGCTTCTGGACAAGGCCCTTCGCCGGGCAGGAGTCCAGCACACCGCCTGCGTCAGCGATCCCTTTACCGCCGCCTCGGTCTATCGCGACTTCCGGCCCGACATCGTTCTTCTCGACCTGCGAATGCCGCCTCTCGACGGCTTCGTGCTCATGGAGCGGTTCCGCGAGATCGAGGGCGACTTCCGCTACGTGCCGATCATCATGCTCACCGGCGACGCCGGCGACGCCGTCAAGGAGCAGGCTCTGGAAGCGGGCGTCGCGGACTTCCTTCGGAAGGACTTCGACATGCCGGAGCTTCTTCTGCGGGTTCGCAACGTCGTCCGAACGCAGCAGCTCTACCGTCAGGTCCAGCGCCAGAAGTCGTGGCTCGAGGAGACCGTGCGCGTCCGCACCCGTCAACTCCAGGCCGCGCGGCGCGAGGTGCTCGAGCGGCTCGCCCTCGCCGCCGAGTTCCGCGACGACCAGACGGGCGAGCATACCCGCCGGGTCGGACGCCTCTGCTCCGTGATCGCCGAGTCGCTGGGCGAGGACGCCTCTTTCGTCGAGGCCATCGGTACCGCCGCCCTACTGCACGACCTCGGCAAGATCGGCGTCCCCGACACGATCCTCCTGAAGGGGGGACCGCTCAGCGACGAGGAGCGGAACGTGATGCGCGAGCACACGACCATTGGCGCGGCGATCCTCAACGACTGCACCGAGCCCGTCATGCGAATGGCCCGCCAGATCGCACTGACCCACCACGAATGGTGGAACGGCGGCGGCTATCCCTGCGGCATGTGCCGCGTGGAGATTCCTCTCGAAGGTCGCATCGTCGCCGTCGCCGACGCCTTCGACGCGATGACCAGCGACCGCCCCTACCGCCGCGCGATCCCCATCGAGGCGGCGATCCTCGAGCTCCAGCGGAACGCCGGAACGCAGTTCGACCCGGACATCGTGGAGGCGTTTCGCCGCGTTCTTCCTCACCTGATCGAACCCGCCGCGACCCTCGCCGAGCCGCGAGTGTAAGGTCATCCGCCAACCCTGTAACGCCGGATGCACTTGTGCTGGCGTGGAACCGTGCAACCACGAAAATGGCCCCATCGTCGATTATTCTTGATCTCCGCGCGTTAGGTATTGACTGCCAATCCAAAGTGCCCTGGTGTCTCCTTCGTGCCTCCGCGTTTGCTCCGGAAGAACGCGCCAACCCTCCAGAACAAAAGTAGGCCCAAAGCCCTACCCAAAAGCCCCGAACAAAAACGTAACTTTTTCGAAGGTGTCAAACTGGCCCGTGCCCGCCGCCGACCACCTCGCCCTGCTCAAGGAGCGCTTCGGCTTCGACGCCTTCCGACCGGGCCAAGCCGAGGCGATCGAGGCGCTGATGCGCGACAACGCGGCCCTCGCCGTGTTCCCGACGGGCGGCGGCAAGTCGCTCTGCTACCAGCTTCCCGCTCTCACCATCGAAGGCGTCACCGTCGTCGTCTCGCCCCTGCTGGCTCTGATGAAGGACCAGATCGACTTCCTCACCCGGCGCGGCGTCCCTGCCGCGCGGCTCGACTCCACGCTCACCTTCGATGAGGTTCGCGACGTCAGCGCCCGCATGGTCTCCGGCGACCTGAAGCTCCTCTACGTCGCGCCCGAGCGGTTCAACAACGAGCGATTCCTGGCCGAACTCGGCCGTACGCCCATCGGCCTGTTCGCCGTGGACGAGGCCCACTGCATCTCGGAGTGGGGCCACAACTTCCGGCCTGACTACCTCAAGCTCGCGGACACCGCCCGCGCCCTGGGCGCGAAGCGCGTCCTCGCCCTCACCGCGACCGCTACCCCGGCGGTCGTGAAGGACATCTGCGCCGCCTTCCGCATCCCCGAAACGGGCGTGGCCCTCACCGGCTTCTACCGCCCGAACCTCAACCTCATCGTCACCCCGGTGACCCCGCAGGAGCGGGTAGGCAAGCTGGTGAAGCGCCTGAAGAAGCGACCGCCAGGCGCGAGCATCGTCTACGTCACGCTCCAGAAGAGCGCCGAGACCGTCGCCACGCGCCTCGCTGCCGAAGGACTGCCAGCTCGCGCCTATCACGCGGGCATGGAGACCGAGAACCGGGAGCGCACCCAGGAATGGTGGATGGAGGAGTCTGGCGCGATCGTCGTCGCCACTATCGCCTTCGGCATGGGCATCGACAAGTCCGACGTCCGGTACGTCTACCATTTCAACCTGCCCAAGAGCCTGGAATCGTACTCGCAGGAGATGGGCCGCGCGGGGCGCGACGGCGCCCCATCGACGGTCGAGACGCTCGCCTGCGCCGCCGACCTCCCGACCCTCGCGAACTTCGCCTACGGGGACACGCCCGAACCCGCGTCGTTGCGGGCGCTCGTCGCAGAGCTTCTGGGCGGCCCGGAGACGATCGACGTCGCGCCGTTCGACCTAGGCGGTCGCCACGACCTCCGACCGCTCGTGCTGCGCACCGCACTGACCTATCTGGAGCTCGCGGGCGCGCTGCGGAAGGGGACGCCCTTCTACGCGGGCTACGACTTCCGGCCCCTGAAGGGGATCGATGCGGTGCTGGGCGCGTTCGAGGGGTCGGCGGGCGAGTTCGTCGCGGGAATCGTTCGGGCGGCACGGCGGGGAACCAGGTGGTACGGCGTCGATCCCGACGCGACCGCCGCGAAGCTCGCGGTCGAGCGCAAGCGCGTTGTCCGTGCCCTTGACGTGCTCGCGGAGCGTGGCCTCGTCGAGCTGAAGGCCAGCGACCTGCGGGACCGGTACCATCGCCTTGTCGGCCCCGAGCGGGCGCACGAGCTTGCCTCAGACCTCACCGCGAAGTTCGAGGCGCGGGAACGAGGCGAGCAGGAGCGCCTCGCTCGCGTTCCCGCGCTGATGCAGGCGTCCGAGTGCCTGACGAATCTCCTCGTCGGCTACTTCGGCGAGGTGCGCGAGACTCCCTGCGGTCACTGCTCGTTCTGCCGGACGGGTCGCGCGGCGATCATGCCCCCCGTGCCGCCCATCGCTCCACTAGAGGAGATCGTTCCCCTCGGCGAGCTGAACGCCCTCGCCGACGCGAACCCCGCCGCCCTCGGCACGCCCCGTCAACGCGCCCGCTTCCTCTGCGGTCTCACCAGCCCTTCGCTCTCCAAGGCGAGGCTCACCCGCAACCGCCTCTTCGGCGCGGCTGAGGATCATGCGTTCGAGGAGGTTCTGTCCCTCGTCCAATAGGTTCGATTCGACCTACTTCAACCGGCTCCGCCAGTTCAGAACCGAGTCGAAGAACAGGTGCTGGTGCGCCCAGCCGGTAAGGTCGCCGAAGCGGCCCCGGACGTGCGAGGAGACCGCTTTGTACTTGAGGTCGGTGATCGACGCCTGCTCCCACTCTGGGAAATAGAGCCGGGTCGCGGCGTGCCAGAGATGCGTGTCGACCGGCACCGCGCAGGTGTGGTGGAGCGCAAAGAGCGCGATGCAGTCCGCAAGCTTCGGACCTATGCCGTGGAACGTCACAAGCGCGGCGTGGGCCTCCTCGTACGGCACCGATTTCAGGTGCTCCAGGTAGTCGCGACCGCCCCGGCGTACCAGTTCTTGCGCGGCCCTTGGGATCGTCGCCGCACGGTAGCCGAACTTGCGCTCGCGTAGCTCCGCTTCCGGGATGGTGGCCACTACCTCCGCATCAGGAAAGCGATGCAACTCCGTGCCGGGGAGGAGCGGGCCGTACCTCGCGAGCGCGCCGACCATCGTCACGATGCGCGGCAGGTTGTTGTTCGGCGAGCAGAGGAACGAGAAGAACGTCTCGACGGGATCGCTCGGCCGCATCAGCCTTAGGCCCTCCAGCGTCCCCAGATACGGCTCGATCTCGGGTCCTCGGCGCAGAACCTCATCGCGGACGAGGTCGGCGTCCCAGTCCAGCCGGAACAGGCTTACGAAATCCTCGCGCGTTCCGTTCGTCTCGACCCCGTAGACGACCTCGTCGTACACCTTTCGAGGCTCGGCGACATAGGCGAGCGCGTCCCTTCGCGCATCACGGTTCATGCCGGTCGCACGCGTCAAGGTCTCAATCGTTCCCATGGCCCCGCCCCTCGGGCGGAGGGCAGGGTGAGGGTCTTTCTCAACCCGGTACCACCGCTCTCCATCGACCCCGACCCAGCCCGCGTCCTGCCGCGCCCAGCGGAACACCTGCCCGCTCGTCGCGCAGAGCTCCAGGTCGAAGTGGTCGGCAGGGAGGGAGACCTCGAAGCGCACCTCGTTTCTACGTCAGACCGGCGCCGCGCGGAACGGCTTCACGTCCACCTTCTCCCACACTCTCTCCGTGACGTACACCTCGCTCCGCAGCCACTCCTGCACCGCCGCCTCGTCGGCCATCTCGATCAGCATCATCGAGCCGATCATCTGCCCCTCGGTGTCGAGGAGTGCGCCGCCCAGGTGGAACTTTCCCGCCGCCTTCATCCGCCGCACGCCATCCAGGTGCGCCTCCCGCGCCGCGAGGCGTCGGGCTTGGCCGTCGGGGAAGTCGTAGGCGTGGACGACGTACTGCACGGCCCATTATGAACCGCCTACAGTGTTCCCTCGGGAAGGAGCGCCAGGAAGCCCTCCTCGTCCAGCACTTCGACCTTCAGCTCCTCTGCTTTGGCGAGCTTCGAGCCCGCGCCGGGGCCGGCCACGAGGAAGCTCGTCTTCTTCGTCACCGTGCCCGACGCCTTGCCCCCGAGCGAGGCGACCGCCGCTTCCGCAGCCTCCCGCGTGAACCGCTCCAGCTTTCCGGTGAATACGAACGACTTGTCCGCCAGCGCGTCCCCCCGCGGACCCTCCGCCTCGCTAGGACGTACCCCCCGAGCGAGGAGCTCGTTCACAAGGCGTCGGTTGTCCTCGTCCTCGAACCACGCCTGGATCTCGGTCGCCGTACGGGGACCGATGTTCGGCACGGCGAGCAGCGTCTCGTAGTCGGCTTCGCAGATCGCGTCGAGCGTCCGCAGCGACCGTGCGAGGTCCTGCGCGCCCTTCTCACCGACCTCGGGGATTCCCAGCGCGAAGAGGAAGCGGGGAAGGGGACGGTCCTTGCTCGTCTCGATGCTCCGCAACAGGTTGTCCACCGACTGCTCACCCAGCCGGTCGAGTTCGACCAAGCGTTCCCGGTGTTCGGGAAGGCGGTAGATCGAGGCCTGATCGGTGAGAAGGCCGAGATCGAGGAAGCGGTCCACGAGCTTCTCGCCCAAGCCATCGATGTCCATCATCTTGCGCGCCACGAAGTGCTGTAGCTTCTGCGAGATCTGCGCGGGGCACTGCCGGTTGGGACACCTCAGCATCACCTCGCCTTCCTTGCGGGAGACGGGAGTGCCACAGGACGGGCACTCCTTCGGCTCCTCGGGCAGGAGTGACTCGCCCTCGCGCTTGTCGAGCACCGGGCCGACGACCTCCGGGATCACGTCGCCCGCGCGCTGCACGATCACGATGTCGCCCGCGCGCACGTCCTTCCGCCGCACCTCGTCGTAGTTGTGCAGCGTCGCCCGGGACACGACGACGCCGCCCACGTTCACCGGCTCCAGCTCCGCCAGTGGGTTCAGCGAGCCGGTCCGTCCCACCTGGACACCGATCCGCACCAGCCGAGTGAACGCCTGCTCGGCGGGGAACTTGTACGCGATCGCCCAGCGTGGGCCGCGCGCCGTCGAGCCCAGCCGCTCCTGGTCCGCGATGTCATCGACCTTAGCCACCACGCCGTCGATTCCGAACGGCAGGCTCTCGCGCATCGCGTAGATTTCCTGCACGTAGGCCCAAAGCCCGCTGGCCCCGCTCACCACCCTCGGCTCGTCGCGCACCGCGCACCCGAGCGCCCGCAGCCGCGCCAAGACCCCGCTCTGGGTCGGTGCCAGGCGGCGTATCCCGGTGTCCACAAGCCCCGTGCCGTACGCGAAGAAGCTCAGCTTACGCTGGGCGGTGAGCTTGCTGTCGAGCTGCCGGAGGCCCCCTGCCGCCGCGTTGCGCGGGTTCGCGAAGACCTGCTGGCCCGCTTCGGCCCGCTTCGCGTTCACCGCCTCGAAGTCGGCCTTCAGCATCACCACCTCGCCCCGGATCTCTAGTGTGCCTTCCAGTGTCTCCTTCAAGCGGAGTGGGATTCCGCGCACCGTCTTGGCGTTCGCGGTCGTGTTCTCGCCCGTCGTGCCGTCCCCGCGGGTCGCGCCCGTTTCCAGGAGTCCGTCCACGTAGGTGAGCGAGATCGACGCCCCGTCGAACTTCAGCTCGCAGTAGTAGTCCACGCTCTCCGCGTCGAGTCCCTTCCGGACTCGCTCGTCGAAGGCGCGCAGCTCTTCCTCTCCGAAGGCGTTGTCCAGGGAGAGCATCGGCGCCGCGTGGCGGTGCGGCGTGAACGATCCCACCGGGGCCGCGCCCACCCGCTGGGTCGGGCTGTCGGGAGCGATCAGCTGCGGGTGCGCCGCCTCCAGGTCGACCAGCTCACGAAAGAGACGGTCGTACTCGCTGTCCGACATCTCCGGCGCGTCGTGCTGGTAGTACAGCTCGTTCGCCCGCTCTAGGCGGGTGCGCAGGTCGGCGGCGTGGGCGGCAAGGTCCATTGCTGGTCATCGAGGAGGATACTTCGACGGCTCGCCTCTAGCGTTGTGATATTTCGTCGAAAGGCCACAGGCACTCGTCGAAAATATTTTCCTTTCGCAGGTTGGGTCTTTAGGCCCAACCTGCGCGGAGGGTGGTTGACGTGTTTTCCACCACGGTGGATGCGAAAGACGCGGAGGGGAGGGGTGCTCTTCCACCGCCCGCTCGCGGGAAAAAGTCAACCACGTCCGGCGGAGTCGGTGATGCTCCCGCGTCGGCGCGGGGCATGGGGGAATCCTGCGGAAGGCCGGTACGGGCCGGTGGTGCGTCGGCTCGGCAGACCGCTTCGAGTCGCGGGCACGAGGGCATCCCGCGACTCCAGGAATCCGACGATGGGACGTACGCGGACCTCGATAGAGCCAGACGAAGCGGTCGTTGTGCGCTACTCCTCTTCGATGCCCTGGTCGAGGATGGCGTCGCTCATGTAGATCGGCGCCTGGAACCGGAGGGCCAGCGCGATCGCGTCCGATGGCCGCGCGTCGATGAGGATCTCCTCGTCGCCTTCCTCGGTGCTCAGCACGAGCTTTGCGTAGTAGACCGTGTTCCAGAGGTCGTCTATCGCCACGCGCTCCAGCGTCGCGCCGAGCCGCTCGATGAGGTTCCGCACGAGGTCGTGGGTCATCGGGCGATCGGGCCGCATACCTTCCATCGCCTCGAGGATCGCCCGCGACTCGAAGCCGCCGATGGCGATCGGCACCCGCCGCCCGATCTCGTCCGCGACGATCACGAACTTCGCGCTCGGCCCGCTGCTCACGTCCTCGAACACGCCCTCCACGCGCACCTCGAGAAGGGGTGCGGCCTGCGGCTCGTCCGTGCCTAGGACCTCTTCCTTGGGGAAGAAGGCGGGCGGCTCTTCCAGGTCCTCACGGCCTTCGGGGTCGTCGTATTCCTCAGGCATCGAACCTCTAGCGTACCTTTGCGAGCGCCCCGGAGGGGCATCCAGACCGGCACCCCGTCGTATGTCACTTCCTCGCAGCGGCCGAGGAAGCGACGTCGGTGGCCCATCGTTCTTTGCCCAGGCTGAAGCCTGAGGTACTTTTGCAGGCTAAAGCCTGCGCTCCACTTCATGTTGCTTACCGTCACGACCACACATCGGCCCGCGACCGATCTCGGCTACCTGCTCCACAAGCATCCGGAGCGGACCCACGAGTTCACCATCGCCCACGGGCGCGCCACCGTTCTCTTCCCCGAAAGGTCCGAGGAGCGATGCACGATGGCGCTGGTCTTGGAGATCGATCCCGTCGGACTCGTGCGCGGTGACGGCGCGCGCTTCGACCAGTACGTGAACGACCGGCCCTACGTCGCGAACAGCATCCTTTCGACGGCCCTCAACGCCGCCTTCCGCACCGCCATGACCGGCAAGGCGCGAGACCACCAGGCGCTGGCCGACACGCCCATCCCCCTGGAGGCGACGATCCCCGTGCTGCCCGTCCGTGGCGGCGCCGACCTGCCCCAGCGCCTCTTCGGTCCTCTGGGCTACGCCGTCGAAACCGTGCGCCTGCCCCTCGATGAAGAGTTCCCCGAGTGGGGCGAGGCGCCCTACTTCCGCCTCACCCTGCGGGGGAAGGTGCGCCTTGCCGATCTCTTGAACCATCTTTACGTGCTCATCCCTGTGCTCGATGAGGAGAAGCACTACTTCGTGGGCGACGACGAGGTCGAGAAGCTGCTTCGCAAGGGTGAGACCTGGCTGGCGGGCCATCCCGAGCGCAAGGAGATCGCGCGGCGCTATCTCCGGCGCAGCGCGAGCCTCATGAAGGAGGCGCTCGACCGGCTGACCGAGCAGGACGGCGACCCCGATCCCGACGCCCGCGAGGAGCGCGCGGCCCAAGAGGAGGAAAGCCTGGAACGGCCCATGTCGCTCCACGACGTCCGGCTCGCGACGGTGTTCGCCACGCTCAAGGAGTCCGGCGCGCGGCGCGTTCTCGACCTCGGTTGCGGCGAGGGAAAGCTGTTGGAGACGCTGCTCACCGACCGCCAGTTCTCCGAGGTCGTCGGCATGGACGTCTCCGTCGTCTCGCTCGACCGCGCCCGCCGCAAGCTGAAGCTGGAACGGCTCGCGCCCATGGTCGCAGAGCGGCTGACCCTCCTGCACGGCTCGCTGCTCTACCGGGACCGGCGGCTCGACGGCTACGACGCCGCGGCGGTGGTCGAGGTGATCGAACACCTCGACGCGCCTCGCCTCGCCGCCTTCGAGCGGACGCTGTTCGGCCATGCGAAGCCGGGGACGGTCGTGGTGACGACCCCGAACCGCGAGTACAACGTGCTGTTCACCGGCATGAAGGGTCTGCGCCACCGAGACCACCGCTTCGAGTGGAGCCGCTCGGAGTTCGCCGCCTGGACCGAGCGGGTGGGCGAGGCGTACGGCTACTCGTTCGTCCTCTCCGGCATCGGCCCCGAGGACGAGACGCACGGCGCACCCTCGCAGATGGCGGTGTTCACGAAGGTGGCGGCATGAAGGTCGACATCCCTCGTCTCTCCCTCGTGCTGCTCGTCGGAACGAGCGGCAGCGGCAAGTCCACCTTCGGGCGGAAGCACTTCCTGCCGACCGAGGTCGTGTCTTCCGACTTCTGCCGGGGCCTCGTCGCGGACGACGAGAACGACCAGTCGGCGACCGGCGAGGCGTTCGACCTGCTCCACACGATCCTCCGCAAGCGGCTCGCCGCCGGACGGCTCACCGTCGTGGACGCCACGAACGTCCAGCCCGCCTCCCGCGCGCCGCTGCTACGGATCGCCAAGGAGTTCCACGTGCCGGTCGTCGCAGTCGTGTTCAAGGTCGATGAGGCGGTCTGCCAAGCGCGGAACGAGCAGCGGCCCGACCGGCAGTTCGGTCCCCACGTCATCCGCAACCAATCGCGCGATCTGCGCAACTCCATGCGTGGTCTCCATAAGGAGTTCCGGTTTGTCCATTGGCTTAACGGACCCGACGAGATCGACGCGGTGACGATCGAGCGCACCCCCGAGTGGAACGATCGCCGCGCCGACCACGGCCCGTTCGACATCGTGGGCGACGTCCACGGCTGCCTCGACGAACTGCGCGAGCTTCTCGCGAAGCTCGGCTACGTCGTCGAGGAGGGGGAGGCTCCGGCGGTCGAGGGCGAGCTTCGCCACGGCAAGCTGCTCCGCGACCTGCCGATCTCGCATCGGATCGCCCACCCGGACGGTCGCAAGCTCGTGTTCGTCGGCGACCTTGTGGATCGGGGTCCTGACACGCCGGGCGTGCTGCGCCTCGCCATGAGCGCGATCGCGCAGGGCACGGGCTTTTGCGTTCCGGGCAACCACGATGTGAAGCTCATGCGGGCGCTCAAGGGCCAGAAGGTCTCGATCACGCACGGCCTTCAGGACTCTTTGGACCAACTCGCCCAGGAGACGCCGGAGTTCGTCAAGGCGGTCACGCGGTTCATCGACGGCCTCGTGAGCCACTATGTGCTGGACGAGGGCCGGCTCGTCGTGGCCCACGCGGGCATGAAGGAGTCGATGATGGGCCGCGCCTCGGGCCGCGTCCGCGACTTCGCGCTGTACGGCGAGACGACCGGCGAGACCGACGAGTTCGGCCTGCCTGTGCGGTATCCCTGGGCGGCGGACTACCGCGGCAAGGCGAAGGTCGTGTACGGCCACACGCCCGTGCCGACGCCGGAGTGGATCAACGACACGATCGACATCGACACCGGGTGCGTGTTCGGCGGTCGCCTGACTGCATTGCGCTATCCCGAGCTGGAACTGGTGGACGTTCTGGCGCAACGGGAGTATGCGGTTCCCGCGCGGCCTCTGGTCGCGTCGGAACCGGAACTGACGGGCCAGCAGTCGCTCGATGATTCCCTTGACCTCGCGGACGTGTCGGGCAAGCTCGGGATCGAGACCCGCCTTCGCCGCCGCGTCACGATCCCCGAGGAGAACGGCGTCGCCGCGTTGGAGGTCATGAGCCGCTTCGCCGCCGACCCCAAGTGGATCGTCTACCTGCCGCCGACGATGTCGCCCAGCGAGACGACCAAGCGCGAGGGGTTGTTGGAGCATCCCGACGAGGCGATCGGCTACTACCGCCACTTCGGGGTCGAGCGCGTTGTGCTGGAGGAGAAGCACATGGGTTCGCGCGCCGTGGTCGTGGTCTGCCGCGACGCCGATGCCGCCCGGACGCGCTTCGGTGTGCTCGGCGGCGAGACGGGCGCGGTGCTGACGCGCACTGGACGACGGTTCTTCAACGAACCGGAGCTTGAGGCCGAGTTCCTCGCAAGGGTGGCGGCGAGCCCCGCGCCGCTGTTCGGAGAGCTGGAGACCGACTGGCTCCTGCTCGACTGCGAGCTGATGCCCTGGTCGGCGAAGGCTCAGGAGCTGCTGCGGACGCAGTACGCGCCGGTCGGCGCGGCGGCCCTTGCCGCCACGACCGCCGCGCTCGCGGTGTCCGGGGGCGATCCGGCGCTTCAGGCCCGGATTGCCGCGCGCCACGCGGATGCTGGCCGCTACGTCGACGCCTACCGCCGCTACTGCTGGCCGGTGCGTTCGCTGGACGACTACCGCTTGGCACCCTTCCACCTCCTGGCGAGCGAGGGTCGGACCTTCTTCGACCGCGACCACGCCTGGCACATGACGACCCTCGCCCGCATGGCGGGCGACGATCCGATTCTGCTCGCGACGCCCTGGCGGGAAGTCGCGACGAACGATCCCGAGGACGTTGCCCTCGCGGGCGAGTGGTGGACCGAGCGGACGGGCGCGGGCGGCGAGGGCATGGTGGTCAAGCCGCAGTCGTTCATCGCCATGAAGGACGACGAGCTTCTCCAGCCCGCGGTGAAGTGCCGCGGGCCGGAGTACCTGCGCATCATCTACGGCCCGGAGTACCTGGAGCCGCAGAACCTGGAACGGCTGCGGAAGCGGGGTCTGAACCGGAAGCGGTCGCTCGCCCTGCGCGAGTTCGCGCTGGGCGTCGAGGCGGTGGAGCGGTTCGTGCGCCGCGAGCCCCTTCGGCGGGTGCACGAGTGCGTGTTCGGCGTTCTGGCGTTGGAGAGCGAGCCGGTGGACCCTCGTCTGTAGGTCCTGTTCCGCGAACCGGAGACATTCTCCTGCGACCCCTCCTGGATCGGTTCGGGACCGCAGCGACCCCCGGCTACCCTCTGAGACCCCTTCGGTGTCGTGCCGGAAGGCTTCCTCGCGGTCAACGGCCACAGTTCGCTAGAGTGGCCTTTTTGGAAGAGAACGATGCATCGCAAGCGCGTCCGATGCTTGCAAACGCCCCTGAAGCGCTATCCATTTCCGACCTTTTAGGTTCGAGGGATTGCGCGGGGCGTGAAACCGAGAAAATTTGTTCAGATTGGGAAAGTACGGGCGCGGGCGCGTTCTGCGGGGAATGGAGCGTCGCATCCTCTCCGCGCCGGGCGGGGGAAAAGTCAACTGTGGGGAAGAGTCCTGGAGCAGATTTACGGTGCCACTCCAGAGAGTGACGGTCCCTTTCACGCCGCGACGGGCCAAGCGGGGAGGTGGAGCGACAGGAAGTCGGCGAGGCACTCCGCCTCGGGGTCATAGCGACCGGCGAACTCCTCCCATCGCTCCTCGTTCCCCGCCGCGAGCGCGATGCCCGAACGCGCCAGCCGCGCCCGGAGCGCCTCCATGTTGCGCGGGCGGCGCCAAGCGGGGTCGGGGTGCTGGCGGAGCGCCTTCGTCATCGCCTGCAACGCCCGCTGCGCCATCGAGAAGGTCAGCTCCGCCTGATCCACGAGGCGCGGTGGCCAGGGCGGCTCCGTCTTCATCTGGAGGACGACCGTGGCGTCGAGCACCGCGGTCATGGCCCCGATCCACGATCGGTCGTCTCGTTGCGAACGGTAGAACGCGAGCATGGGGTAGCTGACGGTCGTCTCCAGCAGCTCCGAGAGCCACTCCTCCAGCGTCTCCAAGGCGGCGACGAGCCCCTCGTGGTTGCCGTGCCGGGCGTACCGGACGACGAGCCCGACGCCGTCGATCTCGCCGCCGCACCGATTGGCGAGGCGCACGATCGCCGCTTCCCGGTTGGAGAACGCCTGGTAGAGGACGGGGAAGTAGCCGATCACCGAGGCCAGCATCCCGAAGCCCAGGCCCGCCTCGACCACCGCGAGGGTCCGGCCGAGGTGGCCCACGGGGGTGAAGTCGCCGTAGCCGAGGGTGAAGAACGTCGAGCCGCTGAAGTAGACGCAGGTGCCGAGCGAGGGATCGGGGTACTGGCTGAAGTGCGTGTGGCGGCCGTAGTGGACCAGTCCGAAGCCGAAGACGATGAGCAGCGCCCAGAGGGCGACGAGCAGCAGCAGGGAGAGCGGCCCGTAGGCGGACAGCACGGTCTCCTTCAGGATCCTGGAGGGGATGTGCCGCGCGAGACTCCGCTGGATTCCGTGGGTGGATCGATAGAAGACATGGGTGACGCGTCCCGGCCGCATGATGGCGCGGGGGAGGATCATGGTCTCGAACGCCTCCCAGAGCGTGACCAGCACCAAGACGGTGCCGCCCCAGAACGCCAAGATGTTCAACCCGCGGTTGGGCGGCTGTGCGGGGAGCAGGGTTCCATGCCGTCGTTTGTGGTCGGTGTTCATCCTAGCGGCTCGGCGGACCGCCTCGCGGCGCGGGCACAAGTGCATCCCGGCTAAAAAGCCGGACGGGGTTTGCGGAAGCTCCTGCGCGAGCCGTCGGGCGAGACGTTCCCGCAGGGCAAGCCCTGCCGCTACAAGGGATCACGATCGCTCACGGGTTCACGGAGGACAAAGTTAGAGGGCAAAGAATTGAAGCGTCTCTACGGGGAACCACAGCGGGCCCTACAAAACCTTTGAAGGCGCGCCGACACTTCTGCTAGGCCATGTTCACCATCATCGGCATCGTCGTGGCGCTCGTGGCCATCATGGTCGGCTACACGATGCACGGCGGCAACTTCGCCGTCCTCATCCAGATCAACGAGTTCATCATCCTCGGCGGCGCGGGCATCGGCTCGCTCATCGCGGCGAGCGGGATGAAGGGGTTCCAGGGCGCGATCAAGGGGGTGATGGGCCTGCTCAAGCCCGACCCGTTCACGAAGCCCTGCTACACCGATCTGCTTAAGATGATGTACCAGCTCTTCAATGTGGCCCGGAAGGAGGGCCTTCTGGGCTTGGAGAAGCACATCGAGGCGCCGGAGTCGAGCGACATCCTGGGCAAGTACCCGGTGTTCCTCGCGAACCACCACGCGAGCGCGTTCTTCTGCGACACGCTGAAGGTGATCCTCACCGGCTCCGTCGGTCCGCACGACCTCGCGGACATGATGGAGCTCGACCTTGAGGTCTCGCACAAGGAGCAGGCGGGGCCTGCCGAGGCGATCCAGACGATGGGCGACGCGATGCCGGGCTTCGGGATCGTCGCGGCGGTGCTCGGCATCATCATCACGATGGGCAAGATCGGCGGCGAGGCGGCGGCGATCGGCGAGTCGGTCGGCGCGTCGCTCGTCGGAACGTTCCTCGGCATCTTCCTCGCGTACGGCATCTTCGCGCCGATCTCGAAGGCGATGATGCTGCGGAACGAGTCGGAGGGGCAGTACATGAACTGCATCCGGTACGCGCTGTTCTCGTTCGCGCGGGGCGAGTCGCCGATCACCTGCGTCGAGTTCGCCCGCCGCAACATCGAGACGGGCGTCCGTCCCGGCTTCACCGAGATGGAGCAGGCGGTGAAGGCGTGAGCGCGCAGCCGATCATCATCAAGAAGGTCAAGAAGGGCGGCCACGCCGCCCACCACGGCGGTTCGTGGAAGGTGGCCTACGCCGACTTCGTGACCGCCATGATGGCGTTCTTCATGGTCATGTGGATCATGGGCCTGTCGGAGCAGACGCGCAAGAGCGTCCAGGGCTACTTCAACGATCCGATCGGCTTCATGAAGAACGAGGCGCGCTCGAAGTCGGTCATCCCGATCTCTTCCGCGGTCTCGGGCAAGCCGACGAAGGGCGACCGGGCGTACGAGTTGGAGCAGCGCGCCTTCGAGAAGGCGGAGCAAAAGGTCAGGTCCGAGCTGTCGCAGGCGAAGGGCATCGGGGACCTCGGCAAGAACGTGAAGGTGACCCTCACCTCGGAAGGGCTCCAGATCGAGTTGATCGAGGCGCAGGGCGCGGTGTTCTTCGAGAGCGGGAGCGCGGTGATCCGTCCCGCCGCGCGGGCGATCATCGCTCGCCTCGCGCCGGTCTTGGCCGCCTCGGGCAAGCCCATGATCGTCGAGGGCCACACCGACGCCGCGCCCTGCGCCGGTCCCGGCGGCAACTTCGGCCTTTCGTCGGCCCGCGCGACGGCGCTCATGGAGCGGCTCCAGGCCGACGGGTGCGCGGAGAAGCAGTTCACGCAGGTCGTGGGGTACGGTCCGACGAAGCTGGAGAAGCCGGACAGGCCGTACGACTTCAGCAACCGTCGGGTGACCATCTTGATTCCTCGCCAGGCGAGGGGCGACTCCGAGCCGCCCGCCGCAGATCTGAAGGACAGGCTGCGCGACGGCAACGAGCCGCAGGCGCTGGACTTGCGCCCACGGACGGTGAGCATCGTGGGGAAGGGTGGGTAACGGGTTCTTGCGGACATCGGAGGCTCTCGATGGCCTTTTAGGCCTTGTCCGGTGAAGCCTCGCAGGCGTTCGATTCCCCTGTGCCGCCGCCCGCGCCCTTGGGCGGGCGGCTTTCGTCGGGTTCCCGGACCCCTCTCCCCTCTCCCCCGGAGGGGAGAGGGGAACCGATTCGCCGGACACCGCCTGGTCTCCGCGCCGCGAGGCTCGCCGGATAGGCCACGGAGATACGGGGAATCCCCTGTGTCTCCGTGGTCTTTGCCTTGTCTAGCCGGCCCTCACCACATGGAAGGCGACTGAGCGGACGGCTTCTCGGCACGTAGTGGACGTTGGGGATGTCGCGTCGCGCCGCCTCGAGGAGCGCGACGACCTTGTGGAGGATTGAGTCGAAGGGGGTGTGGCCGCGAGCCCGGTGGTCGAGCGGGTGGCTCCCAAGGTCCCGCGTCGGCACGAGCGCATTCGACGTCCACGGGGAAGCCCTACCTTTTCTGCACTGGCTTTCAGAGCGCCTGACAAAGGTTTCTGGGAGGGCGCACAGGCTGGGTTGGTGCCTTGGGGTTAATGCTTCGTTCTGGATCCGGAGCCACGCCGGGGCGTGGCGGTCCTTGGTGTTCCCCGACCCGTGACGAGGCGGCGGAGTAGTCGAAAGCCATTACAAAAAATTTAGGTCTCTTCGGATAAAATGGATTTGGGACTGACGAAAGTACCGTCGTCCGAGCAACTCACCATGAGCACCGCTACCCTCGGTAATCTTGAAAAGGAGACCACCGCCCTCAACGCGATCGAGAACGAGGTCATCGCCCGCGCGAAGCGGGGCGCGACGGACCAGGAGATCGCGAGCGATCTTGGGATGACCGTCTCGACGCTGCGCGTGTGCTGGCTGCGCATTCGCGACAAGCTCGGGGCGACGAACCGGACCCACGCGATCGTGCTCGCCTCGGACGGCAGCGCCCCGGTGAAGCCTTCGGATCTGCGCGGGCGGCTCGTGGAGGCGCTCATGAGAGAGCGCGTCGCCACCTGGGTGTTCCAGCCTCGATCCGGGAAGGTCTTGCTCGACGATGTGGGAGCGCGGTTCTTCGGCCTGTGCCCTCGCGCCGAGGGGGTCACCCTCGCGCAGCTGCTCACCTGCATCTGGGCTCCCGACCGGGGTCGCTTCGAGCGTTTCCTGCGGCAGGGTCCGAACCTGCGCGCGCTCACGCCCATCGAGACGCGCGCCGGGGTGCCCGGGGAGTATCGCAACCTGCTCCGCACGGCGAACGCGGTCGCAGGCCCGATGCCGGAATCGACCCTGCTCCTCGTCACGACCACGATCCACGTTTTCGCGGACTAGGCGCTGCCTGGCGAATCCTTGCGGGCGTCGCATGACCTCTCGCCGACGTGAGGCTCACCGGATGAACCCCTGGGGGCGCCGAGGAGACCCTTGCCGATGAATCGACCTTCGTCCACGCCACCGCTAGGGGGCGAGGGGTCTGAATCCCCGTACCCGCCCGCGCGGGCACGGGGCATCCCGCGGCCACGGGGATGGTGGCGAGGTGTCGAGTTCGGTAGGCAAGACGTCTCGCCGCGTCCCCTCATGGGGCCACAAACTTAAACGGGGACTGACGCCCCTTCCGCGAGTCTCCGAACCATGAGACAAGGCCCGATGACGCGCCTAAGCCATCCATGGGAAAAATCCTCAGCAAGCTCTCCCTTTCAAAGCAAGAGGAGCGCGTTCTCCTGCTCTCGATGTCAGGCATGGGGGACAAGGAGGTCGCCAAGGAGATGGGGGTGGCGTTCGAGACGGTCCGCACCTCTTGGCACCGCATCCGCACGAAGGTCGGCAGCACCACTCGGGCGGAGCTGATCGCCCGCCTGGTCGAGGAGGGCGCCGCGCGCGCCCTCGAGGCGAGCGCGTCGGAGAACGAGCGTCTCGTGGCGGAGAACGCGCACCGACGCCAAGCGGAGCAGCGGTTTCTCGCGATCGCCTCGGTCGCGCCGATCGGGATGTTCGTCGCCTCTTCGACCGGGGAGTGTCTTTACGTCAACGAAGAGTGGCAGCGCATCGCCGGGAGGACGGCGGAGGAGGCGATGGGCAGGGGATGGCTGAAGGCGATCCATCCGGAGGATCGCGAAAGGGCCGACTCCGACAGCGCCAGCCATCCGAAGCCGGAGTCCTCGCTCTCGGACATCCGATACCTCCGGCCCGACGGCACGATCACGTTGTGCCGGGTGACCGCTTCCGCGATGAAGATCGACGGCCACCTCATCGGCACGGTGGGAACGGTCGAGGACGTCACCGACCGGCGGAAGGCCGAGCGGCGTCTCCTGCGGGCGCACGACTTCAACGCCGCCATCCTGAACATCGCCGGGTGTCTCGTGATCGTGCTCGACCGGCTGGGAAACATCGTTCTGTTCAACCGGACCTGCGAGGTCGCGACGGGGTATTCCCAGGCCGAGCTGATCGGTCGGAGCCTCTTCGATCTTCTCGTGGCGGAGCAAGACCGACCCACCGTCCGCGAGTTGTTCATCGAGCCCCGCGCGGGGGGCTTTCCCAACGAGAAGGAGAACTCATGGGTGCGGCATGACGGGAGCGAGCTCCTCCTCTCGTGGTCCAACACGGCGTTGCTGGACGCCGACGGTGCGGTCGAGTTCGTCATCAAGACGGGGATCGACATCACCCTCCAGCGACGGCTCGAGAACGAGGTTAAGGCGAAGGACGAGCGGTTCCGCTCGTTCATGGACCACCTGCCGGCGGCGGCGTTCGCCAAGGACGCGGAAGGGCGGCTCACCTACGCCAACAAGCGTTTCGGGGGCGTCTTCGGGAAGTCGGGTCAGTCGCTCATCGGCAAGCGCGACGACGAGTTCCTCCCCATCAAGGCGGCTCGCCAGAACGAGGAGAACGACCGCGTCGTGTTCGAGACCGGCCGCTCGCGGGAGGCCATCGAGATCCAGCCGACGCTGCTGGGGGATCGCCGCTTCCTCTCGCATCGGTTCCTGTTCAGCGGCGAAGACGGCCAAAAGCTGATGGGCGGGGTGGCGCTGGACATCACTCCGCTTTGGGAAGCGGAGCAGAAGCTCCGGGCGGCGGCGGAGACGGGCTTCGACATCCTCATGATCCTGCGCCCGCACCGGGACGAGGCGGGTGAGATCGTGGACTTCGTCTTCGAGTTCGCCAACACCAAGGCCGAGCAGTACCTGGCGCGGACGCAGAAGGAGATCGTCGGGGCGCGGATGAGCCAGATCAGCGACACCGAAGGCTGGCGCTTCGTTCAAGGGCGGTACCTTCGCCTGCTTCGGACCGGGGAGATTTTTCAAGAAGAGCTGCTTTCCGAATCGGAGGGGCTTCGTGGCCGTTGGGTCCACTACCAGGCCCACGCCGTGGGGGAGATGATCGTCGCGAGCGTCCGGGACGTCCACGACGCCAAGATGGTCCACCTTGCCCTGGAGGAGCGCGAGGAGCGGCTGAACCAGGCCGAGCGCCTGGGAAAGGTGGGGAGCTACCAGCTGGACCCCGCTTCGGGCATGGCGACGTGGTCTTGCTCCATGCACGAGATGTTCGAGGTGCCGCCGGAGGGGCCCGTTTCGCCCGACCGACTCGCCGCGCTCGTTCACCCCGAGGATGTGGGCACCTATCGGGCGCGAAGGGACCGATGCCGCCGCAACGGAACCCCGCTGGACGTCCGTTTCCGGGTTGTGACGGAATCCGGGCGGACGATCCACATCCACAACACCGCCCAGTCCATCGTGGACGGCGAGGGGAACTTCGCCAAGTCGATGGGGACGGTGCGGGACGTGACGGTGGAGTCTCAGTTCCAGAGCCAGCTCGACGAGCAGGTGCGGATGCTTCATGTCGCGCACATCGAGCTGGAGATTCGGCAGGAGGAGCTCCAGCAGGCGAACTTGAGGCTTTCCGAGCTGGCGAGCCTCGACGGCCTGACGGGGCTGAAGAACCACCACTCGTTCCAGGAGCGTCTGAAGTTCGACGTCGCGCTCTCGACCCGTCACGGGCGGAGCCTGACGGTGGCGCTTCTCGACGTGGACCACTTCAAGCAGTTCAACGACACCTACGGCCATCCTGCGGGCGACCAGCTGCTCGAACGGCTTGGGACGTTGCTCAGGACGAACGCGCGTCGGGGCGACTTCGTCGCCCGCTACGGGGGGGAGGAGTTCGCACTCATCCTGTCCGCGACCGATCTGGCGGGCGCGATGGCCCTTTGTGAGAAGCTGAGGCTGGCGATCGAGTCGGAGCGTTGGGCTTATGGTCCGATCACCGCGAGCTTCGGCTGTGCTCCGATGCGCGAGATCGACGCGGACGCGGCGACCTTGGTCGCCCAGGCCGACCGCGCGCTCTATCGAGCCAAGGCGAACGGTCGCAACGTCGTGCAGGCCTGGGTCGAGGAGGAGGAAGAGGAGCTTCTCGGAACGGGGGGCGCGGCCTTGGTGTAGTGTGGCGGCCGTCGGACGTCTTCGAGTCCAAAGAACGATTGCGAAGCTTCTTAGGGCGTCTGACAAAACCCTCGGCCCGCCTTGTCCGGCCGTCGGCATCCGGCGTTCGCGGGCTCGCTGCGGAAGGCGCCCGCAACCTGAAACGGAGTCTTGTCCTCTTTCCGTGCCCTCCACGTCGTGTCGGAAAACCCCGGCCACCCGTCGGCCACGTCGAACTCAGAACACGGTAAAACTGCCAGGCGGCGGCTTGCGAACGGGCGGAATGTTTGCGACAGTCGCATGATTTCTATCGAGTCTACATCGGTCTCGCCGGTCTGGCGTCCGGCCCCTCTCCACCCGCGAGAGGACGAAAGGCTGGCCGTCCTGCGCGGTCTCCAGCTCCTCGGCACAGACCCGGAACCCGCGTACGACCGGCTCTGCCAGCTGGCCCAGGCGTTCCTGCAGGCCCCGGTGGTGCTCATCGCGCTCGTCGACGAGCGCTACTCGTTCTTCAAGGCGTGCGTGGGCGCCGACCTGCCGGGGATTCCCAAAGACGACGGCCCCTGCGGCTACACGATCCTCCGAAAGGACGCGCTCGTCATTCCCGACATGGCCGCCGATCCGACCTTTGCGGCGTGTCCCGTAGTCAAGAACTTGGGGGTGCGCTTCTACGCGGGGGTGCCGCTCTTCGAGGAGGACGGCCTGCCGCTCGGGACGCTGTGCGTCCTGGGCCAGACGCCCCGCGATCCCGACCCCGCTTGGGTCGCCTCGCTCACCGCCCTCGCGGCGGTGGTCCAGGACGAGCTTGCGCTCACCCGCTCCCATTTGCGGATCGGGTCGGCGTACAAGGAGCTGAAAAGCTCGGAGGAGCAGTACATGAGTCTCGTCTCGACGGTCCCGGGCGTGGTGTACCGCCTGGAGAGGGGCGCTGACGAGGAGACCCGCTTCACGTTCATGAGCGAGGGGATCCGCGACTTCTGCGGGAGGGAGGCGGGGGAGTTCCGAGAGCTCGGCCAAGCGTTGGAGACGGTCCTGCACCCCGAGGACGCGCCCGACCTTCTCGCCCAGTTCGAGCGATCCCGGCACACGTTCGAGCCCTTCCTGTGGCAGGGGCGGATGCAGAGCCGATGGGGCGGTCTGCGATGGATCCAGACCACCGCGCGTCCGGAGATGACGGAGGACGGCCGCATGAAGTGGGCGGGGATCATCACCGACATCGGGACGCTGAAGGCGGCCGAGGCGGAGATTCGGGAGATGAACCGGACGCTCGAGGACAAGGTCGACGCGCGGACCCGAGAGCTGCACGACGCCCAGATCGAGATGCTCGGCCGGCTTGGCCTGGCCGCCGAGGCGCGCGACGACGACACGGGGGCGCACGTCGTCCGCGTGGCGGCGGTGAGCGGCATTCTGGCCCGGGAGATCGGCATGACCGAGGCCGAGTGCGAAATGGTCCGGCAGGCGACGCCGATGCACGACATCGGCAAGATCGGAGTGCCGGACGCGATCCTTCTCAAGCCGGGGCGGCTCGACGAGGACGAGTTCCTCGCCATGCGCTGCCACGCGATCCAGGGCTCGAAGATGCTCCAGGGCGGGAAGACGGCGCTCGTCCAGATGGCGGAGACGATCGCGCGGACGCACCACGAGCGCTGGGACGGCACGGGCTACCCCTCGGGGCTGAAAGCGGAGGCGATCCCCCTTGTCGGGCGGATCGTCGCGGTGGCCGACGTGTTCGACGCGCTCACGGCCGAGCGCCCCTACAAGCGGGCGTGGCGCGTCGACGAGGCGGTGCGGGAGATCGCGAGCCTCGCAGGAAGCCACTTCGATCCGGCGGTCGTCGACGCCTTCCTCAGGACGCTTCCCGAGATCCTGTCCGCGGTGGGCAAGGGCGAGCTCGCACGGGCGGCGTAGGCGTCGACGGGCGCGATCCGCCGGCGGGCGGCTCTCCCACCCTCCGAACCGTGCCCAATAAAGGCAAGCGGAGCGCGACGAACTCCCCACGGGCACGGGCCATCCCCTTGACCCGAGCCACCCGCCGCCATGCTTCTATCCAAAGCAAGGGCGTTCCCTGCACCCGTGGCGCTCGCCAAGGATAAGGGGGGCTACCGCCGGCTCGACCTGTCCATTCGCATCGCTTCAGCGTTCGCTACTATCGTTTGCAAACGGTCTTCGGGGAGTCTGAGCGTTGTATGTACACGAAGCAGATCAATCTCTTGGGCAATGTCCAGCCATCCGTTCGCATGGGCCTGCTGGAGGACGCCGAGCGTTCCGGTGACGAGCAGGCCTTCTCGGCGTCCTCGCTTCATCGCACGGGCGTCGTCGCAGAGCAGGAGCGCGTCGTTCTCCTTCGTCAACCGGATCGCCTCGCGCTCGCCCGCGCCGGGCCGAAGGAGATCCGGCTCACCAACCGGGGCGACCACCTCGGCCCATGGCGGCTTCGCGGCCACCCACATTCGAATGGCTTCGGGCGTCTCGAAAACGGCGAACTCCCGTATCACGGCGGGTGGAATGAGGACGCGACCGAAGAGACGCGGAAGGAGGACGGCACGGTCGATCTGGATCAGGTGCCCGAGGGCGCCATTGTCAGTGACGACGATCATTCGCCGCCAGAACGGGCAACGATCTCGCGCAGGTCGGCCTGATCCTGCTCGAAGTCTGCGTCGGAGACGACGAGCGACACGCCCTTGTCCTTGAGGAACGCCTCGGTTTGGAAGTAGCCGAGGCCGAGGAACTCGCCCGCCTCCCCGGTGGAGAGCAGCCCTTCGCGCACCCCTTCCAAAACGAGCGCCTCGACCGCCCAGCGGGGCAGGGCGGACTCGCCCAGGCTTTCGGCCAAGGCTTGCGTCAGGCTCGCGGGGAAGGCAATCGTGGTGGCGCTCATTTCTAATTTCCTCTACGGTCTAATCCTACGCCGAAGCGGGCCTCGGTACCCATCACGCACAGCTGGAGGCGGAGAACCCGACCCTGTCGACGAGCGCGGGCGCGGGGTACGTCCACCAGATTCGCTTGCTCAAAGAGTTCATCGCGGACTACAAAGACGCGCGTGCGTCGTTGGGCACTCGGCAGGCCGGACTTATCGGAACGCACGGAGCGGCGGGGCACGAGCCTATCCACCTGGGAGGCTGCTCCAAAGGACTTTGCGCCACGGTCTTCTTGCAGCCTCCTTCGGCGGACCCTCCTTGATCCGTACCAACCATCCAAGTAGAAAGCGTCACCCAGGGCTCGGGCCACCCACCCGTCGACACTTCGGAGAGGCGGCCGGAAAGACTGTCCGGGAGATCCAGTTCGGGGGGGGCGTCACCGGCGAACGGATCGCGTCCCGGCTGGTGGCCCTTCTGGCCGGAGGAGACCTCTTAGGATACGCTCAGGGTACGCCCTCTTGGTCAGGATGAATCGTCGGGGAGCCTTTATCGCGCCCCGCTTCGCTCGGAGATCCAAGCCATGAATCGAACCTACGCATTCGCCGCCGCACTCGTCCTCGCTACCCTGTCCGGCGCCCAGACCCGCTTCTCCCAGGCCATCATCGGGGCCACGAACGGTGACTTCAGCCTTTACCCGATCGACTTCAGCGCCTCGAACACCGGCGCCTTCGTCGAAACGTCCGTCATCCGTTCCTTTAACGGCCTGAACGAGGCAGGCGAGGAGGCCACCATGACCCTCGACGCCTACTCGTCCGGGCAGGGCGACTATGGTCGTATGCGCACTTACGCGAAGGGCAGCCTCACCGGCGCCTATCGCAACGAGAGCAACCCCCTGTACTACGACGGCGAGAACGTAAACGAGAACGGTTCGCCCGAAAACTTCGGCACCCTCGGCTTCGCCGGGTTCACCGACATCCTCACCTACGGTGGCAGCGCGATGTCCGGCTACAAGGCGAGCTACACCTTCTTTATCGAGGGCACCGCGACCGGCTCGAGCCTCTCCGTGTACGTCGGCGCGAAGATCGGCGACAACGACTTCGAGTACCTCAACGCCGACCTCTCGAACCGCGGACAGATCGCGCAGTACGTCACGACGCAGAAGTACGCCATCGACGGCGCGCGCCGCCAAGCCATCAACGTCGTCTCCTCCAGCCAGTTCAACCCGAACACCTTCGGCGAGTCGGGGTTCCTCTCCGGCGAAGCCGACTTCGACTCGACCGCTACCCTCTCCGGCGTTCAACTCTACGACGAGAACGACAATCCCGTCGGAGGCTTCACCCTGACGAGCGCCTCGGGCACGGGGTATCCCATCGCCCCCGTTCCCGAGCCCGCCAGCATCGGCGCCCTCGGCCTCGGCGCGATCGGCCTCCTGCGCCGACGCAGGAAGGCCTAAGCCCCTCCGCGATCTTATCGAGGGCCGGTTCCACAACAGGGGGCCGGCCCTTGGTCGTCCTCCCAACCCGACTTTTACCACCCTTCGAAGCTCACGAGCCCCTACCGAATCCGTCCTGCGATTCTTCTGGGTGTTGCGTCCTGCGACACTTGCGGGGTAGTCTACTTACTTCCCGCTTTGTCAGTCCTCGGACGCCGCGCGTATCGTCGTGCCCCGTGAGGACTCCCATCGCGGGTGATCCCAAAGAATTATGGCGGACGTCAGTCTCTTCGACAAGATCCGAATCGGAATCGCCTCCGGTGAGGACATCCTCTCCTGGTCCCACGGGGAGGTCAAGAAGCCCGAGACCATCAACTACCGCACGTTCAAGCCCGAGCGCGACGGTCTGTTCTGCGAGCGGATCTTCGGACCGGTCAAGGACTGGGAGTGTTCTTGCGGCCGCTACAAGAAGATCAAGTACAAGGGCATCGTCTGCGAGCGCTGCCAGGTGGAGGTCACGCGGTCCAAGGTGCGCCGCGAGCGGATGGGCCACGTGGAGCTCGCCGCGCCCGTGTGCCACATCTGGTACCTGAAGGGCGTTCCCTCGCCCCTCTCGCTCGTGCTCGACATCTCCGCGCGCCTGCTGGAGAAGGTCATCTACTTCGCGTCGTTCATCGTGATCGACATCGAGGCGGAGAAGATCCAGGACGCGCTGCCCGAGATCCGGGTGGCGGTCGAGGAGGAGAAGGCCGGGATGCAGCTCCAGATCCGGCAGCTCGAGGAGGAGTCGCTCCAGCGCTTCGCGAACGACCTCAACAACAACCGCGAGGAGTACGATGAGATGTTCGCCCGTGAGCGCGCCAAGGCGGTCAACGACCGCATCAAGGCGGAGTACCGCGACATGGACGATCGTCTGAAGGACCTCGACCTCGCGGTGGAGATCCTGGGCAAGCTGGAGAAGAACCAGCTTATCGACGAGGACAAGTGGCGCGCCGTGGGCAAGCTGCTCTACAACGTCGGCGACCGCGTGGGCAAGGACTTCGTGGGCCTCGTGCGCGCCAATATCGGAGGCGACGCGATCAAGGAGCTCCTGCACCGCGTCGACCTGGACAAGCTCGCCCGCGAGCTTCGCCAGGAGATCATCATGACCCAGTCGCAGCGGCGCGCCCGCGCGATCAAGCGGCTCGAGGTCGTGGAGGCGCTGATCTCGTCGCGCTCTCGCCCCGAGTGGATGATCCTCGACGTCGTGCCCGTCATCTCGCCCGAGCTCCGACCGATGGTCCAGCTCGACGGCGGACGGTTCGCGACCTCCGACCTCAACGACCTCTACCGTCGCATCATCAACCGCAACAACCGGCTGAAGAAGATCATCGAGATCCACGCGCCGGAGTCGATCATCAACCACGAGAAGCGTCTGCTTCAAGAGGC
>CAXTOO010000001.1:33083-57365 GCA_964245875.1 uncultured Fimbriimonas sp. | reverse complement strand
CCCAGGCGCTGCTCGTGGGCCTCGTCGGCCAGACGGTCGCGCTGCTGGTGAACGATCGACCGACCACGGAGGGCGCGCGGACGGTCCGCATCAAGCCCCTTGCGAGCGACCACGCGCTCCGGTATGCGGACTGGGTCCAGGGCCGCGCCGCATACGTGCGCGAGCACGGCGGACCGACGCTGGGCTACGCGCACATGGCCGACATGGGAAGCGACGGGCTGGTCGGGTTCGCCAAGGGCCACTTCCCGAACGTCCTGGCCGAGGGCATGGTGTACGACACGCGCTTCAACGGCGGCGGCTTCACGTCCTCGCTGATCCTCCAGGACATCGCGGCGAAGCCGTTCTTCTACTTCGCCACGCGCACGCCGGGCGACTGGACCCGCGAGGGCTGGGCGGTCGCGGGCCACAAGGTGGCGATCTGCAACGAGGAGAACTTCAGCGACGGCGAGCTGTTCGTCGAGACCTGGAAGGCGATGAAGATCGGGCCGGTCGTGGGCAAGCGCACGGGCGGCGGCGAGGTCGGCAGCGGCAACGGCTACACGCTCGTGGACGGTGGATCGATCTACATCCCCAACTACGGCGCCTTTACCGACGGCAAGTGGATCATCGAGGGCATCGGCGCGACGCCGACGGTGGAGGTGGATCAGGACCCGGCGGCGGTGATGGCGGGGAAGGACCCGCAGCTGGACAAGGCGATCGCGCTCCTCAAGGAGGAGATCGCCAAGAACCCCGTGAAGCGACCGATCCGCCCGCCCTACGCGAAGGGGTAGGGACGGGTCAGACGACCGGCGCGCCCTCGGTGAGGCGCCGGTCGTCGGGGTTGGTCGAGGGAATGGAGCCGAGGAGGCGGGCGGTGTACGCCTCCTTGGGGTGGTCGAACACCTCGTCGACCGTTCCGCGCTCGACGATCTTGCCCCTTTGCATGACGCAGACCTCGTCGGCGAGGTACTCCACGACGCCGAGGTTGTGGGTCACGAAGAGGTACGAGAGGCCGTACTCGTCCTGGAGCCCCTTCAAGAGGTTCAGGACCTGGCTCTGGACGGAAACGTCGAGGGCGCTGGTCGGCTCGTCGAGCACGAGGAAGCGGGGCTCGACGCTGAGGGCGCGGGCGATGGCGATGCGCTGGCGCTGGCCGCCGCTGAACTCGTGGGGGTAGCGGTCGAGGGCGCTGGCGTCGAGGTTGACCTGCTCCACGAGCCTCTTGGCGCGGTCGTTGCGCTCGGCGGCGTTCGCGCCGATGCCGTGGATGCCCATGCCCTCGGTGATCGCCTCGCGCACCGTGAGCCGCGCGTTGAGGCTGGCGAAGGGATCTTGGAACACGACCTGCATCTCGCGGCGGAAGCGCTTGCGGTCGGCGGCGTTGCGCGAGGCGAGGGAGCGGCCTTCGAAGAGCACGTCGCCCGCGGTGGCGTCGAGCAGGCCGAGGATCATCAGGCCGACGGTCGACTTGCCCGAGCCGGACTCGCCCACGAGGGCGAGGGTCTTGCCCTTCGGAATGTCGAAGCTGACGTCGTCAACCGCGACCTTGACCGACTTCGGCTGGAGGAAGCCGCCGCGCTGGCCGAACTCCTTGCGGAGGCCCTTCACGGAGAGGATGGGCGCGTCGCTCATACCTTCGCAATCTCCTTGTCGAACAGGTGGCAGCGCACGTGGACGCCATCGCCGAGGTCGTTGTTCGGGGGCGGGGTTTCGTAGGGCACCTTGTCGCAGAACTCGCAGCGGTTGGCGTAGCGGCAGCCGACCGGCCACGCGGTAGAGGGCGGGACGGTGCCGCCGATCACGCGCAGGGCCTTTCCTCGGGCCTCGCGGGAAGGAAGGGAGGCGAGCAGGTCGCGGGTGTAGGGGTGCTTGGGATCGTGGAAGAGATCGCGCACGGGCGACTCCTCGACGACCTGTCCGGCGTACATCACCGAGACCACGTCCGCCATCTCGGCGACGACGCCGAGGTCGTGGGTGATGAGGAGGATCGCCATTCCGAACTCCTTCTGCATGTCGCGCATCAGGCGCAGGATCTGCGCCTGCACCGTCACGTCGAGCGCGGTGGTCGGCTCGTCGGCCACGAGCAACTTGGGACGGTTCGCGAGCGCGATGGAGATCATCACGCGCTGGCGCATGCCGCCCGACAGCTCGTGGGGGTACTGGCGCAGGGTCGCGGCGGGGTTCTCGATGCCGACGCGGTTGAGCAGGTCGGCGGCGAGCTCCTGCGCCTCCTTCTTGGACTTGCCGTGAACCTCGGCCGACTCGCGGACCTGGTTGCCGATGGTGTAGACCGGATTGAGGCTCGTCATCGGCTCCTGGAAGATCATCGCGATGTCGTTGCCGCGAACGTCCCGCATCTGCGACCACGTGAGGTCGAGCAGGTCCTTGCCGTTGAACAGGATCTGCCCCGAGTCGATGGTGCCCGCAGGCTCGGGCAGGAGCTGCATGATCGACAGCGCGGTCATCGACTTGCCACAGCCCGACTCGCCCACGATGGCGCGGATCTGACCGGGATCGATGGTGAAAGACACGCCGTCGACCGCGCGGGCCACGCCGCGCGGACTGCTGAGGAAGGTATGGAGGTCCCGGACGTCGAGAAGGGGTTGGGCCACGTTCTAGGAGCTCCTCAGGCGAGGGTCGATGGCGTCGCGCAGGGCGTCGGCCAAGAGGTTGAGGGCGAGCACAAGAATGAGGAGCGAGCCGGCGGCGCCCGTGATGTTCCACCAGACGACGGGATCGCGGGTCAGCTCGTCGCGCGCGCCGTTGATCATGTTGCCCCAGCTTGGTGTGTCCGCCTTGAGGCCCACGCCCAGGTAGCTGAGGATCGACTCCGCCAGCACCGTGCTGGAGAAGGCGAGGGTCAGCGAGATGATGACGACGGGAAGAAGATTGGGCAGGATGTGCTTGCCCATGATTCGCGCGGGACTCGCCCCGAGCGCTTTCGCCGCACGGACGTACTCGCGGTCTCGATGGCGCAGCGTCTCACCGCGCACGAGGCGGCAGAGGCCGACCCAGGAGGTGACGCCCAGCGCGATGCAGATCGGCACCACGCCGCGTCCGAGCACCAGGATGATCGCGGTCAGGAGCAGCACGTCCGGTACCGACGCGAAGACGGTGTAGGTGTACTGGACCGCGTCGTCCACCACCCTCCCAAAGTATCCCGCGAGGAGGCCGAGAACGATCGCGAGCGGCGCGGCGATCGCGAGCGTGAGGGTGCCGATGAGACAGGCGGTGCGGATGCCCTTCACAATGCGGTAGAGCACGTCGTCGCCCACGCCGTCGGTCCCGAAGAAGTGCTTCCCTGGAGCGACCAGCGGCTTCGGCTTCACCTCGGAGGTACGCACCGCGAACGGGGCGGAATAGGTCGACTCGCTCGGCTTGGCGAAGACCTTGTCGATCAGGGTCTGCGATCCGATCTTGCCCGGCTCCTGCCAGCCAATCCCGTCGAGCACCCCGATCAGGGCGTATAGACAGAGCACGACTGCAGAGACCATCGCGACCTTGTTCGTCCGGATGCGCCGGAACGCTTCGGCCCACAGCGGTTCCCGCCGCGCGCGGACGATGGCGACCACGATCACGACCGGAATGAGCAGCGAAAGCGCCGCTGTCTTGATGTCGTCGGAACTCATCGTCATTGGATTCTCACCCGGGGATCGACCACCGCGTAGAGCACGTCCGTAAGGATCAGGCCCGCGATGTAGAGGAGGGTGCCGAGATACACCATGGCGCGAACGACCGCGAAGTCCTGGTTCTGGATCGCGTTCTGGAGGAACGAGCCGATGCCCGGAATGCCGAAGGCGCTCTCCAGGATCAGGCTACCGAGGATCAGGCCGGGGATGACCGAGACGACGGTGGTGATGACCGGAATAAGAGAGTTCTTCAGGACATGCTTGAACAGCACGACGGACTCCTTCACGCCCTTCGCGCGAGCGGTCCGCACGTAGTCCTGGCCCATCTCTTCCAGCAAGAACGTCCGGTACAGCCGCACGTCGCCGCCGATGCGGGCCGTGACCCCGATGATGACCGGAATGAAGATGAACCGCACCGCCTCGAAGCCGCCGGTGTAGCCCGCCATCGGGCCGTACTTCAGGAGCTTGGAGAGCAGGAACTGCATGCCCAGCACGTACACCACGTAAGGCACGCTGAGCATCACCACCCCGAGGATCGTTCCCGCGCGATCCACGTAGGTACCCCGGAAGTACGCGAGCAGAGTCGCGAGGGTGAGCGACACGACCAGCGCGGTAAGGAGCACCATCCCTGCCAGAAGCCCGGAAGGACCCGCGCCCGCCTTGACACGGTCGAGGATGGGCTCCTTCGTGCGGTCCGAGTTGCCGAAGTCGAGAAGGAGAAGGGAACTCATCTGCGTCTTGAACAGCTCGCCGCGCGGCTTGTCGTAGCCGCGATCGTGGAGCCAGCCCTGGATCTGCTTGGGCGAGGGGTTCTTCGCAGTGAGGTTCTGCCGCGCGAGCTGCTCCGGCGGAGTCACGAGGTTGAAGATTGCGAAGGTGATGAGCAGCACCCCGATCAGCGTCGGGATCGCGTACAGCACGCGACGGATCAGGTAGCGGATCACTTGCGCACCCGCCGGTTGGTGCGGTTCTTGATCGTCTGCGACGCGGGAACGCAGATCGCGACGATGAGGAGCGCAAACGCCGCGATGGGCCAGAGCGTGGACCGATTCCAACGCTCCTGCAGCTCGACGCGCTTCGCCGGATCGAGGCGCACGTACTTCATGTTGTCCGACGCGATAAAGTTCGCGTTCTGGTTCGACGCCCAGGGCTGGACCAGCGTCCGGCTCTCGGAGAACTGGACGTAGATCCAGGGACAGTCCTCGACGGAGATGTCCCGCATCTTCGCCATGACCGCGTTCCGCTCCGGCCCGTCGGACATCGCGCGCATCTGCTCGAAAAGCTTGTTGTACGCAGGGCTGTTGTAGAGCGACGAGTTCGGCCCGCCGGGCGGCACGTTCGGGCCGTACAGCATGAACGTGAAGTTCTCCGCGTCGGGGTAGTCCGCGTTCCAGCCGAAGTCGAAGAACTGCGCCTGCTTCTTCTCCAGGCGGTCGTTGAACGTCGCGTACTGGTTCGTCTTCAGCTCGACCTGGATGCCCAGTGCCTGGATCTCCTTCTGGAAGAGCCGGGTGATCTGGATCGCGGCGGGCGAGGTCGCGTAATTGTCGTAGTTGAGGATAAGCCGCTGGCCGTCCGGACCGATGCCGTTCGGGTAGCCCGCCTCGGCGAGGAGCTGCTTCGCCTTCGCCAGTTTCGGATCGAACTGCCGATACGGGTTCTTGTAGACGGGATCGTAGCCCGCGAGGCCCGGCGGCACGATCCACTGCGCGGCCTGGCCCATGCCCTGCGCCACGATGTCGATGTAGGCGCGCGAGTCGATCGAGAGCGAGATCGCCTGACGCAGCTTCTTGTGCTTCTCGTCGTAGCCGCCGAACGTCGGGTCTTCCATGTTGAACGCCATGTAGGTCACCGCGACCTCCACGTTCTTGTTCAGCTGGACCCCGCGATCCTTCATGTCCTGCGTCAGGCCGTTCGCCGCGGGCACGATCTGCGCGTTGGCCGATGTGACGCCGAGCGAGTCGGTGTAGCCCTGCTGGAAAAGGTTGTACGACGTGACCGGCTCGGTGACGACCTTCAGGTAGATCTCGTCGTTGAAAGGCACCCGCTTGCCCGCGTCGGCGAGCAGTCCTTGAAGGCTCGGGTCGGCGTCGGCCGGGTAGGTCTCCTTGTACGCGTTGGCGTTGCGCACGAGCCAGATGTGGTCGTTCGCGGCGTACTCCTTCATCTGGTACTGACCCACTCCAATCGGGTGGTGCAGCCCGTACTGGTCGCCGTACTTCTCCACCGCCTCGCGGCTGAGCGGCGAGAAGAACGCCATCGCCATGAGATAGCGCAGCTGCGGATACGGCTGGTTCAGGTCGATTTGGAACGCGTAGGGGTCCTTCGGGTCGACGCGCGCGCCGATCAGGTCGGCGTCGTACGCCTTCTTGCCCTCCTTCTCGAACCGCTTATTGTCCGCGTCCCAGCCCACGATCTTGTCCGCGAGGTACGACGAGATGGGGCAGTTGACCTTCGGGTCGACCATCCGCTTGATCGCGTAGACCATGTCGGCCGCCGTCGCGCCCCTGCCCTTGCCGCCGGTGAAACAGGGGTCGTCCGAGAACCGCATGTCGCGGCGCAGACGGTAGGTCCAGCGCTCTACGACGTCGCCCTTCTTCGCGGCCGTCAGGTGCTCGACGGTGGGGAGCTCCGCGCCGAGGTTCAGCTCGAGCTGGTAGGGTGTGCGCTTGAGGTACTTGTAGCGATAGAAGCTCGGGTTGATCAGCGCGATGATCGGCCCGTCGCCCGCGTTGTACGAGAACGACGCGTCGAACGAGCGCGGCTCGCCCATCGTGAGGAACCGCACGTTCGCCCGCTCGCGCGCCAGGGAGTACGGCGCGTTCGCGCATCCCGTCACGGCGAGCGTCGCCGCGAGGGCGAACATGGCCCGGACGGCCCGGCGCGGTCGAAGGATCGTGGGCAGGTGCATGGTCCGGCTGGCCCCGTCGCGGGGATTGCGCCTATATTAACACAGCCGAGGCTCGGAGCGCGGGCTTCAGCCCGCATTGGGGCTCCGGATTTCAGTCCGGCGAGGCGGAAGCCTCGGGTCCGTGTATGTCCTGAAGGTCCTGCTCCGGCGTGAGCCCCTCAGCATAGTGAGGGTTTGCGGTGCTGTTGGCCCAGTGCTTCGGATCATCGCATAGCTTCGCCTTAACCGGATTCCAGTGGATGTAGCCTACGCAACGCCGGAGGTGGTCGTCGTTCCGGACAAGTCGGTCGAAGTAGTCTGGCTGCCAGAGTCTCCCGCGGCGACCGAGTATCTCGTTGACCCGCCGTGCGGAGGCACCCTTGATAGCGTGCATGACGTCTCCCAGTTCGACTTTTGGCTCGATGGCGAGAACCGCGTGGACGTGATTGGGCATGACGACCGCCGCGCGCACTTGGTACGTCGTCCCGTGGCTGGCGAAGAGCGTCTCCATCACGATGCGCCCGACGTGGGGCGGACGGAGGAGCGCCTGGCCCCGGTGCTCGTCGAGGGCGAGGTCGGCCCGCCGGTAGAGGTCGGCTCGGTCGTAGGTCGCCTTCCACTCGATCCAGTCCCGCGGGTCGAGAGCATCTTGGAGCCGCCAGGTCAGGAACTGTGTCGCACCAGGGACGCTACGGTGAGGCAGGTAGCCCCGCGTGTAGTTTCTCGCCTCGTCCATCGCGGGCATTATAGCGGATCACGGCTTTCAGGTTGGATTCGGGCTTTAGCCCGCCGGGCTGAAGCCCGGAGTCCGAAGGCGGGATGAATCCCGCGCTCCGGCTACTTCGTCGCCCGATACCGCTTGATCAGCGCGTTCGTCGAAGAGTCGTGTCCCAACTTCCCCTCCCCTGAAAGCTCGGGGATGATCCGCTGCGCGAGGGCCTTGCCCAGCTCGACCCCCCACTGGTCGTAGGAGTCGACGTCCCAGATCGTGCCCTGCACGAACACGCTGTGCTCGTACAGCGCGACGAGCTTGCCCAAGGCGTCGGGCGTCAGAGAGTCCAACAACATCGTCAAAGAGGGGCGGTTCCCCTCGAACACCTTGTGGGGGACGACCGCCTCCTTCACGCCCTCGGCGCGCACCTCGTCCGCCGTCTTGCCGAACGCCAGCGCCTCGCTCTGCGCGAACACGTTCGCCATCAGCACGTCGTGGTGATCTCCGAGTGGGTTCAAGGAACGCGCGAAGCCGATGAAGTCGCACGCGACCCGCTCCGTCCCCTGGTGGATGAGCTGGTAGAACGAGTGCTGGCCGTTGGTGCCCGGCTCCCCCCAGTACACGGGGCCGGTGGGGTAGTCCACGCGCTCGCCGTCGAGCGTCACGTGCTTGCCGTTGCTCTCCATCGTGAGCTGCTGGAGGTAGGCGGGGAAGCGCTTGAGGTACTGGTCGTAGGGCAGCACCGCGACGGTGGGGATCTCCAGGAACTGGCGGTTCCAGAAGGCGATCAGGCCGTGCAGCACCGGCAGGTTCTGCGCGAGCGGCGCGGTGCGGAAGTGCTCGTCCATCCGGTGGAACCCCGAAAGCATCTCGTCGAAGCCCACCGGCCCGACCGCCAGCATCGTGGAGAGGCCGATCGCCGAGTCCATCGAGTAGCGCCCGCCCACCCAGTCCCAGAAGCCGAACATGTTGGCGGTGTCGATGCCGAACTTCGAGACCTCGCCCGCGTTGGTGGAGACCGCGACGAAGTGCTTCGCCACGCTCGCGTCGTCCTTCAGCGTCGCCAGCGACCAGTCCCGCGCGCTCTTCGCGTTGGTCATCGTCTCCAGCGTCGTGAAGGTCTTGGACGAGATGATGAAGAGGGTCTCCGCGGGGTCGAGGTCCCGCGTCGCCTCCACGAGGTCCGTGCCGTCGACGTTACTCACGAAGCGGAAGATCATGTCGCGCCTCGCGTAGTGCTTGAGCGCCTCGTACGCCATCACCGGGCCGAGGTCCGAGCCGCCGATGCCGATGTTGACGACGTTCCGGATCGTCTTGCCGGTGTGGCCCTTCCACTCGCCGCTGCGGATGGCGAACGCGAAGTCGCGCATCCGCGACAGCACCTGCCGCACGGCGGGCACGACGTCCTCCCCGTCCAGCACGATCCGCTGTCCCTCCGGCGCCCGCAGGGCGACGTGCAACACCGCCCGGTTCTCCGTCGTGTTGATCCGCTCCCCCGCGAACATGGCGTCGCGCCGCTTCGCCACGCCCGTCTCCTCCGCCAGCTTCAGGAGCAGGCCGAGGGTCTCGTCGGTGACCAGCGCCTTGGCGTAGTCGAGGTAGATCCCCTCCGCGTCGAGCGCCATCCGGTCGCCGCGCGAGGGGTCGTCCTTGAACAGGCCGCGCAGGTCGGTCGCCCCGATCGACGCGGCGTGAGCCTCAAGGGCCTGGAACGAGGGCAACGAGCGAAGCTTCGGCATGGCCTAGTGTACGAGAGATGGGCAGAACCCTGTAGCGGCGGGGCTTGCCCTGCTAGAGCCTTGTACCGGCAGCACACATAGATTCCATGGCGAACCCCACCCCTTGGCGCCAAGTCAACGAGCCATGCCCCAAGGCGACAAGTCCAAGTACACCGACAAGCAGAAGCGGAAAGCCGAGCACATCGAGGAGGGCTATGAGAAGCGCGGCGTTCCGAAGGAGGAGGCCGAGGCCCGCGCGTGGGCGACCGTCAACAAGGAGGACGGCGGCGGCAAGAAGCCCGGCGGAAGCGGCAGATCGCCCGAAGACCGGAGCGCCGCGGCGAAGCAGGGCTGGGAAACCCGCCGCAAAAAGGCCGCGGCTTAGGACGGGCCCTCACACGATTCGGACCGAGGTGAACGCACCGCCGGAGTCCCGCTTGAAGCGGATCCACACGCGACCCTTCTCGAAGGTCGCGCGGTAGACGAGGTCGCCCGTCGCCGAGGCTCCCCGGTACACGAGGTCGTACGCCGTCACCTTTCCGAGCGGATCGATCCGCTCCTTCAGTGCCCGAAGCGTGTCCGGCTCAAGCGACGCAAGCCGGCCGGAGTCTCCGGGGCGCGGTAGTGGGCCAGCCATGAGCTTCGACACGATCGCGCGCGGCGCGGCGGTCTCCTCGGCGCTAGCCGGAATGGGACGTAGGCTCTCCTTGGAGGGAATGAGGGAGCAGCGGCTCGCCACGCCGTAGCCGAGGGAAGGGAGGTCCGTGTCGGAGCGGTTCGTGAACACCGCCACCGAGACGTGGTCTTCCGGAAAGCGAAGGTAGACCGAAGTGAAGCCTTGCCAAGCGCCGGTGTGGCCCACGCAGGGATGGCCGAAACGATCGATGATCGACCAGGCATAGCCGTAGCCGGTCGGACTGCCGTCGTTCAGCTTGGACGACGTCCACATCTCGTCCTGCAACGGCTTGGGAAGGACGGTGTAAGCGTCGAGCGCCCGGTCCCACGCCTCGAAGTCGGCGGGCGTCGCGTAGAGCGCGCCGTCGGCGGTGGAGTTCAGGGCGGCGGAGACCCAGTCCTGGTTGAGCCAGTGGTCCTTCTCCCAGTCGTAGCCCGCCGCGCGGTGGGGGATCACCTCGCGGTCGTTGATCACCCGGATCGTCGGCATCCCGGCGGGTTTCCAGACCCGATCGCGAAGGAAATCCGCGTAGAACCGTCCCGTCAGCCGGTGGATCAGCACGCCGAGGATGACGTAGTCCGTGTTGCTGTAGCTCCACTTCTCCCCAGGCGCGAAGTCGGGCTTCATCGCCTGGGCGAACCGGATCAGCTCGTCCTCGGTGTACTCCTTCTTCAAGTCGACGCTGTACTTCTCGCCTTCGTAGTCGGGAATGCCGCCGGTGTGGCTCAGCAGGTGCCGGATCGTGATCGGCTTCCACCAGTCGGGCGAGCCGGGGAAGTGCTTGGAGATGGAGTCGTCCAGGCTCAGCTTCCCGTCCTTGACAAGCAACATGATGCCCGTGGCGGTGAACATCTTCCCGATGGAGCCGGTCTGCATCCGCGTCTCGGCGGTCACCGGCGTCCTGCTCTCCAGGTTCGCAGTCCCGTAACCCTTCGCCTTCACCACCCGCCCGTCCTTGCGGACCATCACCCACGCGCCGGGGATGTGCTGCCGCTTCAGCTCGAAGCGGACGAAGTCGTCGATACGATCGGAGAAGGCCACGCCCGAGACGAAGGCCATCCCCATCGTTGCGGCGAGATGGAGGCGGTGCATCGGACGCAGTATCGCACCTTTCTCTCCCCGCATTCATGGATCGTTTCGCCGCCCGCTCCTTTGGAGCGGGCCGGCTTTCCCGGCAGAGTTTTCGCGCGGAAGGTTGACGAATGCCTCGCTTGCGGCAGTTATCTCTGTGCCACCGCACCTGAAGGTCAAGGCGACGACGCTTCTTCCGTGTTCTGTGTGGTGAAATTTCCGTCAACCAACCCTCGTTCAGATTGGGCCGAAAGCCCCAACCAAACGGGTACCAAGTCGAAAGGAAAAAAACGCATCCTTCGCGTTGACTACCCTCAGAAGCGCGTAAGCACCCACGAATGATCCAGACCGCCCGCGACTTCACTTGGGAAGGCGTCGACGTCCACCCCTACAAGGAGGACGGCGGCACCCACTTCAAGAGCATCACCCGCCAGACCCTCTTCCGGGGCGCCGACGCGCTTCCGACCGAACTGCGATACTTCGAAATCGGCCCCGGTGGCCACTCCACCCTCGAACGCCACGACCATCTCCACGTCGTGATGGTCATCCGCGGCGGCGGGACGGTCCTCGTCGGCGACGAGATCCGCCCCGTCGGCCTCCACGACGTGGTTCACGTGCCGACCCAGACGTGGCACCAGTTCCAGGCGGGCGCGGGCGACCACCTCGGCTTCGTCTGCCTCGTCGCCTCCGACCGTGACCGCCCCTACCGCCCAGGTCTTGAAGACCTCGCCGCCATGCCGGAGCGCGTCCGCGCCTTCGTCAAGGTCTGACCCTTTGGGAGTGCGGGAGCTTGCTCCCGCTTTGCACCGGCGGCTCGCCTCACTTGCCCTGCGCCTGAAGCTCGGCGATCCGTTCCCGGATCGCCTTCTTCCGAACTCCGAGACAGCCCGATTTCACGCCGTACTTCTTGATGTGGTTGGCCGCGATCGTCTGAATGATCACGTAGCCCAGGATGCCGTAGCACACGACGGTGAACGCCATCATCACCGAGGCGAGGACCACCTGGGTCTTCGACCAGTTCGCGCCGTAGCCGATCTTCTTGTTGAGCGGAAGGCTCAGGAGGCCGACCGTGAGCATGATGATGGGGATGCCCGCAAGGTAGACGATGCTGCCGCTGTCCTTTGCCAGGAAGATCGCGCCGATCCAGAGGAGCGCGATCGCGATCTGCGCAAGGAAGAGCCAGGAGTAGCCGTAGTAGCCCTCCATCAGGCTCTGGAGCTGAGCCGAGGTCCCGTAGAGCGGCTCGTTCCGAGGGTACTCGGCGTAGGGAGGCGGCGTTTCGGACATCGTTGACGCAAAGCATAGCGCGTTTCGACGTCGTGCGCTATAGTGGGCGAATGCGTTCGCTCGCTCTGCTTTCCGGGTCGCTCGTCGCCTTCGCCGCCGCGGCGCTCCAGACGACGCTTCCCGCGCCGCTCGCCCGCGACCTGGAGACCCTCGGCAAGGCCCCGAGCCTCACCGTGGTCTACACCGTGAAGGTCGGCGCCGACGCCGCCGCGCCCTACAAGCTGGTGCTCTCCCGCCCCGGCGAGTTCCGCCTGACGACGCCCGGCGGCTTCGTGACGAGCGATGGCAAGACCGTCACCACCTACGTCGCGGCGACGAAGAAGTACCGCGAGGCCCCGTACAGCGTCGCCGCGCTCGCCAAGATCGGAGAGATCGCCGCCTGGGCGCCGTTCTTCGGCAAGGAGGCGACGCCCGAGTACACCGCCGCGAAGCTCGGCGCGACCCGCACCGTCGGCGGCAACGCCGTCACCGAGGTCATGGTCGAGACGAAGACCGGCGCGCCCGCGACGATCTTCATCGACAGGAAGCTCGGCATCGCTCGCGGCTGGTCCGTGAAGAACGGCGAGACCGAGACGCTCGTCCTCGCCAAGACGATCGAGATCGGCAAGGACGCCCTTCCCGCCGACACCTTCGCGTTCGTCGCCCCCGAGGGCTCCTCCAAGGAGGAGCCCTCCGTCGCGTTCGCAGTGGTCAAGGCGCTGATCGACGACCGCTGCATGCCCTGCCACTCCGTCGAGCGCCACAGCCACGGCATCAACCTCGGCAACTTCGAGGGCGTCCTCGCGACCGTCGTTCCCGGCGACCCGGCGGCCAGCCTGCTCGTCAAGTCGGTCAAGGGCGACGGCGTCCGCCTCATGCCGCTCGGCAACCATCCGAAGCTTTCCAGAGAGGAGATCGGCCAGTGGGAAAGCTGGATCGCCGCCGGCGCGAAGAGCGAGTAGAGGCTAACGATCGCGAACCGTCGAGGACGATGGCCCGCGGTTGCTTCGGAACTCCGAGCCATCGTCCGCCATCGTTCGCAATCGTCAGCTCTAGTCGGCCACACTCGAATCCGTGTCCGACTCCCGCGCCTTCGGCTTCGAGACCCGCATGCTCCACGCGGGGCAGATCCCCGACCCGTACGTCGGCGCGCGCGCCGTCCCGATCTACCAGACGACGAGCTACGTGTTCGGCGACACGGACGAGGCGGCCCACCTCTTCGAGCTCAAGCAGTACGGCAACATCTACTCGCGCATCAGCAACCCCACCACCGCCGTGCTGGAGGAGCGCATCGCCTCCCTGGACAACGGCACCGGCGCGGTGGCCGTCGCCAGCGGCATGGCGGCGCAGTTCGCCGTCTTCATGACCCTCTGCTCGCCCGGCGACCACTTCGTCGCCAGCAACCAACTCTACGGCGGCACGTCGACCCAGATGACGCACACGCTGAAGAAGCTGTCCGTCGACGTGACGTTCGTCGATCCCGACGACTTCGAAGCCTGGGAGGCGGCGATCCGCCCGACCACCCGCGGCCTCTACGTCGAGACCGTCGGCAACCCCGTGGGCCGCATCGCCGATCTCCAGCGCCTGGGCGACCTCGCGAGGGCCAAGTACATCCCCCTCATCGTCGACAACACCTTCGGCACCCCCTACCTCTGCCGCCCCATCGAATGGGGCGCGACCCTCGTGGTCCACTCCGCGACGAAGTTCATCGGCGGCCACGGCACCAGCATCGGCGGCATCGTGGTCGACTCCGGCGAGTTCGACTGGTCCGGCACCCCCACCCTCGCCGACCCCAGCCCCGCCTACCACGGCATGAGGTTCTACGACACCTTCGGCCACTACGGCTTCCTCACCAAGCTCCGCGCCGAGACCGTCCGCGACACCGGCGCGTGCATCTCGCCCATGAACTCGTTCCTCCTCCTCCAAGGCCTCGAAACCCTCGCCCTGCGCATGGACCGCCACACCTCGAACGCCCTCGCCGTGGCCCAGTACCTGGAGTCGCACCCGAAGGTCGCCTCCGTCCACTACGCCGGCCTCCCCTCCCACGAGCACTACGAACGCGCGAAGAAGTACCTGCCCAAGGGACCCGGCGCCGTTTTCTCGTTCGAGCTGAAGGAGAACGCCGACGTCCGCCAGGAAGGAAAGCGGTTCATCGAAGGGCTCCAGCTCTTCTCGCACCTTGCGAACGTCGGTGACGCCAAGTCGCTCGTCATCCATCCCGCCAGCACGACCCACCAGCAGCTCTCCGACGCCGAGCTTCACGCCGGCGGCATCGGCCCCGGCCTCATCCGCCTGTCGGTCGGGTTGGAGACCACCGACGACCTCCTCTGGGACCTCGACCAGGCGCTCGCGAAAGCCTAACCCTTTACAACCAAGCCGTTGCGGTGTCGTAACGGCTTCGTCGGTATCATCATCATGTGGTCAAGCGGCTGTACGTGCACAACTACCGTTGCCTCGAGAACTTCGATCTGAAGCTCGGAGAGACGTCATCCGCTCTGATCGTGGGTCGGAACGGTGCGGGCAAGAGCACGGTGCGAAGTGTGCTTCAGCTCTTGCAAAGCGTCGGCCGCGGGGTGAACCGGGTCAAAGGCCTCGTAACCCCCGAAGATTTTTCATATGGGCGGACGGAGACTCCAATGCGGATCGAGATCGAAGCCGAACTGAAAGGGCGCGCCTATCGGTACGTGCTCGTGTTTGATTTTCCACCCGGATTTCGCGAGGTGCGCGTCTCGCAAGAGCATCTTACGATCGATGGTGAGCCAGCCTACACCCGCGAGGAGGCGAACGTCTCACTTTCGGGGGCTACCGGAAGGGATGAAGCCCGTTTTCGATTGGATTGGCACCTCATCGCGTTGCCGATTATCCAGGATCGCTCGCCCCAAGACCCACTCTCCGTTTTCCGAACTTGGCTTGCTCGATCAGTGATCCTCTCGCCGATCCCGTCCCACATCAAAGCGGATTCGGATCAAGGCAGCCTAGAACCCAGCCTAGAGCTTACCGACCTCGCCGAGTGGTTCCGAGAGTTGACGACGCAGTACCCTGCGTCTTACACCGACATCGAAGCCCACCTCAAAGAAGTCATGCCTGACCTTTCGATGATCCGCAACAAGGCTACTGGCTCTGAGGCGCGTCAGCTTGTGTTCGAGTTTCAGCAGGGCGAGCGAACTCTGATCCTGCCCCTCGACGCTCTCTCCGACGGGGAGAAGTGCTTCGTCGCCGGCGCTCTCGTCATCGCGGCCAACAAGGCCTATGGACCGCTGCTGTGCTTCTGGGACGAACCGGACAACCATGTCGGACTCCCCGAGGTCAATAGGCTCTTGCTCGCCCTGCGAAAGGCTTTCCGTCAGGGAAGCCAGTTCTTCGCGACCACGCACAACCCCGAGGCGATCCGCGCCTTCCCCGACGAGAAGACGTTCGTGTTCCTCCGTGCGGGCCACCTGGAGCCGACCGTCCCTCGCCTCGCCTCCGATCTCGACCTGTCGGGCGACCTCGCCAGCGTTCTCCTGCGAGGAGACCTGGAAGGCTGACGATGAACCGCGAGCGCTCGCACCTAATGATCCTTCCTGAAGATCGAGAGGACAACAACCTCGCCAACGGCTTCCGGCAACACCTCGGCATCAAAGCCAACCAGATCCAGATTCTGCCGCCTGTAGGTGGATGGACGCACGTTCGAGACGCTTTCGCCGCTGAGCACGTGAAAGCGATGCGCCAGTACCCAAAGCGATATATGGTGTTGCTGGTGGACTTTGACCGAATGCTGAACCGCTATGACCGTGTGTTCGAAGCGGTTCCTGAGGATTTGAAGGACCGCGTGTTCGTCCTTGGCTGTTTGGATGAGCCAGAGGATCTTTGCCGAGACTTGGACCGTAGCGTTGAGGAAATCGGAGAGACTTTGGCCGACGAGTGCGCGACGAACCTACGGGATCTGTGGAACCACCCCATGCTCGCTCACAACATCGTGGAACTGGATCGCTTGTGCCTCGTAGTGCGGGATTTTGTTGTCTCCTGACGCGGGATGCCTCTCAGGAAGAAGCGCTCGAACTGAGCGCTTGACCGAGCCAACGGCGTCCATAATCCTTAACGATGCCCATCGTCTGCGACACCCGCCTGAACTCCCGCCTCACCCCCGAGAACCAGGAACGATTCCAGAACGCCAAGCAGATCCAAGACGTCCTCGCGACCGCCAAGACCGTCGCCATCGTCGGAATGTCCACCGAGCTGACCAAACCGAGCAACATGGTCGGCTCCTATCTCATGGACGAGGGCTTCACCGTCATCCCCGTCAATCCCCGCGCCACGGAGATCCTCGGCCAGAAGTGCTACCCCGACCTGAGGTCGATCCCCGTGCCCGTCGACGTGGTCGACGTCTTCCGCCCCGCCAAGGAGATCCCCGCCATCGTGGACGAGGCCATCGCCATCGGCGCGAAGGCCGTCTGGACCCAGCTCCGCCTCATCGACATCGAGAGCTCGAAAAAGGCCCAGCAGGCGGGCCTCGTCTCCATCGCCGATAAGTGCATCAAGATGGAGCATGGCCGCTACGGCGGGCAGCTCCACTGGGCGGGCATGAACACCGGCATCGTCACCGCCCAGAGGCGCAAGAGGTGACGCTCACCATGGCGGACGATTGCGGATCGAAGTTGCCTGTCGTTCGCAACGTGAGTGATCGTATGCAATCGTTTGCTTTTGTTCCTCTGCCCGACCCAGACGCCCTTGTAGGGATCGAGACCGTTCTAGATCGTCTCTCACTTCGACCGCTCGCATGGCTACTCGAAGCTCTGGCGACTGGCTTGGGGCAACGACCACTTCTGGATCAAGATGCCCGCCCACCCGCACAGCTGGGCGGGAAAGGTCCACGCCCTCACCCATTGGCCGGACCACTGAGGTCCACCGTTCTCGGGTGGCGGGTCGAAGCGTCAACCGTCCTCCTCACCGAGATGCCCGGCGCTCCCGGCGAGTCCCCGGAATATGCACCCTTGGCGGAAGAAAGACTCTGGTCGCAGGCAGGTGAGAGGCCCGCCACGGGCGACGAGTCGTCGGCATCCATCTGACCCGCGAAGAGCGTGGGGCCGGGCTTGGCCTTCTATGGTCGGGTCATCGGGAGGGGCTTGGCGAGGCGCTGGCTGTCGGCCTCAGGCCGACGAAGGCGCGAGCGAGTCGCATGGGCAGGCATTCGAAAGGATAGAGCTTGAAACTCAACAATTTGCAACCAAAACGGCCCCTCCGCGAAAAGTCGGGAAGGGCCGTCATCGATTGCTTGTGCGGCTAGAACTTGAAGATGTGCGCCAGGGTGAAGGTCGTGCGCGACTTGCGCGCGCCGCCGGCGCTGTCGTCCTCGAACGCCGCCCGGTTCGACTGGTCGTTCCGCACCTCGAAGCGCAACACGCTCTGAGACCCGGTTAGCAGCTCGCATCCGATCACCTCCGAGTTGAAGCGCGCGCCGTTGGCAAAGCCCGTGCGGGCGCCGTTCGGATCGAAGAAGTTGTCGTAGCGGCCGGAGACGCTGAAGCTCCTGCTGAACTGATACCGGGCGATCACGTCGTACGAGGAGAAGTGGCCGTTCGATGAGCCCGCGTCCAGGCCGTGGATCGAAGCGTAGTCCGCGTTGGCGGAGAGCTTGAGCCTGGGCAGGATCTGGGTCGAGAGCACCAGATCGCCGACCTGCCAGTTCGACTGGCCGACGTTGAACGAGCCGTTCGGCCCTGCGTTCGAACCCTCGTTGCCGCCGTAGTAATTCAGGGACGCGAAGACCTTGCCGAAGGTCTGGCCGAGGCTCGCCCCGTAGCTCTTGCTCCGGTTCGCGTCTTCCGCCTCGTTGATGCCGTTCACGCCGTAGAGGCCGAGGGTGGCCGCGCCGAGCGTCTTCGTGGCCCGGATGCCCGCGTGGTACGTCGGCTGGCCTAGGGTGAACACGAAGCTCAGGGAGTAGAGGTCGTTGTTCACCGCGAACGGACTCTCCAGGCCGATCCAGGTGTTGAACTTGCCCAGGTCGAACGTGAGGCCATTTGCGGCGGCGTAAGTCACGTAGGCTTGGTGGAGATGCTTGAGGCCGTTCGGATCGTTCGGCTCGCCCGAGGTCTCGATGTCGGCGTCCTTGCCCGCGAGGAGGTTTACGGTGAAGCCGAAGGGGTTCGTCTTGCTCGTGGGCTTGACGAGGCTCAGGTAGGCGGCGGCGATGCTGAGGCTGTTGTCGCGCACGTCGAAGTTGCGCAGCGGGAGATTCTTCCCCGACAGCGGCTGGTTGCCCGAGTACTGGTAGTAGGTGTCGAAGAACCCGGAAACCTGGACGTCCTTGAGGAAGTCCGCGGCCGTGGTCTGCGCATGGGCGACGATGCTGAGGGTAGCGAAGGCGGCGAACATCATCGATCGCGCGAGTGAATTCCGGCTGTTTCTTGGCATTTTATGAGGCCCCTGTGGACTCCGCATAATGTATAGCAAAGGGTCGCGTCAGGAAAGAGTAAAAAATAGCGGACTATCCGCAGGATTCCGTGGGTTCTGCGGCGAGCGCCTTCAGACCCTTCGCGACCACGAGCTTGACGACGGCCTTGTCGAACGCCACGGCCCGCGACCGGAGCGACTGGGCATGCGCAACCCCAGAGGAGCATGGACGCGAGGAGAACGACGCTCCGGCGCCTCATCAGTGCCTCAGCAAGCACGGTTGCCGCTACCCGAAGCGCCCGCACTCGGCAAAGCACGACCGGCCAGGCGGGCGGGTTCGGGGACCTGACCGTACGCGGGGGAGGCTGGCGTTCCAGATCCACGTCGAGGCACTGGACGCGGAGGGGGAGAAGTACCCCAGCATCGACCTGCGCAAGGCGAGCGCGGAGAGCCGCGGCGGCATCGGAGAGGCGGGCGAGCCGCTCGCGTGCGGCACGAACCCTCGCTGACGAATGCCCAGGGAGATTCCGAGAAGATCGTTGGCTATCGTCCGCCATTGTAAGCGGTGCCGCGCGTCCGTTCGTGGCGTACACTAGGTCTGGTCCGAGCGATGTTGCCCGCCCTACGTCCTTTCCTTTTCGCCGGAGCCTCGGTGCCGATGCTCCTCGCCCTCGGCGCGTCGCCCCCGCCGGGCGCGGCGAAGCCGAAGACGGGCGAGGCCCTGTTCGCGGCGCGCTGCGCACCCTGCCACGGGGCGAAGGGCGTAGGTGGTCCGGGATACAAGAAGGCGCTGGTGGGCGACCGGTCGGTGGACGGGTTGGCGACGTACGTGAAGGTCTCGATGCCGCCGGGGCAGGGGACGCCCACGGCGCAGGCTCGACTGATCGCCGACTACATGCACGCGGCGTTCTACTCGCCGCTCGCGCAGGAGCGCAACCGACCGGCTCGGGTGACCCTCTCGCGGCTCACGGCGCGGCAGTTCCGCAACGCGGTGGCGGACCTGATGGGCGGATCGCAGCCCATCCTTCCGGATGGGAAGCCAATGGGGCTGCGAGCGCAGTACTTCAAGGGGCGGGAGCTTTGGGACGCGAAGGAGCGGGTGGCCGAGCGCATTGACCCGCAGGTGGGGTTCAACTTTGGCACCGCCGCGCCCGTCGGCACGGGGTTGGACGCGAAGCAGTTCTCGGCGGTGTGGACGGGCAGCGTGCTCGCGCCGGACACGGGCGAGTACGAGTTCACCGTGCGCTCCGACCAGTCGGTGAGGCTGTACCTGAACGGCGAGTCGAAGCCGCTGGTGGACGCCTGGGTGCGCTCGGGCAAGGACACGGAGTTCCGCGGCACGGTCACCCTGCTGGGCGGGCGGGCGTACCCCTTGCGGCTGGAGTTCACGAAGGCGACGCAGGGGGTGAACGACGACGAGAAGGCCAAGGCGAAGCCCGCGCCGCCCGCCTTCGTGGAACTCGCGTGGCGACGGCCACGGCAGGCCGTGCAGACGATCCCGTCGCAGGACCTCTTCGCGAAGGAGGCCGCGCCGGTCTACGTGGTCTCGACCGCATTCCCCCCGGACGACCGGAGCATCGGCTACGAGCGGGGCGTCTCGGTGAGCAAGGAGTGGGACGACGCGACGACCACGGCGGCCCTGGAGGCGGCGGAGGTCTGGTCGCGGCGGGTGAGGGACAATCCGAAGCTGGCGGAGGAGTGTTCTTGGTTCGTGCAGCGGGCGTTCCGGCGCGGGCTGGACGAGGCGACGCGCAAGCTGTACGTCGACCGTCAACTGGAGGGGCGCACGCCGGAAGCGGGGGCGAAGCGCGTGGTGCTGATGACGCTGCTCTCCCCGCGCTTCCTCTACCGCGAGATCGGGCCGACCGATCCCTACACGGTGGCGGCGAACCTTTCGTTCTCCCTTTGGGACAGCCTGCCGGACCTCACGCTGCAGAAGGCGGTGTGGGAGGGGAGGCTGAAGACTCCGGCGGACGCCCGCCGCGAGGCGGAGCGGATGGCCGCCGACCCGAAGGCGTGGACTAAGCTGCGCGACTTCCTGCTGCTCTGGCTCAAGGTGGACGACATTCCCGACCTGGTGAAGAGCGCCAGGCGGTATCCCGAGTTCGATCCGGCGGTGGCGGCGGACCTTCGCACGTCGATGGAGCTGTTCCTGGAGGACGCGGGTTGGGACTACCGGAAGCTGATGACCAGCCCGCGGGTGTTCATGAACGGTCGGCTGTCGAAGGTGTACGGAGGGGGGCTGGCGGCGGACGCACCGTTCCAGCCGGTGGAGGATCCGGCGAGGGTCGGGTTGCTCGCCCAGCCTTACCTTTTGACGAAGCTCGCCTACAACGACGGCAGCGATCCGATCCACCGGGGCGTGCTGATCGTGCGCAACATGCTCGGGCGCGTGCTGAACCCGCCGCCGTCGGCGTTCGCGCCGCTGGCGGCGAGCGTCCATCCGGAGTTCACGACCCGCGAGCGGGTGGCGCTCCAGACGAAGCCGACGATGTGCAACGGCTGTCACGGGCTGATCAATCCCGTGGGCTTCAGCCTGGAGCGGTTCGACGCGATCGGTCGCCTAAGGAAGAAGGACAACGGCAAGCCGGTGGACGACGCCGGGTACTACGTCTCGCGGAGCGGGGTTCGCGTGACGTTCAGGGGCGAGCCGGACCTCGCGCGGTACCTCGCGGAGGGGGACGAATCCCACGCGGCCTTCGTGGAAAGACTCTTTCAGAACATGGCGCGCCAGCCCGCCCTGGCCTACGGGCCGCGAACGATTCCCGACCTGCAACGGTCCTTCGAAAAGGAAGGGCTGAACATCCGCGGCCTGATGGTCTCCATCGCGGTCGCCGCCTCCGGAGCGAAATGAACACCTCTCGCCGCGAGTTCCTGCGCAACCTGGGTTTGGGCGCCGCCGCCCTGCCCTTCGTCACGGGCCTGCCGTCCCTCTCCTTCGCCGAGGCCCTGGCGAAGCGGAAGCAGCGGTTGGTCGTGCTGTTCAGCCCGGACGGCGTGGTGCCGAGCGAGTTCTGGCCCGACACCGAGGGTCCGCTCGTCCTCAAGGGAAGCCTCAAGGCGCTGGAGCCGTTCCGCGACCGGACGCTCGTGATGAAGGGGCTGTGCGACAAGCTGCACGGCGACGGGGACAACCACATGAGGGGCATGGGTTGCCTGCTGACCGGGTCGGAGCTGTTCCCCGGCAACGTCCAGGGCGGGTCGGACACCCCGGCGGGCTGGGCGAGCGGCCAGTCGATCGACCAGCGGATCAAGGAGCGCCTCCAAAGCTCACTTGCGACGCGGACCCGGTTCGGGTCGCTGGAGTTCGGCGTCATGGTGCCGGAGCGGGCCGACACCTGGACGCGGATGGTGTACGCCGGGCCGAACAAGCCCGTCGCGCCTGTGGACGATCCCTACGCGATGTTCGGCAAGCTGTACGGCCAGATGAAGGACCGAGAGACGCTCAAGAGCGTGCTGGACGACCTCCAAAGCGACCTCGCGAAGGTGCGCGGCGAGATCGGGCAGGCCGACCGGCGGCTCCTGGACGAGCACACCACGCTCGTGCGCGAGATGGAGAAGGAGATCGCGGCGGCGAGGACGACGGACGTGGGCCACAAGGTGCCGACCATCGAGCCGGGTGTCCGGCGAGACAACGACAACATCCCGAAGATCTCCAAGCTCCAGATCGACCTCATGGTCGGCGCGTTCCTCGCCGACTCGGCGCGGGTCGCGACGCTCCAGTACACGAACTCCGTGGGCGAGGCGCGGTTCACCTGGCTCGGCATCGCCGAGGGACAGCACGCGCTGTCTCACGAACCGGACTCGAACAAGGCGGCACAGGACAAGCTCGCCCGCATCAACGGCTGGTACTGCGAGCAGCTCGCCTACCTCGCGCGGCGCTTGGCCGAGACGCCGGAGCCGGACGGCACGGGCTCGCTGCTCGACAACACGCTGATCGTGTGGACGAACGAGCTGGGGCAGGGCAACTCGCATACCCTGGAGAACATCCCCTTCGTCGCCGTTGGGGGCGGCCTGGGCTGGCAGATGGGGCGCTCGCTCCACTACGACCACCTGCCTCACAACCGACTGCTGATGGCCCTTGCCCACGGCTTCGGCGATCGGGTGGATCACTTCGGAAACCGCGACCTCTGCGGCGCGGGGCCGCTGCCTGGACTGACTTAGGACTCGGGACAAGGCTCCGTTTTAGGCCCTCCCTCCCCACTGCCTCGTGAGCGTCGGATCCCGACAAGGGACGAGGCGGGTAGGGGGTTGTTGGAGCCCTAATTGGATCAGGCGACGAACCTTAGTGGGACCTGGGTCTGAGCGAGATCCTGGGATTGGGACGCTCGAAACGAGCCATATCGCGGGCCAGGCGGTCGAGTTCGGCGCGATGGCGACGCATTTGCCTTCGCGGTGGCGCGTCGAGAAGGCCAAGGCGAGGAAGGGGAAGCAGAGGGCGATCAGAAAGAACCAAGCTGCGTTCATCGTTACTCTAACTTATAGGAGGCTTTGCGTGCCTTCCAGAATACGTTTTTTGGAGGACACTTTCGCATTCTAGGCCTACGCGCCTCCATAGGAGCCTTAGGACCATTGCTCATAAACCCTCGCGGGATCAGGATTGTTCCCACGTTTCTGGCTCCTTTGAGCAAGGTGAAAGAGGCTTTATCCTAGTGGTCTGTCTACCTCTAAATGCCGAATCGCCCGTAGCCGCAGGATGGTTCGTGCCCGCGCCGCGAAGCGGTCTGCCAGCCTGACAGATGGAGTTGGACGCACCACGGATTGGGCTGGTCCATAAGCGCTCACCCCATACATCGGCCTATGGCGCCTAGAATGATTGGTTGCCCGACTAGGATTCGAACCTAGATTGACAGATTCAGAGTCTGTAGTCCTGCCATTGGACGATCGGGCACCTCAGTGGGGAACGACGGATTATACCCTCGGACCGACCTTGCCGCAAGCGAGGTGTGACCTCCGCCGTTTCGACTCGTCATACCCTTCGACATGAGCGTTCTGGGCATGGTGATGGCGGTGGCCGTGAGTGGCGCCAAGCGACAGCCTCCGAGTCCCGTGCTGTGGCTCCACCCGAACGGCACCGTGTTGGTCGCCGGAGCGGGAGCGCCCGCGCGACAGACGAGGGGCGCGCAGACGGTGCAGACGCCGTTCGGCCTGGGGCTCGATCTGGACGGTGCGCACGGCGGCCTCCTGCTTCAGGATCTACCCGCGCTCGCCCTCACCAAGTCGATGACCGTTTCGACCTGGGTGTACCTGCGCAGCTACGTCAACGCCGGCCCGGGTGCGCAGATCCTTTTCCGGGGGGACGACCGGAGCGGCTTCGACCCGTACGACCTCGTCATCGGGGCGGACGGCACGGTCGCCTTCGGCATCTGCGAGGCGAACGGCAACACCGCGTACGTCGCGACCGAGATCCCGCTGAAGGCCTGGGTCCGCGTGACCGGCTCTTTCGACGCCGACTCCGGCGAGATCCGGCTCTGGCTGAACGACCGTCTCCTGGCCACGCGCTTTACCGCGCGCCGTCCCTTTGCGGCCCTCGACAGCGGCTGGGCGCCAGGCATCGGCATCGGCAACGTGCAAAACGATCTCGGTCCGCACAACCAGCCGCTGAACGGCACGATCACCGACCTTAGGCTGTATCCGGAGGTCCTGGACCCGGCGGACGCGGGTTGGCGCCCCTACTAGCCTCCTGTATCGTTGATCTCCTTCAGAAGCGCCGCGCCGGCGAATCGAAGCCCAGGGAACGCTCGTTTTTACGGGAGACTTCTGACACGGGAGACGAGCGGGCCGCACGGGGGCGTGGGCCTGGGGACGCCTGGGTCCACCGGCCGACGCGAACGAGCGAGGCTCGTGCGGTCGGGATTGCTGAGGCATAGCTATTCGTGCGAATCTTCGCGCGAATGGGACCTCCCTGGGAACCCCTCTCGCCAACGTGCCTAGATCCTAGGTGGGTTTCTTCGTGTCGATTCTTT
>CAXTOO010000001.1:0-32983 GCA_964245875.1 uncultured Fimbriimonas sp. | reverse complement strand
ATCCACGCTCCGAGTCGGTGCTTCGATCCATCCTGCAGTCGATCGAGGACGGCGTCCTTCTCACCGACCTCGATCACCGATGCCTCGCCTGCAACCGCCGCTTCGGCGAAATCTTCGGGATCCATCCCGACGAGGTCATGAGGCTCGGCATCGAAGAGCTGCGCGCAAGGGTCACGCCGCTCATCGTTGACGCCGAGGTTTGGCGGCAGACGCTGGAACACGTCTACGCCACCCCCACGGAGCGGTTCGAGGACGAGATCACCCTCCGTCAACGAGGCGAGACCATCCTGCGTCGCGTCGCGTCGCCCGTCTACGACGACGATGGCGTCATCATCGGACGGCTCTGGACGTTCTCCGACGTCACCGAAACCCGCCAGCGGCGTCGCAACGCGGAGCTCCTCCGCACCATCTCCATGCTCGCCGACGCCGACCCCAGCGTGAACCTGCGGGCGATCTGCGAGGCGGTCACCCGCCACTTCGGCGCGGCCTCGCAGATCAACATCGTCGAGGACGAGTTCCTGCGGTTCCACGTCAACGCCGGCGACCTCGGGCCGGCGCAACACCTGCCGGGCATCCCAAAGATGCAAACCTACTGCGGCTACACCCTGGAGGACGACCGGGCGCTCCTCGTGCAGGACGCGCGCGAGAACGCCCGCTTCTCCAGCCTTCTGCCCGCCAGCGTCGGCTTCTGCCGCTACCTCGGCGTTCCCGTGCGCGATGGCAACGGAAAGGCCATCGGCACCCTCTGCATCACCGACCAGCGAATGGACCACCCCCTCACCGACGCGGACGTCGAGCTGATGCAGACGGTCGCCATGCGGGCGAACGCCGAGCTCGCCCGCGAGCGCTACCTCGCCGAGCGCATCACGGAGAAGGACCGCGAGTTCGCCCGCAAGCGCCTGGAGCTCGAGGAGATGCGGCTCGTCCTGGGCTCGATGAACGACGCCTTCTCGCTCCTTTTCGAGGTGCGCGACCGAGCCGAGCTTCTCCGTCGCCTGGCCGCCCTGCTCCGCGACGTGCTGGGATACTCGGCGTCCGCCGTCTTCCTCCGGTGTCCCGGCGAGCCGTCCTACGACGTGGCGGCCTGCGCCCATGGAACTGCCGAGCCGACTCTGCTCGTCACCGCGCTCGACGCCTACCCGAGCATCGACGGATGCGCGGAAGACGGCGGCTCGCTCGACGTGAGGTTCGTCGAGGTCGCGGGAACCTCGCTCGGGGCGCTGTTAGGCCTCGGATGGTCGGCGGTGGCGTGCCTGCCGGCGGGCGAATGGGGCGAGGCGGTCGTCGTCCTGGGACGACAGACCCCCCCGCCCGCCGCCTCCGCCCGCCACGAGGTCGCACTCTCGGCGATCGTGGACGGCGTGCGCCTCGTTCTCGCCGCGCACGCGCTCAACGACGGAATCCGCCAGGCGAACCGTGCGCTCACCGATGCCCAGGAGAAGGCGCTCCGCTCGGAGAAGCTCGCGGTCGTCGGCACGCTCGCCGCAAGCACCGCCCACGACATCCGCAACATCACCGCCTCGCTCTCGATGCTCGCCGCCGAGTCGACCGATCCCGCCCGGTCGCTCGCCGCCGTCCGAGAGCAGCTCGACCGGTTCAACGTGCTCGCCCATCGTCTCCTGAGCTACGCGCGTCCGGGCCAGACCCGGCTAGACCCGATCGACCTGCCGGAACTGATGGATCACGTTCTCGGTCTCACGTCGGGCCAGATGCGCGTTTCAAATGTCGACTCCGCGCTCCGCCTCGAGGAGAACCTGCCGACCCTGATGGGCGATCCTCACCAGCTCGAGCATCTCTTCGTGAACCTCGTCCTCAACGCCGTACAGGCCATGGAACGTAAGGGAGGCCACCTCCTGCTGGACGCGCGCTCGAACGGCTCGCGCATGGAGGTGAGGGTGATCGACGACGGTCCGGGAATACCAGAATCCGTGGCCGGGCGCCTTTTCCAGCCCTTCGCCTCCTCGCGCGCCCAGGGATTCGGCCTCGGCCTCTTCAGCGCCCGACGCATCGCGGAGGCCCACGGCGGCGCCCTCTCCGCCCACGAGAACCCCGAGGGCGGAACGACGATGCTCGTCGAGCTGGCGCTCGACGGAGGGGCGCGGTGAGCCACCGCATCCTCCTCGTCGACGACGACCGTTTTCTCCTGGAGAACATCGCGCGGCTGTTGCGGGGCCAAGGGTTTGAGGTGCGGACCGCGGGCGACGGGGCCGAGGCCAGGCGCGCGGTCGAGGAGTTCCGACCCGAGCTGGCGGTGCTGGACGTTGGCCTGCCCGACACCGACGGCAGGGCGCTCTGCCGCGACCTGCGCAAGGACTGGCGCTTCCCGATCGTGATGCTCACCGCCCTGGGAGAGTCGGGCGAGAAGATCCAAGGCCTGGAGTCCGGGGCGGACGACTACCTCACCAAGCCCTTCGACCCGGCCGAGCTCGTTGCCCGCGTCCGGGCGCAGCTGCGCCGCTCGACGGAATACGCCTCTCCGGGAGGCGTCGTCACCCTCGGTGAGCTCGTGGTCGATCCCTCCGGGCGCGAGGTCTCGATCCGCGGAAAATCCCTCGATCTGACGAACAAGGAGTTCGCCCTGCTCGCCCATCTCGCCCAGAACGTCGGCAAGGTCGTCTCGCGGGAGGAGCTTTTCTCCCACTCCTGGGGCTTCGACATCTCGTTCGGCTCCAACAGCCTGGACGTCTACATCTATCGCCTGCGGAGAAAGATCGAGACCTCCCCCGACCGCCCCCGCTACCTGCACACCATCAAGGGCTACGGATACAAGCTGGAGGACGCGGGCGCGTAGGAGCCTCGATCAAGCCGGATCCACCTGGAAATCCGGCAGGTCCCGGTCGCTCAAGAGCTGACGAAGGTTGGTCTCGATCGTCTCGGTGTACCGTTCCAAAGGCAGGTCGTGGGGATCGTCGCCGAACGGCTCGGTGATCTCCTCGCCCAGAGCGTCGAGCCCGAAGAACGCATAGGCGACCAGGAAGACCACCAAGGGCGTCAGGCGCCCCGAGACGTCGAGGATGCCGAAGGGCAGCGTGAAGCAGAACAGCGTGACGATCGTGACGCTGAGAATCGTGTAAGTCCCCGGCACGGGCGTGTTCTTGATCCGCTCGCAACCGCCCTGAACGTTGGTCATGTCGGTGAGCGAACCCTCGAGCAGGATCGTCGCGCCCGCGTCGATCCAGCCTCGCTCCCTCGCCCAGGCGAGGCGACGGCCGATCAGGTGCAGGATCGCGACGGGAACGTTCTCCTGGGTGCGGAGCCACGCCGCCTCCTCCGGCCGCATCACGCCGTCGATGCTCTCGAAGGAGCCGCTCCCGTGCAGCCGGTCGCGCAGCGCGTGCGCGTAGGCCACGGTGGCGTTCACCACGTCCTCCTGGTAGGCCCGCAGGTTCGGCTCGGGCGCATTCGGATCCGGCGAGGCGACGAGCGTCACGACCTGCCGCGAGAAGCAGCGGCAGGCGTTGATCAGGGCGCCCCACAGGGTCCGGGCCTCCCAAAAGCGGGTGTAGGCCGTGTTGTTGCGGAATCCGAGGAAGATCGAGAGGGCGACGCCGAGGATCGTGAACGGCGCGACCCCCATCGAAGGCGTCCGCCCGCCGAGCGTCAGCTCGACGAAGGTGACGAGCGAGCCGAACAGGGTCGCGCCGAGGATTCGCGGCCACGCCCGCGGCAGGCGGCTGGTCCGCTTGCCGTCGCCCCGAAAGGGATTCAGCCTCACGACGCGGCGCCTTCCCAAGCCGTGAGGGGCACGAAAGCCTCCGTCCCATCGTCGTAGCGGAGCATCTCGCCCGTCTCGAAGGTGTAGACCCAGGCATGGAGACTCAGGCGACCCTGAGCCAGCCGTAGCGCCACCGCGGGGTGCGTCCGCAGGTGGGCGAGCTGGACGAGGACGTTCGCCCGCCCCGCCTCCACGATCAGCCGCTCGCCCTCCAGATCGGGGTGCCGCTCGCGCACGACCAGCCGCGCCGCCTGCGCGTGCTCCAGCCACCTCGCCACCGCAGGCAGCCCCTCGACGCCCTCAGGATTCATCAGCCCCTGCATCGCGCCGCAGTGCGAGTGGCCGCAAACGATGATGTGCCGGACGCCCAGGGCGAGCAGCGCGTACTCGACCGTCGCGCCCTCGCCTCCGTTCGCCGCGCCGTACGGCGGGACGATGTTGCCCGCGTTGCGCATGATGAACAGGCTGCCCGGCGACGAGCCGGTCACGAGACTCGGGTCGATGCGCGAGTCGGAGCAGGTGATGAACAGCGCGTGAGGCTTCTGGCCCTGGGTCAGGCGCTCGAACAGGTCGCGATGCGCCTGGAACCGAACTTCCTGAAACTCTTGGACCCCTTCGACGATGGTGTTGAACGCGCGATCTTCGGCCATGTGTCTCTATTGTGGGCACAGCGGACGCCGACTCCGCCGTTCCGAAGGGTGACGCCGAACGTCGGACCTGCGTAAGGAACCCTTAACGACCATGAGGCCTATGTACAACTTTCGCGTCGCGGCGACGGTCGCCGCCGTCGCCCTGCTCGCCGCCGCCTCTCTCGCGCAGACGGTCGACGGCAAGCCCGAGGTCAAGACCGAGGTCCTCGACCGCGTGACCGCGCTCCTCTCCTACGAGGCGTACGTGCCCGGCCTCGACTTCGGAAAGTGGAAGCGGTTCGCCGAGGACCAGAAGGCCAAGCTTGAGGGATCGAAGAACGACGAGGAGTTCGGCCTCGCGGTCAACGAGGCGTTCTCCAAGTTCGGGGCCAGCCACATCTCCCTCCTCACCCCGCGCTACATGGACCAGCGGACCTCGGGCGTGATGGTCGGCATCGGCATCGGGCAGCAGAAGACCGAAGAGGGGACCCTCATCCTGCGCACCGTCAAGGGCGCCCCCGCCGACAAGGCGGGCATCGTCCCCGGCGACGTGATCCTCAAGGTCGATGGCAAGCCTGCCGACGGTGCCAAGGGAATCGCCGGGGCGGAGAGCGGCACCCTGCTGCTGACCGTGAAGCACAAGGACGGCAAGACCGTCGACCTCACCCTCACCCGCGCGAAGTTCAGCACGCTGCAGCCCGAGGCGCTGACCGAGGTCGACAAGGACACCGCGCGGCTGGTCGTCCCCACCTTCGAGCCCAACCGCTACGATCCCGAGAATGTCGAGACCCTGATGAAGCGCGCGGCGAAGTACAAGAACCTCATCGTCGACCTGCGCGACAACCCCGGCGGCCGCGTGACCTACGTCCAGCACCTGCTCGGTCTGCTCGAACCCCGCGCCGACTTCGGCACGTTCGTCGAACGAGGGATGGTCAAGGACTACGTGGACCAGACGGGCGGCAAGGAGACGGAGGTCTCGAAGATCGCCGAGTGGTCGCGTGGCGAGGATCGCTGGCGCGGGCGCCAGATGAAGCCCTTCTACAACCGCCTCGTTCCGCCGTACGCGGGCCGTATCGCCGTGCTCGTGAACCGCTTCTCCGGCAGCGGTGCGGAGATCGCCGCGGCCGCGCTCCACGACCTCGTCGGCGCGCCGGTCGTCGGCACGAAGTCGGCGGGCGCGGTGCTCGTCTCGTACATCGATCCCGTCACCAACGGCTTCTCGCTGGAGTACCCGATCATGGACTACGTGACCGTGAAGGGCCTGCGCATCGAGGGCAACGGCGTCGTCCCGACCGTGAAGGTCGACGATCCGAAGTACCGGATCGAGACGGAGAAGGACCCCGTCGTCGAGAAGGCGGCGGCCATCCTGGAGACGCCTGCGCTCAGCGCCCTCAAGCCGTGAGCGCGGCGCTCCGAGGCGTGGAGAACGATCGGGTTCCCGTAGCTGCGTGTTGCCCTCGTGCTCGCGCCGCGAAGCGGGATCCGACAACCCGACGGACGAGGCTTGACAGCCCACGGGCGGTGTGCCAACCTTGGTTCGTGCCCGCGCGGCCGCCTTTCGCGGTTCGAAACGCTCCCGCACCCACTGCGGTGCCATCCTCCCATGAAACACGTCGTCTCCGTCTCCCTCGGCACCTCCAAGCGCGACAAGAGGGACGCCGTCGAGATCCTTGGCGAGCACTTCCTCCTCGAACGTCGCGGCACCGATGGCGACCTTGACAAGTTCGCCGCCCTCTTCAAGGAGCTCGACGGCAACGTCGACGCCCTCGGCGTCGGCGGGGCCGACATCTACGTCGTCGTCGCCGGACGCCGCTACGCCTTCCGGCAGATCCTGGAGCTCGTCGCGGGCGCGAAGACCACCCCCGTCGTCGACGGCAGCGGTCTCAAGCACACCCTCGAACGCGAGACCATCCGCGCGCTCCAGCGGGACGGCGTGGTCGACTTCACCAAGGAGAAGGTCCTCCTCGTCTCCGCCGTCGACCGCTTCGGCATGGCCCAGGCCCTCGTCGAGGCGGGCGCACAGGTCACCTTCGGCGACCTCCCGTTCGGAGTCGGCGTCAACCTCCCGCTCACCAAGTACTCGCAGGTCGAGGCGTTCGGCCGCGTGGTCCTCCCCATCATCACCCGCCTCCCCTTCAAGTGGTTCTATCCCACCGGCGAGAAGCAGGAGGAGCGGACCCCCAAGTACCCCAGGCTCTTCGCCGAGGCCACGATCGTCGCCGGCGACTGGCACTACATCCGTCGCTACGCCCCCGAGGACATGAAGGCCAAGACCGTCCTCACCCAAACCCTCCGCCGCGCCGACCTCGACCTCCTCCGCCGATGGGGCGTTCGGCGGGCGATCACGACCACCCCCGTCGTCGCGGGCGAGACGTTCGCCACCAACGTCATGGAAGGCGTCGTCGTCGCCCTGCGCGGCAAGGGAAGGGAGCCTCTCACCGAAGCGGAGATCCTCGACACGCTCAAGCAACTCGACTGGAAGCCGAACGTCATCGAGCTTGGCTGAGGATCGCTGACAATGGCGAACGATCGCGGACGATAGCTCTGATCCGAGCCATCGTAAGCAACCGTCCGCCACGTTGGCTAGGTACCCTCCCTTCACCTCGTGACGCGCTTCGCCTTCGTCATCCACCCCCTCAGCACGAAGCAGCTCAAGGACAGGCTGCCCCCGTTCTTCGGCTTCGTTCCGAACATCGTGGTCGAGAAGTACGCGGAGAACAAGAAGCCGTTCGTCATCAGCGACATCAAGGGCGTCCGCAGCGTCACCGGCGCACAGACCGAGGGCTGGTTCGTCGCCCTCCCGCTCACGCCCGACATGATGGTGAAGACCATGCCGGTGGAGAAGGTCTACGAGCGCATCGTCCAGTGCGCGGAGGTCGCCGCCGAGAAGGGCGCCAAGCTCATCGGCCTCGGCGCGTTCTCCAGCGTCGTCGGCGACGGCGGCGTCACCGTCTCTCGGCGCACCCCCATCGGCGTCACCACCGGCAACAGCTACACCATCGCCACCGCCATCGAGGGCACCCTCCGCGCCTGCGGCCTTCTCGGCGTCGACCTTCCGAACGCCACCCTCGCCGTCGTCGGCGCCACCGGCTCCATCGGCAAGACCTGCGCCCGTATCCTCTCCCGCAGCTTCGGTCGCACGATCCTCGTCGGCCGCGACGAGGAGCGCACCGCCGCCGTCGCCGCCGAAATCTCCGGCTCCGAGGCGACCGTTGACGTCTCGCGCATCCGCGAGGCCGACGCCATCGTGACCGTCTCCAGCGCGGGCAAGGAGCTGGTCCTCCCCGAGCACCTGAAGCCCGGCGCGGTCGTCTGCGACGTCGCCCGCCCGCGCGACGTCAGCGTCCGCGTCGCCCAGGAGCGGCCCGACGTGCTCGTCATCGAGGGCGGCGTCGTACGCGTTCCCGGTCAAGTCGACTTCGGCTTCGACTTCGGCTTCCCCGACCAGACCGCCTACGCCTGCATGAGCGAGACCATGCTCCTCGCCCTGGAGGACGACCCCTCGCTCTTCAGCTTCACCCTCGGCAAGGAGGTCAGCGTCGAGCAGGTCGACCGCATCGGCGCCCTCGCGAAGAAGCACGGCTTCACCCTCGCAGGCTTCCGCTCCTTCGAGCGCGCCGTGGGCCGGGACGCCATCGACCGCGCCCGCAAGGCCCGCGGCCTCGGCGGGACCATCCCGCGAGACGCCGAGTCCTCTTAGCCGCGGGATTCAACTCAAACTTGCTTCACGACCTCCCTTGGTGCCTCTCCTTTGCGTCTTCGCGCCTTTGCGAAAACTTAAAACGATCGGTCTTCGCCACGGATCGATAGGTTGTGAAACATCTCTCGTGCCCGCGCCGCGAAGCGCACAATGCAGCGGCTCACCCCTTCGTCAGCTCGGTCCCCATCGTCCGGCCCTTCTCCGTCGCGGGCACGCCCTGCGCCATCCAAACTGGCATCGGCGCGCCCTTCAGGAAGTGGTCGAAGAACTGCGAGAGGCGGATCGAGATGTCCTTCCGGTTCTTACGCAGCACGAGGTTGTGGTCCTCGTCGTTGTACACGACCATCCAGCAAGGCTTGCCGAGCCGCCGCATCGCCGAGTAGAACTCGATGCCCTGCGTGTGCGGCACCGCGCCGTCCTTGTCGTTGCTCATGATCATCAGCGGCGTCTGGACGCGGTCCAGACGGAACAGCGGCGAATTGTCCACGTACTTCGTGAAGCTGTCCCACGGCGTCCCGCCGATGCGCGACTGCTCGTGCTCGTACTGCATCTGCCGCAGGAGGCCCGTCGTGTACCGAACGCCGCCGTAGGCGGAGAACATATCCACCACCGGCGCGCCCGCCTCCGCGGCGGCGAACATGTTGGTCACCGTGACGAGGTAGCCAACCTGGTACCCGCCCCAGCTCTGGCCCTGGATGCCGAGCCGCTTGGGATCGACGTACCCGTGCGAGACGATACTGCTCACCCCCGGCACGATCGCGTTCAGCGCGCTGAGTCCCGGATCGCCGATCTTGTACGGGATGTCCGGCACGAACACGAGGTAGCCCTGGCTCACGAAGAGCGGGATGTTGATCGAGCTCGCGCTCGGAGAGGGCGCGATGTAGCTGTGCAGCCGCTCGCTGCTCCGCTCGTAGAAGTACGTGATCATCGGGTACTTCTTGCCGGAGTCGAAGTCTTCGGGCTTGTACAGAATGCCCTGGAGCGGCGTGCCGTCCGCGCTCGTCCACGTGACGAGCTCGCTCCGCAGCCAGTTGTGCGTCCGCTGCTGCGGGTTGGCGTCCGTGACCTTGGTCGGCTGCTCGAACCGCGCGTTCGTCACCCAGAGGTCCGGGTACTCCGTGACGTCCTCGCGGGTGAAGACCAGCGCGTCCCCCTCCGGCGCCTTCGCCGCGAAGGCGAACTTCCGGTCCTCCTGGAAGATCCGCTGGACCGCCCCGTTGCGCCGCCAGTAGAGTCCGCCCGCCTTCGTCCGGTCGTCCATCGCGGTTAGCGGCAGGTTGTCCACATCGACCGTCCGCACGTCCGGGTCAAGGTCGACGGCGGTGAACACGAGGTTGCGCGCGCGCCCCTGGGTCAGGTTCTGGGGAGCGACGATGCCCTTCGGGTCGCAGAGCCAGAGGTCGTACTTGTCCCGGACGAGTACCCGCCCGTCCTTGGTCCAGCCGGCGACGCCGTACGCCGGGGCGAACTCGGGAACGTCGTTCAGCTCGTTCGCGACCGGATACGGGATCTTCGCGCTCAGCGGCACGTCGTGGCCGGTGGCGAGGTCGTACGCGACCCACGCCTTGCGCTCCGCGACGAAGACCGCGACCGTGCGGCCGTCCGGCGAGAGCGAGGTGGTCGTCTTCGCGTGCTCCAACAGCCTTCGCCTCGTGCCGTTCGTCAGGTCGACGGTCACGAGATCGCTGTAGCCGGGGTCGTAGGTCGCCTCGACGCGGTAGGGAAGCGGGTTGTCGGCGAGCCCGAACGCGGCGTCGCCCTCGTCGCCGATCTGGACCGAGCGCAGCTCCGGCGTCTCGATCTGGGTCGTCTTGCGGGAGGCGACCTCGTACAGGGCGGTGTAGCCCCGTGCGCGCTCGACCGCCGCCCGAACAAGCTGCTGCGGCATGATCTCCGGGTCGTTGTACGTCCAGATGTCGACCGAGACCTTCTCGTCGTCCGGAACGGCGGGCGGATCGGGCAGGGGCCTCTTCGAGGTGGCGAAGACCAGCCGCTTGCCGCTGGGCGTGAAGCGCAGGGCGCCGTCCTCGTTGACGCTTTCGCCCGCGTTCGGAATCGGCACGGCGGTCGGCTTCACCTCCCTCAGCGCGGTCGTGTAGAGCGCGAGGGCGGGCTTCTTCGCCTTCAGATCGTCCGCGTCGCTCGTCCACGCGAGGCGGCTCCCGTCTTCCGTCAGGGCGAGCTTCGGATACTTCGCCTTGTCCGTGCCCGACGCGATGGGCGTCCGCTTGTCGGTCGCGAGGTCGATCGTCTCCACCTTCGAACCCTTGCCATCTTTATCCGCCACCGTCGAGTAGGCGAACGTCCTTCCCGCCTTGTCCCACGCCGAGGCGTCGACGAACTCCAGCCTCTCCTCCTTTCCGGTCCCGAATCGGCGGAGCACGACCGTCCCCCCGCGAGCTGCGGGCGCGACCGCGGCGTTCGCGCCCGCACGGCGGCCGCCCGGTCCCTGGTCGCCCCCCTCGTCCGGCTTCCTCTCCTCCGGCTTTGGAGCGGCGGGAGCCGCCTTCGTCGCCTCGAGCCGGTACGAGAACCATCCCGTGTCCTCCTTGGGAAGCGTGAACGAGGCGACCCGCTCGATCTTCTCCGTCGTGCCGCGCTCGAGATCGACGATGTCCAGCTCGTTCTTCGGCTGGTCGACCGCCGGGACGTTGTCCCGCTTCGCCTTGCGGGCCTCCTCGAAGGCGGGCACGACGGTCGCCAGCGCCCACTTGCCGTCGCGCGAGAACTGGATGGCGCTCGCCCGCGGGATCGAGACGGTGCTTCCGGACGCCACGTTGCGGATCGTCCCCACGGCGTCGCCCTCCTGGGGCGCGACCACGTACGCGAGCCACTTGCCGTCCCGGCTCAGGACGGTGCCGCGGATCGACTTCCAGCCGTCGTAGACGCCGTGGTCGAGCGGCTTCTTCTGGGTCGCCCCCAGAGCCGAGAGCGTCGCGAGCAGAGAGGCGAGGAGAATGCGGGAAGAGCGCATGGACCCTCGCAAGTTACCTCCCCCTGCGACCACCAAGGCTTCCCATCCTTGAATCGTGGCCATACTGTAGTCGCGGGATGGTTCGTGCCCGCGCCGCGAAGCGGTCCCATCTTGAATCGTGGCCCTACTGTAGCCCGCGCCGCGAAGCGGTCCTTTGCGTAAACTCCAAGCGTGGCCCTGACCTACGAAGAGGCGCTTGCGGCGATCGACGCCTGCGAGGGGCGTCCCTGGCGATCCGGCCTCGACCGGATGCGCGCCTTCGTCGAACGGGCCGGCCTCGTTCCGGCCTTGGAGGCCCGCGGCTACATCCACATCGCCGGCACGAACGGCAAGGGCACGACGACCGCGTTCGTCGAATCGATCCTGCGCCACCAGGGCTGGCGCACCGGCGCGTTCTACAGCCCCTACGTGGTCGACTACCGGGAGAGGATCCAGGCCGAAGGGCGCATGGTCGAGCCGCAAGAGTTGGCCGCCCTCGCCGAGCGGCTCCTCCCCATTGCCGGCGCGATGGACGACTCCCCCTTCGGAGGCGCGACCAAATTCGAGCTGGAGACGGCGATGGGCCTCGCCTACTGGGAGCAGAAGGCGTGCGAGTGGGTCGCCCTGGAGGTCGGCCTCGGCGGTCGACTCGACGCCACGAACGTCGTCACCCCCCGCGCCTGCATCATCACCTCCATCGGGCTCGACCACACCGCGATCCTGGGCAACACCCTGCAGGAGATCGCCGCCGAGAAGGCCGGGATCATCAAGCCCGGCGTTCCCGTCGTCGTCGGAGCCTTGCCGAAAGCGGCGGAGGACGTGGTGGGGAGAATCGCCCTCGAACGGAACGCCCCCCTCTGGCTCCTCGGGCGAGAGATCGACAGCCGGCTCTCCGAAGACGGGCGAAACTGGAAGGTCGTGACCCCCAAGGAGACCTTCGAACGATGGGTTCCGGCGAGCCTCGGACTGGAGTCGCCCTCCAACGCCGCCCTCGCCGTCGCGGCCTGCGTCGCCGCCGGAGCCATCCGAGACCCCAGCCACATCCGCGAGGGAGTACAGAGCGCGTGGCTTCCCGGCCGCTTCGAGCGCCGGACGGTTCGTGGGCGCGAGGTGATCTTCGACGGGGCGCACAACGCGGACGCCGCGCGGGCGCTGGTCCGCCACCTCGGCCCGAAGGTCGCGCTCGTGACCAACATGGTGATGGGCCACGAAGTCGAGGCGTTCTACCGACCGTTCCAGAAATGCGCCGTTCGGGCGGAGGTCGCGCCGATTGCCTTCTCCCGTGCGTTGACCGTCGAGCAGGCGGTCGCGCACATCAGAGCGACGGGCATTCCCGCGCGGGGCCACGCCTCGGTGGCCGAGGCCTTGGAAGCGGCCTTGGAAGAGCCCGGCGCCACCGTCGTGGTGACCGGAAGCAACTACCTCGTGGGCGAGGCGCTGAGACTCACCGCTTCGCCGTGACCGCCTCCCGCACCCCGCGTGGGGCCTCATCGCGAGGGTTCCTCGAACGTGGCGCACGCCGCGCGTCACGCGCATGTCGGCGCGAACGTCGTTGCGCTCCAAGGCGGAGCCCGGTCGCCTCCTCTTCGGTGCCCATGGAACGACAGGGGGTACCCTCCACCCGTGGCGAGACGGCTGGGATTCGTCGGTCTGGGCGTGATGGGCGCACCGATGGCGGGGCACCTGCGCGACGCGGGCCGTGAGCTGAGGGTGTGGAACCGGACGCCCGAGAAGGCCCTGCCCTTCGGGGACGCCGTCGCGCCGAGCCTCGCCGATCTCGCGCGGACCTGCGACCTCGTCTTCCTCTGCGTCCGCGGCTCCGAGGACGTCGCCGAGTGCCTCGAGGCGATGCGCGACGCCCTCCCCGGCACGCTCTTCGTCGATCACTCGACCATCGCGCCGCCCGCCGCCGAGTCGCTCCAGAAGGAGCTTCGCGAGCGCGGCCACCGCTTCGTCGACGCGCCCGTCACCGGCGGCTCCGTCGGCGCGAAGAATGGCCAGCTCACGATCTTCCTCGGCGGCGACGAGGCGGACTGCGACGAGGCGAAGGAGGCGATGGCGCCCTACACGAAGCGCGCCGAGCGCGTGGGTGAGGGCGGGGCGGGCCAGCTCGCGAAGATGGCGAATCAGATCGCCGTCGGCGGCGCGGTCGCCGCCCTGTGCGAGACCCTCAGCTTCGCGAAGAAGGCGGGACTCGACATCGCCCAGATCCGCTCCCTCGTGGGCGGCGGCTCCGGCGGCTCGTGGGCCTTCGAGAACTACGGCCCGATGATCCTCAAGGAGGACTGGACGCCCGGCTTCTCGATCGCCAACCAGCGAAAGGACTTCGACTACTGCCGCGTCGCTGCCAACGAGATCGACGCCGCGATCCCCCTGACCGACCTCGTCGACCGCCTCATGGCCCCGCTCCAGGACGAAGGTCGTGGGGGCGACACGACCGCCGCGCTCTACGAGGTCCTGCTCAGGATGGGCGCTTGAGCGAAGCCGTCTCCCTCAAGGCCATCACCGTCCGCTTCGGAGTCGTCACCGCCCTCGAAGCGGTCGATCTGCAGGTCCGGCGCGGCACGCTCCACGCCGTCGTCGGCGAGAACGGCGCGGGGAAGACGACCCTCATGCGCGTGCTCTACGGCGCGCAGCGCCCCACGGCAGGAGAGATCGAGGTCGAGGGTTCCGAGCGGCGCTTCGGCGGGTCGGCCCAGGCCATCGAGGCGGGAGTCGGCATGGTGAGCCAGCACTACGCGATCATTCCCGAACTCACCTCGATCCAAAACCTCATGCTCGGCGCAGAGGGCGGAGGCGTTCCGAACCTCGCCGCCGCGCGGGCCAAGGCGCAGGCGCTTGCCGAACGCATGGGCTTCGCCTTCGACTGGGACCGCCCCGCGGGCGAGATGGGGCCGGCGGGCGCGCAGAAGCTCGAAATCCTCAAGCTGCTCTGGCGAGAAGCCCGCATCATGATCCTCGACGAGCCGACGGCCATGCTCTCGCCCGCCGACGGCGAGGCGCTCTTCGGCTCGCTCCGGACGCTCGTGGCGGCGGGCGCGACGGTGATCCTCGTCACCCACCGTCTCCCCGAGGTGATCGACCACTGCTCCCGCGTGACCGTCCTGCGGGCCGGAAGGCGCGTCGCCGAGATGGCCGTCGCGGACACGAATGCGAACGAGCTGGCCCGCCTCATCATCGGCGAGGGCGTTCTGGTCCATTCGGAACCCATCTCCCCTCTGGGGGAGAGGAGCAGGGGTGAGGGGACGGTCCTAAGTATCCAGAACCTCACCGTCCACGACCCGCGCGGCCACGAGGCCCTGAAGGACGCCACGCTGACCGTCCACACGGGCGAGGTCGTCGGCGTCGCGGGGGTGGACGGCAACGGCCAGCGCGAGCTTTTCCAGGCCCTCGCCGGGACCGCCGCTCTCCGGAGCGGCTCCGTCTCCCTGTCGGGGGAGGACGTCACCGACCGCACTCCGGCGGATCGCATCGCGAAGGGGCTCCGCCTCATCCCCGAGGATCGCCACGAGGAGGGCGTGGTCGAGGGCTGGAGCCTGGAGGAGAACGCCGCCCTCGGCCTCCAGCGCGAAGGCGACCTCTCAAAGGGCGCGAAGATCGACGAGAAGGGACGCCGTTCGTGGGCCGAACGGGTCGCCGCGCGGTTCCGGACAAGGCACGGCGGGCTGAGCCTTCCGATGGCGAGCCTCTCGGGCGGGAACCAGCAGCGCTTCGTCGCCGCCCGCGCCCTGGAGCACGGCCCGAGGCTGCTCCTCGCCTTCTCCCCCACGCGCGGCCTCGACCTCAAGGGCGCGGCGGAAGTCTACGCCGCGATCCGCGAGCGCGCCGCCGACGGCATGGCCGCGCTCGTGGTCTCGTTCGACCTCGACGAGCTTCTGGAGCACTGCGACCGCATCGTCGTCCTGAACCACGGTCGCCTCACCGAACCCGCGGCGCGCGACCGCGAGACCATCGGACGGGAGATGGTCGGCGCGTGAACGCCCGGATCGTGGCCCTCATCCTCGGCGCGCTGCTCCTGCTTCTCGGGGCGCTCGTCGCGAGCAACGTCGCGCACTACGGCCACCTCCAGGGCAATCCGCTCGGTCCTCTGCCGCAGCTCGTGAAGGGCAGCCTGGGCACCGCGCCCGGCCTCACGCAGTCTTTGGCGAACACCACGCCGCTCCTTCTGGCGGGGGCCGCGGTGTTCCTCGCCCTGCGAGCGGGACTTTTCAACATCGGCGCGGAGGGGCAGTTCCTCGTCGGCGCGCTCGCCTGCACCGCCGTCGCCCTGCGCCTGCCCGGGGTGGTCGGCATCGTGCTGGGCACCTTGGCGGCCGTCCTCGCGGGCGCGCTGTGGGCCTACCCGGCGGGCGCGATCAAGGCGTATCGCGGGGGGCACGAGGTGATCACCACGATCATGCTCAACAACCTCGCGGTGCTCTTCACCGACTACCTCGTGATCGGGCCGCTGAGGGCGTCGGGCGGCGACACCACGACGCCCAGCCTCGACGCTTCGAGCCGCCTGCCGAACGTCGTCCAGTCGGGCGCGTTCTCGGTGAACGTCGCGCTGCCCGTCGCACTCGCGCTGGCGTTGGCGCTCGGCTGGTGGCTGCGCCGGACGGTGGCGGGCTACGAGCTTCGCGCGGTCGGGGCGAACCCGACGGCCGCGCGGTACGCGGGCGTCGATCCGAAAAGGACGATCGTCCGCGCGATGCTCGCCTCGGGGGCGATCGCGGGCTTCGCGGGAGCGGTGCAGGTGCTCGCCTACGAGGGGCGGTTCTACACCGGCTTCTCGCCCGGCTACGGCTTCGACGCCCTCGGCGTGGCGTTGCTTGCGGGCGGCTCGGCGATCGCCTTGGTCCCGGCGGCCTTTCTCTTCGGCGCGCTCGCCAAGGGGGCGCTGGCGTTGCAGATGGAGGGCGTGCCCAAGGGGATCACGACGGTCGTGCTCGCGATGCTGATCCTCATCGCCGCCGCCGTGCGTTCAAGGGGGGTGCGAAAGGTTGCGTAATCACGTCACCCCTCCTCGTCGCCTCGGCGTACGAATTCCAACGACGTCAAACTTCCACCGGGCGATGCAGGAGGGGCCGGGGGTGGAGAAAGGGAGCGCCTGCGAGATCGACCATGCTTGACCTCCTGAAGCAGACCCTCGTCCTCATGACGCCGCTCGCCCTCGCGGCGATGGGCGGCTTCGCCAGCGAGCGGAGCGGCGTCGTGAACATCGGCCTGGAGGGCCTCATGCTCGTCGCCGCCTGCGTCGCGGCCATCGCGGCGGAGCGCTTCGGCGCTGGCGGTGCCCTCGCGCTTGCGCTTGCTGTTTCGGTGCTGCTCAGTCTGCTCCACTGGTTGGCGACCCAGGTCTACCGCGTCGACCACGTGATCTCCGGCATGGTGATCAACCTCCTGGCCGCGGGGGGGACCAACTTCGCGCTGAACCTCGCGAACCCCTCGTCGTCGGGGGTCGCGCACCTCCCGGTCGGCCTCTACGAAGGGCTGGCGCTCGCCCTTCCCGTCGTTCTCTGGGCCTACGTCCGGCGCACCCGCGGCGGCCTGCGCCTCGTCGCCACGGGGGCGGACCCCGACAAGGCGCGCCTCGCGGGGCTCGTTCCCGAGCGGATCCGCCTGGCCGCCCTCGTCGCCACCGGCGTCTTCGCGGGGCTGGGGGGGGCGATGCTCGTCGCCTACACCGGCGGCTTCGCGGACAACATGACCGCCGGGCGCGGCTACATCGCCCTCGCCGCCCTCGTCGTGGGCGGCTGGCGACCCCTCCCCACCCTCGCCGCCTGCCTCGCGTTCGGCTTCTTCGGCGCGCTCAACGTGCAGTTCACCGGGTCTCCGCTCCTCGGGGTCAGCCTCCCGAGCCAGTTCTGGACCGCCCTGCCGTACCTCGCGACGCTGGTGGCTCTGGGCGGGTTGCTTGGCCGGGGCCGCACCCCCGCCGGATTAGGAAGGCCATAGTGATCGTCACCCCTCCTCTTGCCGCCGCGGGGCGGTGCTCGCGTCTGTCGAGAGTCTTGAACGCGAGCGAGAGGCAGGAGGAGGGTCCGCCGAGGGATGCCCTCCGGCGCGCCCCAGGTGGAGGGGGTGGTGGTTCCGGAAAGACGGCTGGTCTCCACCAAATATAGTTGACGAAATGCCTCGCCGATGCGTTATCCTCTGGGCTTCCGAAGACCTCCGCGACGCGTCGCCCGGTGGAAAACGCGTCAACCACGTCCGACCCAGGTTGGGCCTAAAGCCCCAACCTGCGAAATAGAAATTTTATGCCCCTCCCTACTCCCGCGCAGACGTTCGACCGGCTCCAGAGGGCCCAGGCGGCATGGACCCGCGGCGGGGCGGCCATCGTGGTCTCGACCACCTCGCCGACGGGCACGAAGAGCGTCCGCTTCCGCCTTGATCTCGACGGCGTGGGCGGCGCGACCCTGCGCATCGAAACGCCTGCCCAGGGCCGGTCGGGCGCGACGGACCAGAGCTTCACCCTGCGCGGCGCGACCATCGTCGGCGTCGACTACGACGCCCGCGAGGCGATCCGCCGACCCGCGCCCGACCGCGGTTCGGTGGGCATCCGTCTCGCCGCCGTCTTGGGAGGACTGGAGGACGCGGTCGGCTTCCTCAGCGACGCCAACGTCCGGAGCCGCTACCTCTCGCCCCTTCGGGCGCTCTCCGGCTGGCAGAACACCCCCCACGGCCTCGTTCGACGCACGACCGCGGCGGGGAAGGCGAGCCTCACCCGGCTCGACCTCGACGCGACGGGCAAGCTGAAGAGCCTCCACATCGTCCTGCCCGGCTCGCGGCTGGATTGGAGCTTCGCCTACGGCGCGTACCGCCCGCCTTCCATCCCGAAGGGGCTGAAGCCCGTCGAGGCGTTCACCGCGCGCCCCCGCCCGCCAATCTACGCCGATGCAACGGCGCGAGCGGACGTCGAGCGGCTCCTGCGCGCCGGGGCGGGCGTCAGGAGCGCGATCCTGCGCCTCGACGGCAACTCGACGCTCTGGCTGGGCGGCTCCCGCATCCGCTACGAGGCGGGCGGTTCGGGATTCGCCTTCGATGGCCAGACGCTCACCGTGAACACCCCCGGCGCGGCCTACCAGGGACGCACCTCGCGCGGCGGCGTGATCGACCGCGTCGCCTCCCTCCTGGGCAACGTCGATCCGCTCGCGCGCACCTTTCTCGTTCGCGCCCTGCCGTTCGCCGAGCTGTTCCCGCCGGAGGCGAGGGTGCGGGTGGTCGGCACGATGGCGTCGGGCGGGCAGATGTGCGACGTTCTCGACATCCAGGGGCCGCGGTTCCGCGCTTCGGTGTTCTCGCGGAAGTCCGACGGCCTTCCGGTGAGCATCGAGACGGGCGTTCTCGACGGTCGGGGAAGGCAGGTCTCCACGACCCGCCGAACGCTGGCCTGGAGCTCCGTCGGAGCGCCGTTGCCCCGCGGACTGTTCCAGCTCCGGGTGCGGGCGGGCCGGCGGGTGCTGGCGCTGCCCAAGCGCCCTACTGGGCCATGACCTCGGCCAGGAGGAGGCGGTCGGGGTCGATCGCCCGCTCGGTGGAGAGCACCTGCGCGAGGGGGGTGCTGACGAGCTCCTTCGCGTCGACCCCCGCCATCTCGCCCCGGAAGCCGGACAGCAGGCGGCTCGTCGCGTAGGCCCCGAGCCGGAGCGCGAGCACCCGGTCGAACGCCGACGGACTGCCGCCGCGCTGCATGTGGCCCAGCACGACGTGGCGCGTCTCGAACCCGGTGCTGCGCTCGACGAAGTCCTTGATCGTCTCGGCCCGCGCCGCGCCCTCCGCGACCACGAGGATCGACGACTTCTTGCCCTTGCTCGCGGCGAGCCGCAGGTTGTCGCACACGTCGAAGATCGAGTACGGCACCTCGGGGAGCAGCACCGCCTCGGCCCCGCCGGCGAGGCCCGCCTCGAGGGCGATGAAGCCGTTGCGCCGCCCCATGACCTCGATCACGAAGACGCGCTCGTGGCTGTAGGCCGTGTCGCGCACCCGGTCGATCGCCTGCACGGCGGTGTTTACCGCCGTGTCGAAGCCGATGGAGAAGTCCGTGCCGCTGATGTCGTTGTCGATGGAGCCCGGCACGCCCATGACGGGGAAGTCGAACTCCTCGTGCAGCCGCAGCGCGCCCGTGAGCGAGCCGTCGCCGCCGATCACGACCAAGCCGTCGCATCCCGAGCGACGGAGCGTCTCCACCGCCCGCCCGCGCCCTTCGGGCGTCATGAAGGTCCGGCTGCGGGCGGTCCTCAGCATCGTGCCGCCCCTCTCGATGATGCCGCTCACGCTGCTGGAGCTCAGGGCGACGCTCTCGTCGTTGACGATGCCCTCGTAGCCGTGGTAGAACCCGACGACCTTCACGCCGCGCCCAATGGCCGCGCGCACGACGGCGCGCAGGGCCGCGTTCATCCCCGGAGCGTCGCCCCCACTCGTGATCACACCGATGCAGTCCACTGGAGACCACGATTATGAAGGATCGCGCGGCCGTCTGCCGCAACGAAGCGGCGCTCGACAGCGTTAGAAGGGCTACCGCCGTGCTCAACCCCCTCGTCCGCGCCTCCCAGACCGCCGACCTCGCCGCGCCGCTCGGCACGATGATGCGCCCGACGCTCACCGTCGAAGCGGGCGACTCCCTGGCGCGCGGGGCGCAGACCCTGCGCGAGAACGGCGGCTCGATGCTCCCGGTCGTCGACGAGGAGGGCGTCCTGCAGGGCGTCCTGACCGACGCGGGACTCGCCCGCGCCCTCGCGGAGGCGTGCGAGGCGACGGACGCGGTGGGCGGCTTCCTGGAGGCCGCCGACACCCTGCCGCCCTACTCGACGGCCGCAGAGGCGCTGCGACGAGGGCTCGACGGACGAACGCACGTCGTGGTGGACGACGCCCGCCGTCCCGTTGGCCTCGTCTCGGCGCTCGACCTCTGGCCGCGCCGACGCACCCTGCCGCGGCCCGCGATGGTCGGCGGCCTCGCGACGCCCTTCGGCGTGTACCTCACGACCGGCAACGTCTCGGCGGGCGCTCCCTGGTGGGCGCTGGCGGGCACCGGGGCGGCGATGTTCACGATGTTCGCCACCGGGATCGAGGTCTCGACGGTGGCGACCCGAAACGGGATGTCGACCGCCCTCTTCTGGCCGGTCGCGGGCGCGATCCTCATGCTCTTGATGCGACTGACGCCGCTCAGCGGCATCCACGGGGCGGAGCACCAGGTCGTCCACGCCATCGAACGCGAGGAGATCCTATCGCCCGAGGTCGTGCGCCGGATGCCGCGCGTCCACCCGCGCTGCGGCACCAATCTGGTCGTCGGCCTCGCCATCTTCGGCGGGCTGCTCCTGATCCCCGGCTTCGGGGAGTACGGGATGGTGTTCGCGCTCGTGGCGGCGGTCGCCTTCGCGCGGCCGGCGGGCTCGCTCGTCCAGCGGTTCGTCACGACGAAGGTCCCGACGGAGCGTCAGCTCACCGGGGCGATCCGCGCGGGCGAGGCGCTGCTGCTCGCGAACGCCACCGCGCGGCATTCCACGACGAGCCCCTTGCGCCGGATCTGGAGCATGGGGGTTGTGCAGGTCGCGGGCGGCGCGTACCTGCTGGTGGGTCTGTTGATGTTCGTCGAGTGGTTGACCGGCGCGACATGGCTGCCGGACATAGCCCGCTGATCGGGTAGATTCTAGGCAACGCCGTGCAAGCCGCCTACATCGTGTTCCTCGTCCTCGGCATCCTCGTGGCCGTGCCCTTCATCGCCATCGTGCTCCTCACGGGCAAGGGCGACGCCATGAGCGGCGGCGGAGGGGTGCGGACGACGTTCCGTGGCAAGGCCAGCTTCGACGACATCATGTCCCGCTACACCCTGATGCTTGGGGCGTCGTTCATGGTGCTGATGATCCTCGTGGACGCGATCGGCAATCACCTTAACAGATAATTAGGGGATAGGAATTTAGGGAGTTGGGTTTCGTTCCTGACTCCCTGATCTCCTGATTCCCTTTCGACCTACTTGCTCGGGGTGGGGATGCTCGTCGCGGTCTTCGCGTACTTCTCGGGGTTCTTCTTGAAGGTCTGCGGACACCCCTGGCAGCAGAAGAAGTAGCGTCGGCCCTTGTAGTCGGCGAACATCTTGTCCTTGGTCGCCTTCGCCACGTCGAGCTTCTCCTTCGTGACGGCACAGGTCATCTTCGGAGCGGCCTTCGAAGCCTTCTTCTGCGCCGGAGCGGCTCCGGCAACGAGGACGAGGGCGGTGAGGAGAAGGAGCTTCTTCATGGTCTTACCCATTATAACGGACGGAACGTCTTCAGCGTCGCGAGGGCGTCCGCCGCCATCTTGCCTTTGAGGCCGCCGGTCATCTGCCCGGAGGCGGTGAACTCCTTGCCCGGCAGGTCGGCGATGGCGGAGAAGACCGTCACCTTGAACATGTTGACCCGCACGTTCGTGTGCCACGTCAGGCCGTTGATCCTGTAGACCACGTCCGGATCAAGCCGCGCCTGGGGGTGCGTCGTCTTGTTGCCGGAGAACGTCAGCATGGCCTTCGGTCCCGCGACGAACATCGCCGCGCCCGGATTCTTCACCGGCGAGACCTTCCACACGCCGACGGGCCTTACGGTGAAAGGGAGCATGTCCAGCATCGTCGGCGGGCGGACGGTGACCGTTCCCGCCTGGGTCGTCAGCAGTGCCACTAAGGCCGTTAGCATGGACCTATTATAGACGTGACCCGCCAGCATCCATAGCCTTGCGACGTATCGCGCTAGAGCGGCTTGAGGCTCTTCAGGGTCGCGAGCGCGTCGGCAAGGGGCTTGCCCTTCGTCCCTCCGGTCATGCTGCCGTAGACGAAGTAGACCCGGCGGCCGGAAGCCGCGTAGCCCGCGACGGTCGTGGAGATGGGGTTCGCGGCGATGTTCAGCTTCCACACCAAGCCGTTTGACTTGACGATCTGGAAGGGCGGCGTGAGCTTGAGGACGTCCTCGGGCTTCACGCCCGCGACGCCGTAGAGCTTCATCTCGCCGTCCTTGCCTGACCGGAAGCGCAGGGAGCCCGGCTCCGTCGGGGACCCGGGCTTCCAGACCCCCACCGGACGCGCGCTCAGCGGGAGGAACGGCGCCTGCGGCCGGAGCATTGCTACGCCCGTCTGCGTCGTGAGGATGGCGATCATGGCCGTCAGCATTCCGGGATTGTAGCCGCCTGCCACAATGGAACGGTTGCCCGTCACCCTCCTCCACACCAACGACCTCCACGGCAGGCTCACTCCGGAACGCGCCGCGCGCCTCGCGACGCTTCGCGACGAGAACGACCTCTATTTCGACTCGGGCGACGCGATCCTCGCGGGCAATCTCGCCTACCCACTCCGCCCCGAGCCGGTCTGGCCCTTGCTCGAAGAGCTGCGCTGCACCGCCAGCGTCCCCGGTAACCGCGAGAGCCACCCCTTGGCCCCCGCCTTCCGGGCCAAGCTCGCGGGCGTCGCCCACCCGCTCCTCTGCGGAAATCTGCGCCTCAAAGACGGCTCGCATCCCTACTCCGGCACGATGCTTCTGGAAGTCGATGGAATCAAGATCGGCGTCGCCGCCGCGATGGTCGAGATGGTCACCTCCCGCATGAAGACCGCCGTCGCCAGCGCCTACCTCTGGGACCCGGCGCTGCCAACCCTTCGCGCCCTGGGCGAGGCGCTCCGTCCGAAGGTCGACCTGTTGATCGCGCTCACGCACATCGGCCACCGTCGCGACCGCGAGCTCGCCGAGGACGGTCCCTTCGACATCATCCTCGGCGGCCACTCGCACACCGTTCTGATGGAGCCGGAGCGGATCGGCAGGACGTGGATCTGCCAGGGCGGCTCGCACGGCCGGTACGTGGGGGTGTACGAGTGGCAAGGGGAGATGAGAGGAGGACTAAGGCCCTTGTAGCGGAGGCGCCCTCGCCTCCGATGGTCGAGCTTTTCGGAGACGAGGACGCCTCCGCTACTCCGCTTTGGTCTCCGTAGGAGCCGTCGGTGCCGGAGTCGCCGGTGCGGCTGCGGGCGTCTCCGCCTTCGTCTCGGCGGGCTTCGCTTCCGCGGGCTTCTCGGCCGCCTTCTCCGTGGGCTTCGGCACGCTGTCGTTCACATAGAATCCCGAACCCTTGAACGCGATCCCCACCGGCTGGATGATGCGCCGAACCGTCCCGCCGCACTCGCAGTCCGTCAAGGGCGCGTCCTTGATGCTCTGCTCGGCTTCGAAGGACTTCGCGCAGGTTCGGCACTCGTAGACGTAGGTAGGCATCGCTCCCCTCCATTGTGACATCCTGGAGGGAGCTTCGAAGCGCTTCATGTTCGGCCAGACCTTTGCCCTCCCCGACCTCCTCAGCGTCGCGACGCTCGTGGTGCTCGAAGCGCTGCTCTCCGCCGACAACGCCCTCGTGCTCGCCATCATGGTGAAGCACCTGCCCGAGGAGGAGCGCAAGCGCGCACTCCTCTACGGCCTCGGCGGCGCGTTCGTGTTCCGGCTCGTCGCCATCGTCTTCGCCTCGTTCGTGCTGGACCAGTGGTGGCTCCAGGCGCTCGGCGGCGCGTACCTCCTCTTCCTTCCGGCCAAGCACTTCCTGGGCAGGAGCGGCGGCACGAAGAATCCCAAGGCGAACGGAGGCTTCTGGAAGACGGTCGTCGCGGTCGAGCTCACGGACATCGCCTTCGCCCTGGACTCGGTCTTGGCGGGCATCGCCTTCATAACCCACCCGAAGACCGGCGTCCAGGACCACAAGCTCTGGGTCGTGGTCACCGGCGCGATGATCGGCATCGTCCTCCTGCGCTTCGCCGCCGCGGGCTTCTCCAAGCTCCTCGACCGCTTCCCGGCGCTCGACGCAGTCGCCTACTCGCTCGTCGGCTGGGTCGGCCTGAAGCTCCTCTCCCACGCCCTCCACCGCGCCCACACGCAGCGCGCGATCCCTCTGGAAATCCCCGGAATGTCCGAACCTGTGTTCTGGGGCGGCATGGTTGCCATCTTCCTCGTCGTCGGCGGCTTGGCCTTCGCCAAGCGCAAGCGATGACCGTGGAGCAGGCCTCCGTGCCTGCGAACGCGACCGAGCGTCCTCGAAGGCAATCGCGGTCGGGGACGCCCACGCCACGTCAGGGGTACCCTCCCTCAAAGCGCCCCGACCGGCGCGCGGAACACCCTCAATGGCGAAGCTCAGAATCGGCATCATCGGAAGCGGCGGCATCGCCCAGTCCTGTCACATGAAAGGCTATGCGGCCATCCCCGACCTCTGCGAGATCGTGGCCTGCGCCGACGTGAACGAGGCCACCGCCCAGAAGGCCGCCGACGCCTTTGGGGTCCCCAAGACCTATACCGACTACAAGGCGATGCTCGCGCAGGAGAACCTCGACGCCGTCTCCGTCGCAACCCCCAACAAGTTCCACGAAGGCCCCACCGTCGACGCTCTCCTCCTCGGCGTCAATGTCCTGTGCGAGAAGCCGCTCGGCATGAACGCCGACGAGTGCCGCCGGATGTGCGCCGCCGCCCGAGACTCCGGCAAGATCCTCCAGGTCGGCCTCCAGTCCCGATTCAACGGCCCCTCGCGCTGGATGAAGCAGTACATCGACGCGGGCAACATGGGCGACGTTCAGTTCGCCCGCGCCCAGGCCCTGCGCCGCCGCGGCGTCCCCGGCTGGGGCGTGTTCATCGACAAGGAGCTCCAGGGCGGCGGGCCGCTCATCGACATCGGCGTCCACATCCTCGACCTCACCCTCTTCCTCATGGGCTACCCCAAGCCCGTCTCCGCCACCGGGCGCTTCTGGGACACCCTCGGCAAGAACCCCGACCTCTTCAACGGCATGGGCGAGTACGACCGCGCCAGGTTCACCGTCGAGGACTTCGCCGTCGGCATGGTCAAGTTCGACAACGGCGCCGTCGTCTCTCTCGAGTCCAGCTTCATGGCGAACGGCCCGGAGAAGTTCGAGACCTTCCTCTACGGCACCAAGGCGGGCGCGAAGGTCGACCCCTACGCCAGCGGCAACAAGGCCCTGGAGATCTACACCGAGCAGAACCGGCTCCTGATGGACGTCCAGCCGAACAACATCCCGAAGGTCGATTCCGCCCACGTCGACGAGGTGAAGGCGTTCGTCGAGGCGATCATCGCCGGCGCCCCCTCCCCCGTCCCCGGCGAGAACGGCCTCATCCTCAACGCCATCTTCGACGCGATCTACAAGTCGTCCGAGACCGGCAACGAGGAAAAGGTCGACGTCTCCTTCTGAACCCCTCTCCCCTCCGGGGGAGAGGGGCAGGGGTGAGGGGGTCGGGTCCTCACGTCGCGGCGTGACGCGCCACGCTCCGGAAAGCCCCGTCTTCCGGAGCGTGACGAGTCACGCCGCTACAATAGGAGGCGTGCTGCTCCCCCTTCTCCTCACCCAGGCCGCGCCGCGTGACCTCACGCCGAAGGACGCGATGGCGCGGACGATGTTCTCCGAACAGTACGATCCCCTCGTGGGAACCGGGCTGACCGCCCTGAAGCGTCGCCTCCTCCCACCGGGCGACATCGAGGTGAGATACTGGGGCGGCTTCGCCTGGGGAACCCAGGCCATCATCCTTCGCCGTCACGTCGGCAAGTGGACCGCCGCCCGTCTCGTCGAGTGGAGCCGCAAGCCCCCAACCCCCCTTCCCGCCGCCAAGCTCGGCTGGCCCAGGTTCTGGGCGAAAGCGGAGAAGCTCGGCGTCTTCACCCTCCCCGACCAGGAGAACGCCGGAAGCAAGAAGGGCTACGACAAAATCTTCGACGGCTACTCCACCTTCGTCGAGTACCAGAAGGACGGCCTCTACCGCGCCTACGCCTACGACAACCCCGGCAATCAGACCAACTGGCCACCCGCAAAGCCGATGGCCGCCCTCGACCGCTTCGTCCGATCGCAGTTCCCCCGCTGACCACCCTCAGTTCTGCCACGTCACCCGCAAAGAGACCACGAACCACTCCCCCCGGATCTTCCGCAGGCGTTCCTCCGTTCCGTAGCCCATCACCCGCCCTTCCCGCGAACCGGAAGCTGGCGTCGAACGCCGCCGCCATAATCCGCTCCTTTTCGCTCAGTGCCCGCGGCGTGACATAGGGATTGGCATCGTAGGCGTCAGGAATGCCGTCGTCGTCCGTGCCCTGCGTCGACGAAAGCCCCACCGTCGCCCTCGCCAGTCGCCTGCCCTCGGCGCGCGCCCGAAGCACGTGCGCCAAGGCCTCCGGGCGTCCGCTCCAAGCAAGGTTGCGGTAGATCTCGCCCTTCACCCACGGCAAGGTTTCGGACGAGCGTAGGCGCGAAGCCGTAAGGCAGCATGAAGCTGACGTTGATGAGGGCGAGGTCGGTGGGGCCGAGCCGCAGATCGTTCTCGAAGAACGGCACCATGAGGGAGAAGACCTGGCGGTCGAGGTAGTTGACCGTGGTGGCGAAGAAGACGAGGGCGCAGACGGTTCAGCAGAAGCCGGGCAGTCGCTTCGTGGCCTCTTCGTTCGTGCTGCTTCGCATGATGGGGAGACTTTTGAGCTTGAGGTAGGTCAGCACCTGCGCATCGTGGATGGGGGCGAGCGCCTCGACGGACTTCACCTCGATCAACGCCCTGTCCTCCACCACGAGGTCCATGCGATAGCCACAATCCAGCTTCGTCTCTTTGTGGACCACCGGCAAGGGCACTTCGGTACGGAAGGCGACGCCTCGAAGCGCGAGTTCATGCATGAGGCAGTGCTGGTACGCGGACTCGAGAAGGCTCGACCCGCTTACGGGCACGATCGCGGCATCCACGATCGTGCCCGTAAGCGGGTCGCGTGAAGACATCGAGCATTGTATCGGACCTTTCAACCACAGAGAACACAGAGTGCGCAGAGAGTTCCCCTGTGTCCTCTGCGGTGAATTTAGGGGGCTCCCGAAACTTCCGGTTTGTACTCGTAGTCTCGCAGCGCCGGACCCCTGAACCCGTACCAGGCCGCCGCGAACACCGCCCCCAGGCCGCCGAGGACGAAGGAGGTTCGCGTGCCGTAAATGCCCGCGACCTGCGCCGCCTCCCAGTCTCCCAGTTGCGGGCCGGAGACCTGGAAGATCATGCCGATAGAGGAGAGACGCCCCCGCATCCGGTCCGGCACCGCGAGCTGGCGGATCGTCTGGCGCTGGACGGTCGAGATCATGTCGGTCGCGCCCACTCCCGCGAGGAACACGATGGCGACCCAGAGGTTCGGCGCGAGGCCCACGCCCACCGTGGCGAGGCCGAAGAGGGCGATCATGCCGATCACGATCCGGCCTGGCTGCGCGTAGGCGGGCCGCCACGCGAGGTACGAGGACGCTGCCATCGCGCCGAGACCCTGGCTCGCGACGAGGAAGCCGTACTGCGTGGGGCCGACGTGAAGCACGGCCCGCGCGAAGGTGGGCAGAAGCGCGGAAGCGCCCGCGACGAGGGTGCCCCAAAAGTCGATCCACATGGCGTTGCGCACCACCATCGCGCCTCGCAGGAAGATCAGGCCGTCGCCGATGCTCTTGAAGACCGCCTGCGCGCCCTTGGTCCGCGCCATCTTGGCGGGGAGGTGGGGCAGGCGGAGCACGGCGTAGAGCAGGGTGCCGAAGGAGAGGGCGTTGCCCAGGTAGGCGAGCCCGGGGCCGTTCGTCGCGCCGAAGAGGGCGATGAGGCCGCCCGACAGCACGGGACCGAGGACCTCGCTCAGGCGCCAGCCGATGCCGGAGATGCTGGCGGCGTTGGGGTAGTGTTCCTGGGGCACCAGGTTGGCGACGAGGCTCTGGCGCGCGGGACCGTCGTAGGCGCGGGCGACCGAGTCTAGGAGAACGATGCCGTAGATGAGGCCGGGCGTGATGCGCCCGGTGAAGGTCAGGAAGGCGAGTAGGAGCGCGAGCGCGCCCATGGTGCTCTGCGTGACGAGCAACACCTTGGGACGCTCCCGGGTGTCCGCGAGGTGCCCGGCGAGGAGCCCGAACACGAGGAGCGGGACGACGCGGATGAGACCGACGGTGCCCACCGCCTCGGGGCGGTGCGTGAGGTGGTCGAGCTGCCAGAAGACCGCCCAGATCTGGAGCGAACCGCCGACGTTGGAGAAGAACGACCCGACCACCCAGCGCCGGAAGGCGGCGTGCTGGAGCGCGGGCAGGCGTTCGTAGAGGGGCACGCTTAAGGGTACTTGAGTCGTTGTAGCGGCGCGACTCGTCACGCGGTTTTCCGGAGCGTGACGAGTCGCGCCGCTACAATGGGTCTATGACCCCCGCCGTCCAGATGTACACCCTGCGCGACCGCACGAAGACGGTCGAAGAGCTCGATGCCTCGCTCGGGAAGGTCGCGGCGATGGGCTACCCCGCAGTGCAGCTCTCGGCGATAGGAGCCTGGGACGCGGGGCTGATCGACGCACCAGGATTGAAGGCGATGCTCGAACGGCATGGCCTCGTGTGCTGCGCCACCCACCGTCCGCTGAACCGCCTGTGGGAGAACACCGACGAGGAGATCGCCATCCACCGGACGCTGGGCTGCGGCTACGTCGCCGTGGGCTCGATCGCGGGCGACTACGGCATGGAGCCGTCCTCCTACCGGCGCTTCCTGGACGACTTCCGTCCGGCCATCGCACGGTTCAAGGCGGCAGGCATCGCCTTCGGCTACCACAACCACGCGCTGGAGTTCAGGCAGCGGGGAAGGGAGCACTACGACCTGCTGCTCGAAGAGCCCGACCTCCAGTTGGAGGTCGACGTCTACTGGGTGGCCGTCGCGGGACTCTCGCCCGCGGACCTCTTGCGCCGGCTGGCCGGGCGCATCCCGGCGGTCCACCTGAAGGACCTGGAGGTGATCGGTTGGGAGCCGCCGACCTTCGCGCCCGTCGGCGAGGGCAACCTCGATTGGACCGCGATCCTCCATGCCTGCCGCGCGGGCGGGACGGAGTGGCTCATCGTCGAGCAGGACGTCTGCCGCCGCGATCCCTTCGACTGCCTGGAAAGCAGCCTGCGACACCTGCGGCCTCTCTTGTAGTCGCCGGATGGCTTGGCGGCTATCGCGCCGGATCCAGCCGATAGAGCCGATACAGGTCCGGCGGGAAGGGATCGACGGCATGGAGCCGCCCCCCGGCCTGTGCCGCCATCTCGGGGGTCACCCGGTTCCAGCGGGTGATGATCCAAAGCGGCTTCGACGAGGCGAGGAGCCTTCGCCATCCACTCGGAGGGACCGTGGCGGCGTTGCGGTCAAGGTACAGCAATAAAGAAGGATGGCCGGTCTCCTGGACGTGCATCCCGGCCTTTGGGGGGAACTGTGCGATGATCGCCTGTCCCACAGCATCATCCTTACCGATCCTCGGCAACGCATAGAGTGCAACCTCCTCATTCGACGCTCGATGGTCGCGCACGTACCGGGCCAGCCGCTGGACCTCATTGTGGAACCCCGCCAGTCCGAGCGGCGCGAACCCGTAGTAGTAGCCCAGGAACGCCGCGTTCGCCACGACCGCGGCGGCGACAAGCCCCGCAACGATCCGGCCGGGACGAAGCTCGACCGCCGAGAGCCGTGCGGCGACAAGCAGCGCGAGCGGCGGCAGGGCGGGCAGGATGTAGTGCGGCAGCTTCGCGCCGCTGATCGTGAAGAACGCGAACACCGTCACCGCCCAAGCCTTGAGGAAGCCCTCGACGCGCGTCGACGGCGCCCACGCGCGGCGGAGCCACCACCACCAGGGCGCGAAGCCGACCACGATCAGCAGGGGATAGAAGGCCCAGCCAAACGGAAGGAACGGCACCTTGTGCGCCTCGTCGCCGCCTCGGAAGCGCTGGACGTTCTGCTCGTAGAGGAAGTCGTGGACGAAGGCCTGGCCGTTCTGACGGTAGCAGGGCACGTACCAGGCGGCGACGATCAGGGCGAAGACGATACTTCCGACCGTCCACCACCCTCGATAGGCGGGACGGAGATCGGGCTGGCGAAACGCGACCCACGCCGCGACGGGCAGGAACAGCGCCCCCGCCACCGGACCCTTCGCCAGCACGGCGAGTCCGAGGCACGCCGCCGAGGCGACCCGCCAGCGACGGTCTCCGACCAAGGACTCCCAGAACAGGAGGAACGCCGCGGCGAGCGCGAGGTCGAACGGCGGGTCGGTGAGAACCATCCTTCCGGTTCCGATCACCAGCAGCGACGAGCCGAGGATGACCGGCACCCACCGGGCGGCGCCTTCGGAAAGCCGGCGCTTCGCGAACCACGCGCAGAGCACGTACAATGCGACCGTCGTGAGCACGGAGGGAAGGCGAGGTCCGAAAGTGTCGCCGAAAAGCGCGAGCGACGGCTTGAGGAGCCAGTACACGAGGATCGGCTTCTCGAACCACGGCTTTCCGTTGTAGAACGGCGTGATCCACTCGCCCCGCCGGTTCATCTCCTGGGCGATGGCGGCGTAGAAGCCCTCGTCCAGGTCGAAAAGGCCGTACGTCCACCAGCCGAGGAGCGGCAGGATGGAGGCGAGCAGGGTCCAGTGGCGGCGGATCAAGGCACGGTCAAAGTACCCTCTTAGGGGTGTCCGCCCTCGATTCGCTGAAGTACGACGCCAATGGCCTGATCCCCGCGATCGCGCAGGACGGGGCGACGGGCGAGGTGCTGATGATGGCTTGGATGAACCGCGAGAGCCTCCGCCGCACCCTCGACACCGGCCTCGCGACCTACTGGAGCCGCTCGCGAGGGGAGTTCTGGGTGAAGGGACTCACCAGCGGCCACACTCAGAAGGTGCTGTCCGTCTCCGTCGACTGCGACGCCGATGCGTTGCTGCTGAAGATCGAGCAGGTCGGCGCGGCGTGCCACGAGAACTATCGCTCGTGCTTCTTCCGCGATCTCTCGCCGGAAGGCGAACTGGCGCTCAACGGTGTGCCGAAGATCGATGGTTGACGCGCTCCGCTCACATCTCCTGCGTCTCCTCGTTTGGGCGGTACTGTCCCTCTTCGTCGGCGTCGTGCTCCGCAAGCGGCCCTTCGGCGCGATGACCCTGAGTTGGGGCGCGATCAATCTGCTGATCGCGCTCGCCAGCCTTCGCGGTGAACCACCCGGACCGGGCTTTCGTCCGTTTCTCGCCTTCAACCTGGGTCTCGACGTCGGCTACGTGGGCGTCGGCCTTTCGATGGCGCTCCTCGCGGGCGAGAGGGAGAGGATACGCGGTTTCGGGTGGGCGATCGTCGTCCAGGGCGCGGTTCTCGCCGCCCTGGACACGATCCTCTGGTTCAAGGCTTAAGAAAGAACCGGACAGTGACGTTCGCGCTGGTCGAAACCTCGCCCGGCATCACCGGCGTGTCGGCCGTCTTCGCCATCGCGCGCATCTCGAAGGACCGCACGATCGTTCCGCCCCCCTCGTCCACGCTGTACACGCCGCCAAGGGTGAGGCCCAGACCCGCGGCCATCGCCTCGGCCTTGTCCCTCGCCTCCCGCACCGCCTCTATCAAGGCTTGCCGACGGAGTGCCTTGTCGTTCTTAAGACCGAACGAGATCGAGTCGACGTTGGTCGCTCCCGCGTCGGTGACCGCGTCGACCAATGCCCCGACCTTGGTGATGTCGTCCATCCTCACCGTAAGGACGTTGCGCGCACGGTAGCCAACGAGCCTCGGCTCCGGAAAGTTGCCGTTCGGACCCGCTTGATTGTACACCGGCTCAAGCGAGAGATCTGATGTCTGGAACGCCTTGCGGTCGGGCACGACCTTCATCGCGGCGGCGATGAGGCGGTTGGCCATCGCGCTCGTGCTCGCCTGGGCCTCTTTCGAAGTCTTCGCCTGCGACTCGACGCCGACGCGGATCGTCGCCATATCGGGCGTGGCCTTTACCTCCGCATTCCCGCTCGCGGTGGCGAGGCTGGGGAGAGGAGCCGCCGCCTGCTGGGCGGAGGCATTGGCAACGAGGAGCAAGAGGACCGGGAGGAGCTTCGTTCGCTTCACAAAGCCTTAGACGAGCGAAAGGCACGATCGGTAGGTACGCTTCGCCATCATGGCGGACAAGAAGGCGCTGATCGTTTGGGGCGGATGGGACGGTCACGAGCCGGAGCAGGTTGCAGGACTGTTCGAACTCATTCTGCATGGCGAGGGATTCGAGGTGACGGTCAAAGACTCTCTCGACGCATTCGCCGACGAAGATCTGGTCATGGCCCAGTCACTGCTCATTCCCGTCTGGACGATGGGCAAGATCGCCGCCGAGCAGCGCGATCCCGTGCTCAGGGCGGTGCGGGAGAAGGGCATCGGTATCGCCGGTTGCCACGGTGGGATGTGCGACGCCTTCCGGGAGGACACCGAATGGCAGTTCATGACCGGCGGCCAGTGGGTCTCGCATCCGGGGAACGACGGCGTTCTGTACACCGTGAACGTCAAGGACCATTCGCACCCGATCACGAAGGACATTCCGGACTTCGAGGTCGCGAGCGAGCAGTACTACATGCACACCGATCCCGGCAACCACGTCCTCGCGTCGACTCGCTTCCCGACGGCGGGCGTCGACGGCCCGCACGTCGCGAATCCTTGCGAGATGCCGGTGGTCTGGACGAAGCGCTACGGCGCGGGGCGCGTCTTCTTCAACTCGCTCGGACACCATCGCGACGTCCTGGAGGCGCGATGGCCGAACGAACTGATGCGGCGCGGCTTCCTTTGGGCGAACCGGTCGGACGTGTCGGTGGGCGACGTTCGCCGGGTGACGGTCTAGCCTCACCCCTCCTGTTCCGTCGCGGCGGAATGAGGAGGGAAAGGGGGTGGAGAAAGAAGCCTAACGACGAAAGCGAACCACCGTCACCTCGACGCCGCTCTCGACGCAGGCGAGCTCTTCCAGGATCGCCGCGAGCGACCTCTCCTCGGTGAGTCCCCAGGAGCCGCTGCCGATCAGCGGGATCGCCAGCGACGTGAAGCCATGCTCCTCGGCGGCGCGCACGGCATTGCGAACGGAAAGGCGGGTCGCCCGCTCCGACCCCCGCCAAAGGTCGTCGATGCCCGCGACGTGGACGATCCCGCGGAACGGCAGTCTCCCGGCGCGTGTCACCACCGCCGTCCCGAGCGCCATCCGCCCGTGCCGTCGCAGTTCCCGAAGGGGTTCGGTGCCGCCGCGCCGCTTGATAGCGCCGGAGAC